>JBBRSI010000004.1:0-66217 GCA_038245585.1 Chitinophagales bacterium
AAAACAAATCTATCTTGCAACTATAAATGCAAATACCAAATGGCACGGACAAATGTTCGGATGGGCAGCAGTAAGAACGGAACTAACAATAAAATTCGGGGATCGATTATCAAACAATGACACACTTAATTAAGCACTCCCAAGTACATTTTTAGTATTGTATCTTTTGAGCTGGACCTTATTCTTTTATTTAACTTTCATAAAAACTACAAATTTAAAAATAGCTAGCAATTACTCTACAGTAATATTTATCATTTTCATGGCACTTACTGCCTTCATTTCCAGCATGTTTTTTTTAATTAAATATTTTGGATCAAAGAATGAATTCAAAGATGATTATTTAATTTTCTTCACTATGGCCACTTTACCAGTTTTAATAAGTATTTCATTTTTTATGAGTAATTTATAAAACTTTCTCCCCTGCTCATTTACACATACGCATTTGTTCATCACATTCACAAACTTTCTTCCACAACCTTCCAAATCTCTTCTACCCAATCCAAATGTTCCGGCTTCATTAAACAAGAGCGCAAACAGGTAACATGGTCTTCATCTATTATAATATTATCCCAATGCTTTGGCAGCAATCTTACAGGATAATTGAGCAAGGCAAGATGCACATTTTTTGCGGCTGCTCTTTCAAAAATCTTTTTGGAAGTTTTACTGATTGCGCTAATAGATTTTTTTAACGGTGTCCAAATCACTATATCAATTTCGGGTTCTTGTAATGCAATGAATTTTTTATGCGCATTGATCTTTTCATATAACATCATTGCGGCTTCATGACAACGACCAATATTTTTGGAAAACTCACCACCATGTATTAATGGAAATAATTTTTGTGTAGCCCACAAGCCAACAGCAGCAGCGCCTGCACGGGAACACTCCAAAGAAATTTCTCCCAAATGCAAATCAGTACTGCTAAAATAAGTGTACGGAGAATCGTGTTTATAATATTTTCCCATCGCCGGATCTTTAAATAAAATGCAGCCACAACCATAAGGCTGTAAGCCATGTTTATGCGGATCGATAACAATGCTATCCGCTTTTTGCATCAATGTATATTTTGCTAAAGTATTTTCTGATAAATTCTCAGAAAGCCTGAAATAGCCGCCATACGCGGCGTCCAGGTGAATGCGAAAAGAATATTTTTTTTGTAGTTCTAAAATTTCAGACAAAGGATCAACAGAACCAATACCTGTGGTACCCATCGTAACAACAAGCGTCCCGATCTTACCTTTTTTCAATTGTGTTTCTAATTTCTTTAAATCCATCATGCCATTTTTATCACAGGCAATTTTTACAAAAGGTAATTTCAATACATCTGAAATGCGTTCATGTGTATAATGGGAAAGTTCTGATGCAGCGATTTTTTTTTGTGGATGAATTTTACCCGCAATCCAAAGTGCTTCTAAATTTGCAAATGTGCCACTACTCGTTAAATGGCCAACATATTTTTTCCAACCAAACATCAAAGCAATTTCTGCAACGGCTTCTTTTTCCATTTCAGAACTTGCTCTTCCTCCGTCAAGCGCGTGGTTATTGGGATTGATCCACATCGAGAGCATATAAGCAAGCCGTGCTATTTCATGCGGCGGCTTGAGCATTTGCCCTGCATATAAAGGATGGAAATAAGGGAAATTATTTTTCATTCTTTCAGCTGCCTGCATTAAAATTTCTTCAACATTCGATGAAACACTTTCTTTAAATGCAGGCAGATCACTAAAACCGGATGATAATTTATCGAGTGCTTTTTTCAGCAAGATCAAAGAATTTTTATTATACATTTCTACATAAATTAAGGTTCATAATTTTATATTTTTTAAAATTATACACTCCAATTCTAAAACATTTTTTTTGAATTGTTCCATGAGTACAAACCTGAGTAACAACTTCAGAAACCCATAGCACAAAGCGTTCCTCCGGAACTCAACGTAAATAATTTGATATTTTTCTACCCATAAAATGTTCCTTCGGAACATGCTCTAAATAATTTTATTTTAAAAATCTTATTCCATTAAATCAAAAATAATAATGATGAAAAAAATAAAAAGCTTTAAATATGAGAATCTCTATTTTTTTCTACTAAATATTCCAACCATAAAGTTTTGTTATAAGCCGGGCAATAAAAATAATAGTAAATATAACTCCAGTGCAGAAAAATTTGTTTGAGTAAAACAGGATAAGAAAATGCAGCCCTGGCCTGGAAAAAAACATATTGCTGCTGATTGCTTTTTTCGAAATCTGCAATGGATGGAATATCCAGTGGTGGCGCGGCTTCACCTAATCTTAGTAAAGAAGTTCGCAGGATAATCTGATCCATTATGTTTGTACTTTCAGGCAACAATGTTTTAATATCTGCAATGATCTGTGATTTATATTGTTCGAGTTCTGGAATTTTATATACGCCCATCAACCTTGTCAAATGATAAATAAGAATAGGTGATTTGACATAATAGGGTGAAATGAAAACCGGTGCTTTCATGTAATCCCTGTTCTTCACCATTTGTGCTACAAGTGATAATGTAGCGCTGTCTTGTTTATTCCAGTCCAGATTTTTTTGATACATAAAATACAACACATTGCAATGCACTGCAAAATCAAAATCGGGTGTCATGCGCAATCCTAAATACGTACTGTACGCAGGAATATCGCGATAATTTTTATAGGTTGAAATTATTTTGCGTGATGGTTTATATAAATTACTCGTTTCAATTAATCTTTTTTTCAGCAAATCTGCTGTGCTGTCATTGCTGTCGTCAGTCATTAATATCATCACGCTATCATCTGCATCTTCGCCCTGGCCAAATACATTTTTTAAATATTTAAAATAATAAGTATGCGGCATGATGGGCGAAAAAGTTGGCCAGAAATTATAAAAAGGCTCGTTGTTCTTGTTTTTATAATATGGATAAACGGTTTGTATATTTTGAATAATTTTTTCTGCAATTGGCTGATCACTTTCATTGAGGTAAGACTGCATATTTTTAAAAGCAAAAGCAGCAATCGCTGTAAAAAAAATATTATTATCGGGTTGATAATTATGTGGCGCACCTCCACACTCCCGGAAAGTTGGAAACATGCCTGCATAAAATTCTCCATCCGTTGAAACCTGCATGACAGCAATGTCCCGGATGAGATCGTGCATTAATAAAGAATCTTTGCTTTGCGCAAAAATCATAGATACAGGCAAATGAAAAATTAATATAAAAAATATTTTTCGCATGCTTTTTATTGGGTTGAAATCATTTTGGGCAATGTATAACAATAGTGTAGCCATTTCAAAAAATTCATGGGCTTTTCCATATCGGTGATCATAGTTTTTCTGTCTTCCCACCACCAATTTATTTTTCCACCTTTCTTCCGCTGGTATTGCGCAAACTGATCCAGCGCAACCATACTTCTTGCATTAATGGTATTCATTACTACGCAAAAATCCTTTTTATTTTTGTCAGGAAACGGCAAGCTCATTATTTTTTTATTTTGTATCGCAACTCTCTCCAGGAAGGATTTTCTAAAAGCACTGAAATCATCACAAGTATTTACCAATGTATAAATATTATCCCGAACATCTTTATACAAATCAAAAATATCATTCCCTAACTGGTAAAGGCTTCCAACATAAAATAATGCTTCCTGCATTTGCTCATCTGCCGCTTCATCCAGGCATTGATGATAAATGATTACAGAAACCGCGCCTTTCGTATAAGTGATTCGTTTCGTTTCTTCGATACTGGTGTTTGTATCTGTTTGTTTGATCGTTTCTCCCTGTATATCCAATACATTTTTTGATGCTAAAATATAGGCATCCCTTTGCGGCACATGTGTGAGTAAATACGTTTGAATTTCCTTTGCCACTTTCGATGAAAAGGTTTGTGCGTTATACGTTTCAGGATGAAAGGTGATTTGCCGGATGGCTGCTTCATCCAATTTATCCAAATCAAAAAGATCATCGCCTACCGGTGTGAGAATACCAAAAAGGGTTGCCCGTTTTCGTTCTTCTAAACTCAATGAGGAACCGGCCAATTTTTTATAACTGCTGCAAAGAAATGCTGTTATAAAAATCCCATAATAATTTAAAATCTTTTGTCTTTGTTCGGATGGAAATTGACCATTATATTTTTTTTCAAGTTCATCCAGGTATGGGATTAAAAAAGAATGATTGTATTTTTTTTGCATACGGATTTCCTTAAAAACATTCCGGGCTATTCGAATCATTCCAAAAAAATTCATGTGCTTTTTTTAACTGCGTCAAACCTACAAAATATTTGAACGTTAAATAATTTACATAGCGCATCATCTTTTAAAATGATCGTCTTTTATCCATTATATTTGAAAAAAATAAAAATGAATAATATAAACGCATATGCAGCGCAGGCTTCTGACAGTCCATTAGCGCCGCATCAAATAACCAGGCGGGAACTCCGGCCCAATGATGTTCACATTGAAATTTTATATTGTGGCGTATGTCATAGTGATTTGCATACTGCCCGGAACGAATGGGGAAATACTACGTATCCTGTTGTTCCCGGACATGAAATAGTGGGACGTGTACTGGCTGTGGGAGATGATGTAAAAAAATTCAAAGCAGGTGACCTTGCGGGCATTGGCTGTTTAGTGGACAGTTGCCGCGAGTGTGAAAATTGCAAAGCCGGCCTGGAACAATTTTGCCAGTCAGGAATGACGGGCACTTATAACAGTCCTGAAAAAGATGGTAGTGGTATGACGTATGGCGGTTATAGTAAAGAGATCGTTGCACGCGAAGAATTTGTAATGAAAATATCTGACAAACTTCCGCTGGAAGCCGTTGCACCATTGCTTTGTGCAGGCATTACCACCTATTCACCCCTTCGCCACTGGAAGGTCGGCAAAGGTGATAAAGTGGGTATACTGGGCCTCGGGGGACTTGGACATATGGGTGTAAAATTGGCTGCTTCCATGGGTGCTGAAGTAACGATGCTCAGCCATACAGCGTCGAAAGAAAAAGATGCGAAAGAATTGGGCGCGCACAAATTTGTTCTCACAAGTGATGAAGCGCAGGTAAAAACAGTACAAAATTATTTTGATTTTATTTTGGATACAGTTTCTGCAGAGCACGATTATAATTTTTATTTGAGTATGCTAAAAACAAATGGCGTAATGGTATGTGTGGGTGTACCTCCTACTCCTGCCCAAATTCCTGCTGGTAATCTTATTTTTGGAAGGAAAAGTCTCGCCGGTTCACTTATAGGCGGCCTGCCTGAAACCCAGGAAATGCTGGACTATTGCGCAGCACATAATATTGTAAGTGACGTGGAAGTAATTAAAATTAGTGAAATCAATGAGGCGTATGAACGTATGCTGAAAGGTGATGTGCGATATCGTTTTGTAATTGATATGGCGAGTTTATAATTTATCTAACTCTATACAAAAACGCAAACTGAACATTTAGTTTGCGTTTTTTTTCGAGGTGCATGTTTCAATTTTAAGAAAAAAAGATTTCAGATTCTGTTCAACTTCCCTGATTGAATTATTAATTTGAAGTTTAAGATATGTTCATTTAGAAAAAAATTTCCTCAGTTCTGAAATTTAGATTTATTTATTTTTTTAAATAAATTTTTTATGGCATGGTATTTTTATAAATATCTCTCAAAAACTATTATGAAAGTATTTGGAATTATTTTAATTGTCGTGGGAATATTGATGCTTGTCTTTGGAAATATCAGTTTTACCCAAAAAGAAAATGTGGCTAATATAGGCCCAGTTGAAATAAATAAGACTAGCGAAAAAACTATTGACTGGCCAAATTATGCCGGAGGCATAGCTGTTGTAGCAGGAATTGTGCTGTTGGTAACCTATAAGAAAAACGCCTAACAGATATAACAATGCTATATTCCCGGTGCAAATTTTACACACCGGGAATTTTTTTGCTCATTATTCTTGAAAATTAAAAAGTGAAAATTAATATGCTATAAAAAATCAATTTTGATTTTTTAGAATATCTTTATTTCTCAATAATTGTATGCTTGATAGAATAAAAATTTGGTTCAACAACCGCTACCTGAAAATTATAAGGAGTATTGCATTTTATCCTGCAATAATTGCTTTATCATTTTTGGCTTTGGCAATTATAATGGTGCGTTTTGATTTTTCAGAAACAGGAAAACATTTTAAAGCACAACTCACCTGGTTCAGTTTGAAAGATGCTTCCACCGCGCGGAGTATCATTTCATCCGTTGTGAGCGGGCTCATATCCCTTGCAGTTTTCAGTTTTTCAATGGTGATGATCATTCTCAACCAGACGGCTTCGCAAATGAGCAATCGCATTTTAGACAGGCTTATTGGGAACCGTTTTCAGCAGATTGTTTTAGGAATTTATATCGGCACAATTGTATTTGCACTATTTCTTCTGAGTACAATTCGCGATATTGACTCAGGCATTTATATCCCTGCTATCAGTACTTATTTCCTCATTATACTTACGATCATTGATATTTTTCTCTTTATATATTTCCTGCATTATATCACGCAATCCGTAAAGTATGAAGTCATCATTCACCGGATATATATTGAAACAAAAGAGAAGATGCGGGAAGTTTGTTCACTTACAGAAATGCCTATGGATATTAATTCCAATTTCAATGGAACTAAAATAGTAGCTATGCATGCGGGCATTTTTGAAGGGTTCAATAAAAAAGCTTTAGCGCATATCTGTGAAAATTTTAATTGCCAGGTCAGCATATTAATTCGCAGGGGAACATTTATTTTTAAAGACTCAATTATAGGAATAAGTTCAACAGAATTAGAGAAAGAGAAGATAGAAAAAATTGCAGAACATTTCTATATAAACAATGATGAATCCATCGATAAAAATTTCACGTATGGTTTGCGGCAATTAACGGAAGTGGCCGTGAAAGCGCTCAGTCCGGGCATTAATGATCCCGGAACTGCGCTTGCTAGTTTGCATGCATTGACCAAATTATTTGCTTTTCGTCTGAGCAATTTTCCGGATAATATTTTTTATAGTAAAAATAAACGTAGTTCAATTATCACGCGGGAATGGACAATTGATGAACTTTTTTCTACTTTTATTTTACCGATTTGGGATTATGGAAAAAATGATCGCCTGGTGCGCAATGAATTTTTGCACATTTGTTCGCTGTTTACTACTATAGAAATGTTTCCAGCCATTGCAACTTTCTACGAGGATGTAAAAAAGAAAGCGAAGGATAGTGAATAAAATATGTTCACCTTGTTTTCTTTTTATTTTTCCCATCGCGCTCTTTTTTTGATTGCTTTTTCGCTGGTGCAACTTGATTAACCTGTGGATCATCGCCCGGCAACCATTCATAATCCAATTGTCTTTTCTCAAGGTTTGCAGCGATCACTTTAATAGTTATTTTATCTCCAATTCTAAATGTTTTTCCGGAGCGTTTTCCCAGGATGCAATAGTCATTTTGAATGTAACTAAAATCATCGTAATCATTTAAACTTACCATTGATATCATGCCTTCGCATTTGTGTTCGATAGTTTCCGCAAAAACTCCAAATGATGCTACGCCACTGATTACGCAGTCAAAATTTTCTCCCATATATTCCTGCATAAACTCAACTTGTTTATATTTATTTGCCGCTCTTTCAGCTTCCATTGCTGCCCTTTCCCTTTCACTGCAATGCCTGCATTTCTCATCCATATCACTATCAATAATTGGTTTTTTTTCAAGCAAAGTCTGAAGGACACGATGTGCTAAAATATCCGGATAGCGGCGTATAGGAGAAGTGAAATGACAATAATTTTCAAAGACTAAGCCATAGTTGACAATATTTTCCGTAGTATATGCAGCTTTGGCCATTGTGCGGATTCCCAATTGCTCCAGCACATGTTGTTCCGGTTTTCCTTTGATGTCATGCAACATTTGATTATAACTCTCTGCCATTTTCTCTGGCGTAGAAATATTAAATGTATATCCAAACTTTTTTGCAAATTCGATGAATGGAAGGAGCTTTTGTTCATCCGGTGTATCATGAACGCGATAAGGAAATGGTATTGGTTTTTTGTTGATTTTATTTTCTGCGATATAAGTTGCTACAGTACGGTTTGCCAATAACATAAATTCTTCTATCAATTGATGCGCTTCTTTATTTTCCTTAATGATTACTGCAACGGGCTTTGCTTTGTCATCTAGTTTAAAACGAATTTCCTGGGAAGAAAAATTAATCGCACCGTTAGCAAATCTTTCTTTTCGCAATACTTGCGCGAGCTCATTCAATTCAATTATTTCATCTACATGCAATCCCTTTTTAAAATCAATGGTATCCTGTACTTCTTCATACGTAAAACGGTGATTGGAATGTATTACCGTTTTACCAATCCATGATTTTTTAACCTGTGCTTTTTTATTGATTTCAAAAATAACGGAGAATGTAAGCTTGTCTTCATTTGGCCTTAATGAACAAAGTTCATTCGAAATTTTTTCCGGCAACATCGGGTCTACCCTGTCAGGTAAATACACGGAAGTCGCGCGTGAATAACCTTCTGTATCCATTGCAGAACCTGGATGTATATAATGACTAACATCCGCAATATGAACACCTATTTCAAGATGTCCATGTTCGTTGCGGTGAATAGAAATGGCGTCGTCAAAATCTTTTGCGTCTGCAGGGTCAATTGTAAATGTGAGGAGTTCCCGGCAATCTTTCCGGTCTTTAATTTCTTTATGCGAAATGACATTTTTAATTTTATCTGCTTCACGAATTACTTCAGCCGGAAATTGTATGGAAAAACCATTTTCAATAATAATCTGCTGCATAGCAATTTCATTGGCATCTTCATCTTTTAAAATTGCGGTGATTTCGCCAACCGGATTACGTTCTTTTCTATCCCATTCAATAAATTTAGCGATCACCTTATCGCCATCCATCGCACCATGCAGGTTTTCGGGTGGAATAAAAAAATCCTGTTGTTGTTTTTCTGAAGCAGGAATAAAAAAGGCAATATTTTTTTTCACCTGCATCACACCAGAAAATTCTACTTGTTTTCTTTCCAGTACGGATGAAATTTTCCCTTCCTTCCTGCCTGTAATACCATTTGATTTTGTTACTTTTACTTTTACCAAATCCCCGTGCAGCGCGGTATTGAAGTCACCATTGCGTACCAGCACATCACCTGATTTATCCGCAATAACTACATAACCAATTCCTGATCTTGCAACATCCAGCCTTCCCTGCAGGAAAATTTCCTCGTGATTTTTATGATGGTTCTTTTTTTTCTTATGAGACATGCATGATCATTTTATATAACTTGAGATATATTGCTTTATTGCAGATTCAAACTTTTCTTCTTCATCAAATAAAAATCTGTTGCGCACCGGTAAAACATAGAATGGCAAATTCATCAACGTATTTTCAAATTTAATGAATCGCACCGCATCTTTTTCCGTAGTCAAAATAATTTTTTCACCAGTTTGTATTTGTTCAAATTTTTTGGAAATTCCTTTCATGTCATCAATGCTGTATATATGATGATCCGAAAAATTTAACTGGTAAAAAATTGCTGTGTTTTCTTCCAAATATTTTTTTAAAGGTTCCGGGTTTGCAATTCCGCAAACCAATAGCACTTCTTGATCCACCGTTAATGTCTTTTGTGCTTTAGTAAGAATATGATATGGTAAACCATATTCCAAAGTAGTGAAATAAATAGATTGTTCTTTAGTAATGTTCAAATCTTTTTCTATAGATTCTTTTTCTTCTACAGGTAAATCGGCCGGGCATTTTGTGATAACAATTATGTCAGCTCTTTTTGCAGATGCTTTCTGATCGCGCAAATCTCCACTGGGAAGAAAAAAATCGTGCGGATATAAATCACCATATTGCGTTAATAAAATATTCAGCCCGGCATCAATAGCGCGGTGCTGAAAAGCATCATCCAATATAATCACATTTGTTGCTGGCTTATCCTGCAAGATTTGCGGAACAGCTACCAGCCTGTCTTCGCATACGGCTACAGAAACTCCCGGGTATTTTAAATGAAATTGCATGGGTTCATCACCAATCTCCAAAGCACTTGTTTTTTCGGAAGCCATGATATATCCCTTCGTCCTTCTTTTATACCCACGGGATAAAGTGGCAATATTCATTTCGCTCCTTAGTAAATTAATAAGAAATTCAACCATTGTCGATTTTCCAGTTCCTCCCATTACAAGGTTCCCCACACAAATAATCGGGAAGTTAAATTTTACAGTGCGCAATATTTTTTTATCATACAAGTAATTCCTGGCAAAAATGACCAGGCCATAAATGATGGAGACAGGTAATAATATTAAACGGAATGTTTTAAAAAAAATGGCATTAAAATTCATACAACCTTTCTGGAGTGATGCAATATTTTAAAGGTACATCAAATGGATTTGTATCTTCTATTTTTTCAACAGGCTCAAAATAACTTAAACCAACAGTTACAATTTTATTATCGCAGCGAGACAAGTATCGATCATAAAAGCCTTTACCATAACCCACACGGAAGCCTGATTGATCCACTGCAAGTAAAGGTACTATGATAAGATCAATCATTAAACGATCCAATTCAACCCCATTTTCCGGCTCATAAATCCCGTAATGATTCAAAGCATAAATTGTATCATCACTCACCAGCATGGCTTTCATTTCCCCTGTATTAAAATCAGTCTGTGGAATTGCAGTTTGTAATTGTGGAAATAAAAATTGCAGGTAGCGGGTTATAAGTTCCGTTTCCGGTTCATGCTTTAAAGCCAACGGATAATAAGTAAAAAAATATTGTATATCCGGGAGCTGTAATTTTTGAAATTGAATCAATAATAAATCATCCAGCCTGGATTTTTCTGTATCAGATAAACGGCTACGTTTCTCCGCAAATATTTCTCTTAATTCTTTTTTTTTCATAACCTGGAAATCAATTTTTCTCTCAATGCATTTGCCTGTGTCCGGATAAATTTATTCGTAATATTTTTTCGTTCAGGGATTTTCGCAATTATATCAAATCCACTCCAGGCTGCGATCTCGTCTTCATAATGAAGATAATGTTTATTAAAGATCCAGCCGGCAACAGGAATTTTTTTTGCTGCACAAATCTTTGCGGTCATTAAAGAATGATTGATACTACCCAAATAATTACAACTCACCAGGATCATTGTCGCTTTCAATTTTTTTGCGAGGTCTATACTGAATTCATTATCATTTAAAGGGGCTAATAAACCACCTGCACCTTCGATGATTACTGGACAGTTATTTGCTTTTGAAATTTCTTTATACTTCGATTCAATTTTATCCAGGCTGATTTCCAAATTTTCTTTGCGTGCAGCCAGATGTGGTGAGGCAGGCATTTTCAATTTGTAGGTTTCTTTCGCTGCACGCGAAGTATCACCCAAAATTTTTTGAACCCATTCACTGTCCGTTTCTTCTGAACTGCCTGCCTGCACAGGTTTCCAGTAAATGCCATTCAATGCTTCTGTGAGGATGGCAGCAACGACCGTTTTACCAATACCTGTGCCGATACCGGAAATAAAAACAGGTTTTATGCTTTTTGTTTTTTGCATCATTCGGGTGCTTCAAAAAAGGAGAAAATAGTTGTGCCATAATTCCGTTGGAAATCAAAAGTTGGAAAATTGCTGTAATCATTCCTGGGCGTATGTTCCAAAATAAAAAAACCGCTTGCAGTCAATAGTTTTTTTTGCAAAATTTTTTCTGGCAAGAGATCAATTTCTTTTAATGCATAAGGCGGCCCGGCAAAAATAATATCATATTTATCCATAGCATTTTCCAAAAATTCAAATACGCCCATTTTATAAATATGCATATTTTCAATGCCGAGGTTTTCAATATTTTTTTTAATGGATGCAATCATGTGATTATCCTTTTCCACAATATCTAATGAAGCAGCACCACGCGATGCAAGCTCAAGAGAAATACTTCCTGTGCCACCAAACAGATCAAGCGTTTTTATATCTTCCATTAGTACCCTGTTTTGCAAAATGTTAAACAAGCCTTCTTTAGCAAAATCTGTGGTTGGCCTCGTAAAAGGCATTTTGGAAGGAGTCAAAATTTTTCGTCCTCCATATTTTCCGGAAATAATTCGCATAACTATTCATTGCAGAATACAGAAAAATAGTGCAAAGGAAATTCGCTGAAACCCGGTGTTTCAAATATTGCTAATCCAGGCGTTTCCAAACGAAATCCTGCCAGGTATCGATACAATGTTTTATATAAAGGCGATTCCGTATCAATCATGCCGGAAGCCTCTACAGGCGTGGTTTGTGGAAGACCAGCCTGTTTGAATGCCAATAAGATATAATAGAGCGCATCTTCCGGCGTTTGAAAATTAAAATGCCGGATCAATTGCAATTGATGTTCTTTAAAAACTACCGCAATAAAATAAGAAGTATAAAAATAAATTTTTATCAGGTTCGCTTCTTCCTGTGATTTCATTTGTCGCAGGATTTCCGCATATTTATGTTTTGTAACAGCAGCCGGAAATGATTTCTGAATTTCGGTAAGTGCATCAATATGCAGATCATTTACCAAAACCATTTCTGCAGCAGGTACGCGTTCTATCTGTAAGTGTTCTACAGGGCCATTATGCATCAATGAGAATTCTTTTTTCAACTGGTCTTCATTCAACAAATCTTCCGGGATCAAAGAGCAGTCTTCATTTTCCAAAATGATCAATGGGATATTTTCCGGCTTACTTAATAATTTGGAAAGCAATTGTATTTCCTGCCAGGAAGTAGTAAAATATGCTGCATCAAGATTGGTAAACTGGAATAATTCCAGGGAAAGAATTTTGGCAGTTCCTGCTTCCTTTGTCCATGCCGCAAGATGATTTTTTCCCAGTTCAATAAATAGTTTTCCTTTATTCAAATCTGCATCATAAATGCCAAATGTTTTCTGAACCATAAATAATTTATATGAATGCAATGATACTAAATTACGCCCGTTTATTCCAGTTTTGATAAATGCTTAACGGAATTGTAGTTTTGCGCGGCTTTATGGACAAAAATCATTCCAGTCATTTACAATTAAAAATTACCAATCGCCAGGTATTCCAAATGGCTATGCCTATTGCTGCGTCTATATTAGTACCGCAGGCAAATTTTATTACCAACAATATTTTCCTGGGGGCATTGGGTGAACAACCACTTGCTGTGGCTGGTATAACGGGTGTTTATTATTTATTTTTTGCGGTGATTGGTTTTGGTTTGAGCAATGGTTTGCAGGTTTTAATTTCCCGCCGTTCGGGTGAAAATAAAATTTCAGCAATTGGGCTTTTGTTTAACCAGGGGGTTTTGATGGCTGTAATACTTTCCGTATTCAGTATATTATTTACGCTCTTCTTCTCCCCTATGATTTTAAGATCTTCTCTTCATAATTCCGAGAATGTTTCGATGGCCATTGGATTTTTACAAATCCGGATTTGGGGAATTATTTTTTTGTACCTGTACCAAATGAGTAATGCATTGCTTGTAGGAACGAATCAAAGTAAATATTTATTATATGGAACGATCGTAGAAACGATTGCGAATATTTACCTGGATTATACTTTAATCAATGGAAAATGGGGCATGCCTGCATTGGGTTTTAATGGCGCAGCAGTCGCTTCCGTGATCGCAGAATTTATCGCATTAGTAACAGTGCTTTTTGTAATGCATTCAAAAAAAATTATCCGGCGTTTTACATTATTCCGTAAAATTTATTTTAATAAAATTCAGTCAGGGCTTATTCTCAATCAATCATTACCACTCATTATGCAATATGCATTGAGTATTGGTTCCTGGGAATTCTTCTATATTTTAATAGAACACCATGGCGAAAGGGATCTCGCCATCTCCAATATTATTCGCAATTTATTCGGACTTTTTGGTTGTGTAACCTGGGCTTTCGCTGCCACCTCAAATACCATGGTCAGTAATATCATTGGCCAGGGCATGCAGGATAAAGTAGTGAGCCTGATTATTAAAATTATGAAATGGAGCGTGCTTTTTTCATCCATCATTTTTGTTGTATTAAATTGCTGGCCGGGAATTTTATTGCCACTTTATGGCCAGGATGAAGCCTTCATACAAGCCGCAATACCGGTTGTACGCGTAGTTTCAGTCGCCTTGATCTTAATGTCCGTTTCTACAATTTGGTTAAATGCTGTGATTGGCACAGGCAATACGCGGATTAATCTCGCCATTGAAATGCTGGCAATCACCTTCTATTGTATTTTTGTATATGTAGTTTTAGAAAAATTAAAATTACCTATAACGATTGGCTGGTGCGCAGAATGGGTTTACTGGACTACTTTATTTATTCCTTCATTTTTATATATCAGGAGTAACAGGTGGAGGAAAAAAATTATTTAAAAAAAACGGATGCAAAAAACTGAAAACAATTCATTACCGCTCGTTATTTATACTGATGGCTCATCGCGTGGAAACCCCGGCCCGGGCGGCTTTGGTGCGATCCTTATGTGGAATGGACATTTAAAAGAAATCAGTGCGGGTTTCAGGCTTACTACAAATAACCGCATGGAATTAATGGCGGTAATCGTGGCATTGGAATCATTGACCAAAAAAAATAGAATGGTGGCTATTTATACCGATAGTCAATACATTGTAAATAGCGTGGAAAAAAAATGGCTGGATACATGGATCCAAACAAATTTTAAGGGAGGTAAAAAAAATAAAGATTTGTGGCTTCGTTATAAAGCAATTGCAAAAGATTTTACCATCAAATTTCATTGGGTAAAAGGACATGCAGAAAATCAATACAATAACCGCTGTGATGAATTGGCAACCATGGCTGCTGATGGAAAAAATTTATCCATTGATCATGGATATGAAGACATTCAGCAGGAGGGATTATTTTGAATGCATAAAAAAAACCGGCAATTGCCGGTTCCATTAAAATTAGTGGATCATGCTTTTTTAAATTGCATGGAATATTTTTTACCCATAAAATATTTATACATAAAAATAAAAGTGGGTACAAATACAATCGTTGATAAGAATGAATTTTTCAGGAATGGAATACCCATCATATAAGCTGCACCCAGTCCGGAAATGTCCCTTGAAAATAAAGTTGGTTGGCTTACCCATACCTGGAAATTGGATAAAAAGAAATAAACCAGCGGGCCGGCAATAATGCTGAGAATGATTCCTGGAGTTTTTGCTTTTCTCAAAGCAATGCCAATTAAAACGAGAACCACCAGTAATGCATAATTAATTAATTGCCCTGAATAAAAACCCGGAAAAGGAAACCATCCGGCTGTATAAAAAACTTGTATAAGTACATCACTTATAAATAAAGCAAGCAATGGAAATAAAAATGAAACTTTAGTATCTTTAATCCGAAGACCCGCGAATAATGACATGGCGATAATTGTACTAAACCCACTGAGTGCAAGACTTGGCGCACATATAAATTTTACAATGGTTGTAACTGCTATAACGAATATTAAAAAAAAGATGGTTGAACGGGCTTGCTTCATGACAAAATATTTTTGCAAAAATAAGACTTTATAACTTTTCAGGAGAATTTGTAATTAACCATTTATAAACCTATAGATTAATTTGTGGGAACAAAAGCTTTAAATGCCTGTAATTGCACTGTTGCTTTTATTTCATAATTTTCGCCGGCGGCCACAAACGCTGCCTCCCCTTTTTTGATCGTCAAAGTACGCGAGCCCTTCAGTTTCGCAACGCCTTCCATGACGAGCAAAATTTCTGGTGATTGTGCAGTATATATAACTTTTTCATCCGCTTTTAATCGTATGGCTGCAAGGCCAAAATCCGGCGCAGGACAATCATACATATAAGTACCATTACCATCCTTTCTGCCTTTTAATATTTCCGGTGTGATACCTTTGAAAATCACGTGCTTCATGAGTTCCGGCACATCAATATGTTTTGGTGTAAGCCCCGCCCGCAGTACATTATCACTGTTTGCCATGAGTTCTATATTTTTCCCTTCAAGATATGCATGTGGCAAACCCGCTCCCTGGAAAATGCCTTCTCCTTTTTTTATATGCAATAAATTAAAAAAATAAATGGAAAAAATTCCCCTGTCAATATTGATTGGTTCTTTATCCGCATAATATTTCGCCACCCAATAAGCAGGATCTTCTTTAAATAATTTTGATTTTTTCTTTAAAGCAGTTTTTACCAGGGGCACGAGCAATGCATCTACTTTTCCGGGTGGCATCTGCATCACTTCTTTATACAATGCTTTATAGCCTTTTTGTTTAAACAATTCAGCCAAATCAGCAAATAAAGGAATAGAATCTAACCTGTTTTGCAATTGATCTTCCTGCATAAAACCATGCAGCAACCAAAAATCACTCAATGCCACCATGATCTCCGGTTTGTGATTCCTGTCTTTATAATTCCTGTTGCTGGCCGTAATGGGTTTTTGCATCACATCTTCCGCATCGAAACCTTTTGCAGCAGCGGCTTTTGTAGGATGCACCTGTATAGACAAAGCATCTTTTACATCCAGAATTTTAAATAAAAAAGGTAATTCACCGTACGATTCATACACACTTTCACCCAGCAAAAAAACAGGCATTTCACGAATAGCGTCCTGCAAATTAATGGACCCAGTATTCGTAATTATATTTGATGCTGCTGAAGGATGTGCACCCATCCAATACTCTGCGAATGGCTGATGTGCGGTGTTTTTTACTCCCAACCATTCAGGTATAAACTTGTGGCCGCCCCAGGCATAATGCATCACTTTCCCTTTTAATTTGAAAATTTTCTCTTGCAAATTCAAAACTTTTTGTTTAGATTGAATAGGTCATGACTGAAAACAAAAATACAGGAAATAAAGGGGAAGCAATGGCTTCTGTTTATTTGGAAAAAAATGGTTTCAAAATCCTGGAAAAAAACTGGCGTTTTAAACATTGGGAAGTGGATCTTATTGCATCGGGAAAAGATAATCGCCTGCACTTTATTGAAATCAAAACACGCACTACAAAAACGTATGGTTACCCGGAAGAAAGTATTGGCAAAAAGAAAATGACCAACCTGCGTAACGCTGCTGAAGAATATCAATACCTGCACCCGGAATGGAAATACATACAGTTTGATGTAGTGGCCATTATGCTGCACTTTAATTCTCCGGCCGAATTTTTCTTTTTGGAAGATGTCTATTTTTAAAAATAGATTATATGACCATTTCCAGTTTTTTCGCCATTTTTTCCACCATTAAATAAGTGGCCGGGCAATGCGCAACATTTTGCTGATGCACATGAATATATTCCACCGGTTGTTTCTTTTTAAAATGCGGGAAACCTGCACAGTCGGCGGGCCGCACGGCATAAATGGTGCACATATTTGTTTTCATATCAAGAAACTGGCAGGGCCTTAAAACATTTACCCAATCCTTATCTTTTTTTTCAAAACACAAATATTTGTATTTAAATGCACGCGGTGTCATTTTTAAATGTGCGGAAATTCGCCGGATATCTTTTTGTGTAAAAGTGGGCGTCATGGTTTTACAGCAACGCGCGCATGTTATGCAATCAATTTCTTTCCATACTTCCCGGTCAAGTTCAAGCATTAAACTATACAGTTTTTCCGGTGGTTTTTTTTCCACGCGCGCTAAAAAGCGTTTCATTTTTTTTTGATGAAAATTTTTTTTCTGTATAAAGGAGCGAATATTTACCGGCTGCATAATAGCGGAGAAGTAATTTTTCTAAATGTAGATTTGCAGGAATTATTTTACACGCTCAAAGGAATTGTAAAAATTTAATTTCACCAAATACGTTTTCATTTTATGTGGGAACCATACATTAAAGGGTTTAAACAATATTTGCTCCTCGAAAAGTCATTGGGTAAACTTTCACTGGAAGCGTATTTGCATGACCTCAAATTGCTAATCTCCTGGTTTGAACTGAATGAAAGAAAACCCAAACCATCAGAAATTACTAATAAAGATCTCCAGTCATTTATCCAATGGCTGCATGAATTAGGCATGAGCCCTGCATCACAGGCGCGCATCATTTCTGGTATACGCAATTTTTTTACCTTTTGCATGCAGGAAGAAATCGTGGAAAATGATCCTTCCCTCCTGCTGGAAACGCCTCGTTTAAAAAGGCATTTACCTGAAGTGCTGGAAGTGAATGAAATTGAAAAAATGATCTCTTTTATTGAAGCGGGAAAATCTGCCGGGGCGCGCAACCGCGCAATTATTGAGATCATGTATAGTTGTGGTTTGCGTGTGAGTGAAGTAACCAATCTCTTACTTAGCGGTCTTCATTTTGAAATGGGGTTTATAAAAGTTACTGGTAAAGGAAACAAGGAAAGACTGATACCTGTTGGAAAGTCAGCGATAAAATACACGGAATTATATATTCATCAAATACGTTTGCATCAAAAAATTCAACCAGGCTTTGAAGACATGGTTTTTATTAATAGCCATGGAAAAAGTTTAAGCCGTATCATGATCTTTAATATCATCAAAGACTTGGCAAAAAAAGCAGGTATAAAAAAAACTATTTCTCCCCATACTTTACGCCATTCTTTTGCAACTCATCTCGTGGAAGGAGGCGCTAACCTGCGCGCTGTGCAGGAAATGCTGGGCCATGAAAGTATTACTACAACGGAAATTTATACGCACTTAGACAGGGATTATTTACGCAGTACATTGCAACAATTCCACCCTGCATTTCAGAAAAATTTTTATACAAAAAAACCAATTGATCAATAATTTCAATATCTTAGATTAACCTTCAATTTTTTGACCCTCAAAGACCCATATATAAATAGCCAAAGTTCTGATGAAGAATTATTGATTGCATTTAAAAAAAGTGCTGGCCAGGCAGCATTGGGAATTTTGTATAAGCGATATTATGCATTAGTGTATGGTGTTTGCCTGAAATATTTTAAGGAACCTGAAACCGCCAAAGATGCCGTGATGGATATCTATGAAGAATTAGTGGTAAAAGTTAGAAAACATGATATAAATAATTTTAAAAGCTGGTTGTATCGTGTAGCTATGAATCATTGCCTGATGAAATTGCGCAGTAAAAAAAGTGGCCGTGTTATAGAAATAGATGAATCATTTATGCAAACAGATACTTTTTCGCATCAGGAAGATATAGATGAAAAAGAAATGAAACTCAATGAACTTGAAAAATGCCTGGAGGAACTTCCGTCATTGCAAAAGCAGAGTATATTCCTATTTTATACAGAAAAAAAATGTTATAATGAAATTGCGGAGAAAACAGGTTTGGAATGGAATAAAGTACGCAGCACTATTCAAAATGGGCGGCGTAACCTGAAAATTTGCATGGAACAAAATGGATAATAAAAAATCATATAATCCTGCATCTTTTGAAGAAATTGAAAAATATTTTTTAGGAAAGATGAGCAGTGCAGAAATGCATGCATTGGAAGAAGCTGCATTGAATGATCCATTCCTGGCTGAAGCTATGGAAGGTTATCATGATCAGAAAAATAATTGGTCGGAGATTAAAAAGAATGCTGCATTTTTAGAAGAAAATCTGACAACAAATGCAACAAAAAAAAAGGCACCCGTTTTCTTTATAAACCCGGTATTGTTGCGTGTGGCGGCAATATTTATTGTTCTTTTTTTAGCGGGTGGCATTGCCTGGTACACCTGGTTTAGGGAAAATCCTGCAACAACAATTTTAGCGGATAATACCACTCCTCAAAATTTTCAAAAAGATACGATCACTCAAACACAGGATACAACTTTATTGGCTGATAATAAATCTTCACAGGGGAAAACAGAAACACAAAAATCATCTACCCAAAGAACGGAAATTTCTGTTGAAAAAGATTCAAAGAATATAGCACAGGCTGCACCTGTAAAAGAAATGCAGGAAAAAATGCAAGCTGATAGTATAGAAGGATTTTACCCAAAATCAGCCACCACAAAAGCAGAGTCACCTTTGCAGTCTTCACAAAAGGAATTAGCCTTAGATACATTGCCGGCACCGGTTGGAGGACACGATGCATTTAATAAGTATGTATATGAAAGAGCCAATTTTTACAAAAAAATCATGTCCAACAATTATATTCCCGGAATTGTAAAAATAGATTTTCAAATTAGTAAAAATGGCGAGCCTTTAAATTTTAAAATCGTCCAATCGCTTTCCCCCGCAATGGATAGTTTAGCTACAAAAATTTTACAGGAAGGCTCTTTGTGGAAACCTGCCCTCAACGATCCAAATGCAACAGTAGAAATTCATTTATAAATTATAGTTCCATACGGGAATTTGTGCTATATTAGACCACTTTAAAAAATACATATGAAAAAAATCTTTTTTTTGGCAACTGGTATTGCCATGATGTTTGTTGCAAAAGCGCAATTGCCCGCACCAAGTCCAACAGAAACTATTTCACAGGATTTTGGATTAGGAAAAATTATGATCACCTATTCAAGGCCGGGTATAAAAAACAGGACCGTTTTTATGCAAAATAGTGACCTTGCTCCGTTGGGAAAATTGTGGCGCACTGGTGCGAATGCTGCAACGAAAATTACTTTTACAGATAAAGTGACCATTGGCGGAAAAGATCTTGATACAGGGACCTACGTTTTATACACAATCCCCGGAAAAAATCAATGGGAAATCATTCTAAATAAAGGTTTGAAAAACTGGGGTTCAGATGGATATCTTGAGTCGGATGATATTGTGCGTTTCAGGGTGCCTGTAACAGAAACCAAACCCTTTGTGGAATCATTTACTATGCAAGTTGCCAATGTGAAATATCAAAATTGTGAGTTACAAATGAGTTGGGGAACGACTTTAGTAAGCATACCTGTTACAACCAATATAGTTGACAGGATCCGCACGCAGATTGAGCAATCGCTGATGCAGGGTGATAAAAAACCGTACTGGCAGGCAGCCAACTTTTATTACGAATGGGATAAAAATAATGATAAGGCCCTGGAAAATGTAAATAAAGCAATTACAGAAAGTCCGGATGCTTTTTACATGTATTTATTACGTGCGAAAATTGAAAAAGCGCAAGGCAAAAAAATGCAGGCAAAAAATGATGCGCAAAAATGTAAGGAATTAGCTACAGCCGCGAAGAATGATGATTATGTAGTACAGGCAAATGATTTCTTAAAAGGCTTATAAAATAATAGCCGGATCGAATTTTAATTAAAAGCGTTTTGTAAAGTCAATTGCAAAACGCTTTTTAATTTATGCATTTAATTCATTCCGATCTTTCCGATCACCGGTGTGAATTTTACCATCAGGTAACCAAAATAAGGTGTTGTAGAAAAAGCAGCAGGATCAGGCGCTTTCGGATTTTTTACAAAGGCCATTGTGTTGGAAACTTTCGCCCAGGAAAATCCAAATTCTAACAGGGTAAAACTATTCGCTTTATAATTTATTTTCCAGTCATTTTCATAGCCTAAATATTTCTTCAGAATATTTCCTGCATACACGTAATTGTTTTGCAAATAAAACAAATGGTTCTGCATTTGCACCGTCCATTTATTTTTTGTAAAATACAAGAAAACATACGGATTTATCAAGCCTGCATTTCCAATATCTTTGGGAAATGATGCCAGCAAATCCAGGCTACCATTGAATTTGTGATTAGTTCCGTATAAAGTCACAAAAGAATGATCGGTGGTTAATGGGTTTTCTCCATTATTACCACTCATATATTCTAGACCTAAACGTGAGGAAAAAGTTTTTGCAGTATATCTTATTTCCGGCTGGAAATAATAAGCCGATAATTTATACCCGGATGAATCTTTACCATATTGATAATACGCGGCAATGGTTGCATAGATTTTTTGATGTGTGTATTCCAAACGCCCGCCCGATGTGAATCGCATATAAGTCGTTTTATAATCTCCCGGCAATGAACTTTGATAACCATCCATTGCATTGATGGCGGTTAAAGAAAAGACGGAATCAATTTTCCATTTTAAAAATTGAATACCCAGCACTTTGTAATTTAAAAATCCATTGGGTTTATAATTTGTCGTGAAATAATTTTCTCCAAACTGGTTAAACGCACCTGTAAATTCTGCCTGCACATTCTTCTTATTATTTATATAAATAAGTCTTGCTGCATCATGGGAAACACTTGTATTTCGCCAGTCATTTTCAGAAAAAAGCCGTTCATTATCATAAATGATCCTTTGTCTGCCAAGTCTTATTGACCAATTATCATTGAAATGAGGCTCTGCATAAATTTCAAAAAGATATAAAGGATAAGTCGTCATGTCGGCCGGTAAAGGCGTGGTTGTTCCAAACCTCGTATCCTGTTGCCCCCACACGCGTACATCTTGCAGGGATGCATAAAAATCGAAATGTTTAGTAGTAAAATCCAAATTGATACGGGTACGCTGGCCGATAAAAAAAGCGCCTGTAGTATCTGGATTTGTGAGGGGGTACAAATTTTTATAGCCATGCCTGTATTCTGCACGCAGCCTGAGTTCTGCTGAAATAGTTAACAGCTTTGACGAAGATTTTTGTATAGAAACCGAATCCGTTTTCACACCTTGAGCCAGGCTGTCTTTTCCAAAAAATATAATTAAAATCAAGCAAACAATTCCTGAAAAATATTTCATATAAATAGTAAATATTTTTCAAATATATAATTCCTATTGATATAATAGGAATTAAAATTTATTTTAATTTTTTGGCCAGGGATTTACTGCGCTTTACGATATCGGCAAGCGTGGCACTATTTAAAATTCGCAAGGTTTCCATGCGCACTTCTGAAAAGACATCGCGGATACCGCAGGTTTCTTCATCAGTACATTCTTCACAGCGTTCATAATTGTTGGAAGCCACACAGGGCAAGAGTGCAATAGGTCCGTCGAAGAGACGCATCACTGTGGCCATATTAATATCTGCCGGATCTTTCTGCAAATAATAACCACCAAATTTTCCTTTGCGGCTTTGCAAAATTCCTGCATTTCTCAGGTCCAATAATATTGCCTCGAGAAATTTCCGGGGAATATTTTCACTTTCAGATATTTTACTGATTTGAATGGGTTCACGCTTTTTATTCTCCCTGGCCAGGAAGACCAGTGCATTGATCGCATATTTTGCTTTGCGGGATAACATAAGGGTTTAAGAATAAAAATTCAATGCACAAAAATACGAAAATTCCACTGAATCATTTTTCAAGACCAGGTAAGCCCCATTTTTCTTTCAGCAAAAGTTTTTGGTCAATTTTCATTTGAGGAATATCGTACATTTTTTGAGCATCTCTTTGCCGGAAAACCTCATATAAAGTAATAGCACAAGCGACAGAAATATTCAGGCTTTCAATAATGCCGACCTGTGGAATTTTAAAAAAACCATCTACGCTCCTTTTCATTTCTTCACTCACGCCATCTTTTTCATTTCCAAAAATCAAAGCCATACTATTTACCATGTCCATTGCATATAACGAAGCAGCACCCGGAACCAGGCAAGCTGCAAAAATATTTTCATACTTATTCTTTATAACAGCCATACACTTTTCCCTATCTTCAAAAGTGTGGACAGTCATCCATTTAGAAGCGCTACGACTACTTTTAAAACCCCATTTTTTAGGAGGAGGAATATAGGTATTCAAAATATAAATATCTTGTATGCCCACAGCATCACAGGTTCGCATAACCGCTGAAATATTGTGCGGATCATTTACATTTTCCAAAACAACAGTCAGGTTTACTTGCCGTTTATTCAACACATTTTCCAATTTTTTTTGTCGCGCTTCCGTCATGAAGATTTTTTTTAAAATTGAAAATAAATAGCTTTTCAGATTGCTGCACATTAGGTTGGTGAAGATAAAATTTCTTTTTAAAATTTAACAGCTACTTTTTATCCCAAAAAAATCAGGAAATTTATAAAATGTGCATGAAAGAATATTTGTATTGAAAATATTAAAAAACTTATTTCCTTATTTCCATCCATCAAAAAAAAAGGCAGGAGTATTCATTCTTTCCTACATTAGCTTTCTAAAATTTCAACCATGACTTATAAATTCGTTCTTCCACTTGCCGTTCTAATTTCGGGTATGATCTCTTGTACATCAAAAACTGACGAAGCCACGGCAAAAAAAGATGTGTTGGCCGTTAATATGGACACTACAGTAAACCCGGCAAATGATTTTTTTGATTATGCCAATGGTGGATGGATTAAAAACAATCCGATACCCGGCGATCAGAGTTCCTGGGGTATCGGGGACCTGGTGATCCAGGAAAATCAAAACCGGTTGAAAGAAATTGCAGAGAATGCAGCAAAGGCAAATGCAGCGCAGGGTACAGCCGATCAGAAAATTGGTGACTTTTGGAAAACGGCTATGGATTCTGCAAAAATTGAACAACTCGGTATTCAGCCCATTCAACCATATTTAGATAAAATTAATGCTATTACAGATGTGCCTGCACTGCAAAAAACAATGGCAGATCTTGCGGTGATTGGTGTGGATGGGCCAATAAGTTTTAGTGTAAGTCAGGATGCTAAAAATAGTTCTATGTATGCCCTTCAAATGTGGCAAACAGGCTTAGGCTTGCCGGATCGGGATTACTATTTTAAAACGGATGCATCTACTAAAAATATTCGGGAAGCGTATGTAAAACATATTGCAAAAACACTTTCATTGCTCGGTGAAGACACGATGCAGTCAGCGAAAGATGCCAATGCGATTATGGCTATGGAAACAAAACTGGCCGCCTCTCACCGCAAGCTTGAAGATCTGCGCGACCCTTATGCAAATTACCACAAATTTGCAGTTGCTGATTTGAATAAAGTTTCTCCATCCATTAACTGGAACAATTATATGCAGTTATTTGGCGTAGATAAAGTTGATTCTGTAATCATCGGCCAGCCGGAATATTATACGGAAGCCGGAAAATTATTGTCTTCAGAACCATTGAATACTTGGAAAGCCTATTTAAAATATAATACAGCACAAAATTTTTCTGGAGCATTACCTGATGCCTTTGGTAAAGAAGCATTTGATTTTAATAAACTATTTTCAGGAGCAAAAGAAAGACAACCCAGGTGGAAACGCGCAATCAACAGTGAAGAGAACACTATGGGTGAATTAATGGGTCAATTATATGTAAAAAAATATTTTGATGAAAAAGCCAAGCAACGCTATTCTGATTTAGTGGAAAATATTCGCGCATCCTTTAAAGATCATATAGAAAAACTGGACTGGATGAGTGATAGCACTAAACAAAAAGCACTTGCAAAATTAGCTGCCATTCATAAGAAAGTAGGTTACCCTGATAAATGGAAAGATTTTTCTGCCATGAAAATAGGCACTGAAAGTTATGTTGCTAACCTGGCCAATGCTGCTACATTCTGGCATAATTATGAGATCAATAAACTCGGAAAACCTGTAAATAAAGATGAGTGGGATATGTTTCCACAAACCTATAACGCGTATTACGATCCATCCAATAATGAAATTGTTTTGCCCGCAGGAATCTTCACTGTACCAGGATACATGGATAGTGAACTGGATGATGCCACTGTATATGGATATGCAGCTGCATCAACTATTGGCCATGAAATCACACATGGTTTTGATGATGAAGGCAGGCAATATGATGCTGATGGAAACTTAAAAAATTGGTGGTCAAAAGAGGATGCAGAAAAATTTAATATGCGTTCTAAAAAGATGATCGACCAGTTTTCAGGATATATACCCGTTGATACTTTGCATATAAATGGTAAAGCTACATTGGGTGAAAATATCGCAGATCTCGGCGGAATCGTTTTAGGTTGGGATGCATTTAAACGCACAGATCAATATAAAAATAATAAACCCATTGCCGGACTAAGCCCCGCCAAAAGATATTTCCTGGGCTATGCTTTAGGCTGGCTGGGACATGAAAGAGATGAATCATTGCGTAACGGGCTTTTGACAGATGTTCATTCACCAGGAAAATTCCGGGTGAACGGTCCATTCTCTGATGTAGATGCGTTTTATGAAACATTCAATGTTCAACCGAATAATAAAATGTTTATTCCGGACAGTCTTCGTGTAAGGATATGGTAAGAAAAAATTCTTTACCTATCTTCGCAGCCTAAAATGATCGTATGAATTTGCACGAATACCAGTCCAAAGAATTATTGAAGAAATACAATGTACCCGTACAGGAAGGAATCGCAGTTGACAATGTGATGGCTGCTGAGGAAGCCTACCGCCAGATAAAAACACAGACGAATAATAATTTTGCTGTTGTAAAAGCACAGATCCATGCAGGTGGAAGAGGTAAAGGAAAAATTGTAGGAACAGAACAACGTGGCGTAGCTGTTGCAAAAAGTTTGGAAGATATTTCTACGATCGCTAAAAATATTTTAGGCCATACACTGGTAACGATACAAACAGGTGAAGCAGGAAAAAAAGTCAATAAGATTCTTATAGCACAGGATGTATATTATCCCGGGCCAAACCCAATTAAAGAATATTATTTATCCATTTTACTTGACCGCGCCAAAGGCCGCAATGTAATTATGTATAGTACAGAAGGTGGTGTGGATATAGAAGGTGTTGCTAAAGATACACCGGAAAAAATTTTCAAGGAATGGGTACATCCTGCTGATGGACTTCAGGCTTTCCAGGCAAGAAAGATTGCCTTTAATTTTGGATTAACAGGAAATGCTTTTAAGAGTTGTGTAAAATTTGTTACCAATCTTTATAATGCTTACCTGGGACTGGATTGCAGCATGCTGGAAATAAATCCATTATTTAAAACCAGTGATGATAAAATGATCGCTGTTGATTGCAAGATGAATTTGGATGATAATGCATTGATGCGTCACCCGGATTTAGCAGCCATGCGCGACGTTTCTGAAGAAGATCCAACGGAAGTGGAAGCCGGACAGTACAATTTAAATTTTGTAAAACTGGATGGTAATGTAGGTTGTATGGTAAATGGGGCTGGCCTGGCAATGGCTACGATGGATATGATCAAACTCAGTGGCGGTGAACCTGCGAATTTCCTGGACGTAGGTGGCACGGCCAATGCACAAACTGTGGAAGCAGGATTTAGAATTATTTTAAAAGATCCCAATGTAAAAGCGATACTCATCAATATTTTTGGCGGTATTGTACGTTGCGACCGCGTTGCTTCTGGTGTAATTGATGCGTATAAAAAAATGGGCAATATTGATATACCGATTATTGTTCGTTTACAAGGAACAAATGCAGGCGAAGCCAAAAAATTAATAGATGAAAGCGGCCTTAAAGTTCAAAGCGCTATTTTATTAAGTGAAGCCGCAGATTTGGTAAAAAAAGCAGTTGCTTAAAAAGAAACACTTAAAAGATTGGTCATTTTTTCTAATGCACTTATCTTCGCGGCATGCCCGAAAAGTTTAAAAAATACCTCAAGAAAATCGGTGTAATCGGTTTCCTTTTCTTTCTCGTAAAAGGGCTGATTTGGTTGGCAGTGATTTATCTCGTTAAAGAAAATGTGTAACTTCTGGGCTTAGATTGTTTAGTTTTTCGTGTTCATATTATTTCTTATAAAATATTGTATTACTACAAATTACTCCGACCGCAAACTTTCCACAGGGTTTGCTGCTGCAGCTTTATAAGTCTTTATCAATAAAATAATCATTGCCGGCAATAACAGGAAAATTGCTCCTGCAAGAAAAACCCAAATGCTCATTTCTGTATTATAGGCAAAATTTTTCAGCCATTTATTGGAGGCAAACCAGGCCACAGGCAAAGCTATAAGAGCAGCCAGCAAAATGAGCCTTACAAAATCTTTTGACAAAAGTAAAATGATCTGCAGGACACCTGCTCCAATCACTTTACGAATTCCAATTTCTTTCTTTCGTTGATTTGCTGTATAAATGACCAGGCCAAATAATCCGAGGCAACTGATGAAAACAGACAAGCCTGTTGCCCATTTCAGCAAGGTAGAAATATGTTGGTCAGCCGTATAAAATTTTGCATTAGTTTCATCCAGGAAATTAATATCAAGGTCATCTTCGGGATAAACTTCTTTATTTGATTTTGAAATTGCTGCAAATGTACTTTGCCAGGTATGGCCATTTTCTGCCTGTGGCATCAGGGCAATATTAAAAGTTCTTGACTGATTATTTTTTATAATCAATAATGGTTTTACTTTTTCACGCAACGACCTTGTATTAAAATCAGCGACAATACCTGCGATCATATATTTTTTATCATTCCAGTCGATAAATTTACCAATAGCATCTGCAGGTTTTTTAAAACCAAGTGTTTTTGAATAGGTTTCATTGATCAGCAATTTGAGTTCATTGTCATTGGCAGGAAGGTTCTCTCCTGCCAATAATTTTATTTTAAATAAATTGATATAATTGGTATCAGCATTTTTGATCAGCACATCTGTAGTGATATCATTTTTGCCATTATTATATTTAATCTCTGAGGAAGAATAACCATTAGAAGCAGGCGGGTTGGATAAACTGATGGAAGCAATTCCCGGAATAGTTTTTAATTTTTGCAATAATACTTGTCTTTTCAGGACAGAAGTATCCTTATAATTTGTAGAAAAATAAATGATCGCATCTTTACTGAAACCCATATCCTTGTTTAGAGAAAAAGCGATTTGCTTACTGACTATCATAGTTGCAATGATAAAAACCTGCGCGATGACAAATTGAAAAGCAGTAAGTGTTTTGCGAAAAGTTACATTCCCCTGTCCCGTTTGATTTCCTGTTGCCTGGTTTTTTAAAATTAATACGGGCTTATAGGAAGACAAAACAAAAGCCGGATAAATTTTTTCCATTTACTTCTGCTTCCTGGTTGTAATTTGAATAAAGATGTATATTGTTTAAAGGTGTAAGATGCAACTCATCGCGCCTGTTATTTGTTTTATACCAATCTTTACTGTTTGTATATTTTGCAGCAAATTCGGGAAGTTTTGTTTCAAGATTTTTATAATCCGCTCCTTGATTTAATTGAACATATACATAAAAATCATACCAGCCCCATGCAGTCTCGCTGGAATTGGAAGTATCTCCCTGAGAGCGTAATTCTTTACCAAGCGTTGAATAGGAAACCAGGTATTCCATATTCAAATGGGAGTTTGCTGGAAAATCTTTATACACACCGGTCACTTCAAAAGTTTCTGCATTTGACCCGTTTCTATTCACCAATATTTTACCAAGGGCATCATTATTACCAAAAAATTTTTTTGCAGTTGATTCAGATAAAATTATTTTATCCGGCGCTTTTAAAGCTGATTGCGGGTCGCCTTTTAAAAAATGAAGTCCGAACATATCAACTACAGAAGTATCTGCATTATATCCTTTATTTTCTGAAAACTTTTTATTGAGCGCATCATTGGAAAGCAATAAATTATCATCAATTAACCTGCAAAAATTTTGCACTTCCGAAAAATCTTTTTTCATAGTTGGCCCGATTGCGGGATAAGAAGTGGCGGATTTGTAAGCAAGTACACCCTGCTGGTAACTATCAAGCCTTACCCGTACAATTTGGTTTGAAGTGGGTTCAAACTTATCATAGCTTTTTTCATAAGACACATAATGAAATATAAGCAGGCAACAACTCATCCCGATTGTTAAACCGGCAATGTTTAATGCAGCGTAACCTTTTCTATTAACTATGTTGCGAAATGCAATCCTTAAATAATTTGCTATCATAAGTAAATATTTGGTGATCATCCATTCATATTTCTATTCCGATCTTAAACTTTTTACCGGTTTTGAAAATACCGCATGCATAGTTTGAAAACCAATAGTTAGTGCTGAAAGCAATAGTACCAGCAATATTCCCGGAACAAAAAGAAAAGCGGACATTGTAATATGCTGCCGAATTGCCTGCAATAAAAAACTACCAAGAAAATAAGATACAGGGATTGCCAACGCGATTGCAATTAATATCACTTGCAGATAATTTTTACTCAGCAATTTTGCAATGGACAAAGCATTAGCGCCAATAACTTTTCGAATACTAATCTCTTTTGCTTTTGATTGAACAGTGAATATTGTAATACCCAGTAAACCGAGACAAGAAATTGTTATACCAATAAACGCAATGAAAGCAACCATCCATATGACATCTTTCATGTCTGAAAAGACTGATTGAATTTCTTTATCATAAAACTTACCCTGGAATGGATGAGTTGGGTCGAGTTCTTTCCAAACATTTTCTAATTGCGCAACTGTTTGAATGATATTCCCGGATGCAATATTAAGATTAAGAACCTCCCATTGCTTTGGATCATACCGCATCATCATCGGCTCCAATGAATATTCTGCAGGCTTATATAAGAAATCTTTCACCACTCCCTGTACGGTGAGCATCAGGCTATCTCCAACAATGATGGTCTTTCCGATTGCCTGTTGTGGTGTTCCTAATTTAAAATCATCAATAAACTTTTCATTCACTATTAAAAATCTTTCATGCTGCTGCGCAGTATTCGAAGGAAAATTTTCTCCGGCAATGAGTTGTAATTTAAAATTGGAGATATAGTTTTCATCGGTAAAATATTCCCTGACTGTTATTGGATCTTTATTTTTATTTATTTGCACATCATCACTCCCGTCACTGTAAGTGCCCATCAGGATTGACACAGCGGATATGTTTTCCACGCCCGGCACTTTACTAAATTTATCTTTTGCTATTGCAATATCCTGTCCCTGCAAATGAATATTAAAAATATTCGTTTGATGTGTTCCAAAATTAATGCTCACTGCATGTTGCATTTGCCTGTATGTAATGGTAACCATAACAACAAAAACAATGGACACCATAAACTGAATTACGAGCATTATTTTGCGCATACCCAGATGCCTGAATATTTTCAGGCTTTGTAATTTATTCATCAGCATCAATGGCTTAATACGTGATAGAATTGTAGCCGGAATTATGCCCGCAATTATGCCTATTAAAAAAGCAAACAGTATGCATAATAAAACAACCGGCATATCTATATTGAAATGAATAGCTGCACCTGATATAAAACTTAAACGGGCAAACTGTGGAATGAGCCATTGCAATAAAATAAGTGCAACTGCAAAAGCAAGTAATGAAGTGAGAATAGATTCTGTGAGTATTTGAAAAAAAACCTGTCTGCGTGAACTGCCTGCAACTTTTCTTACAGCAATCTCTTTCATTCGGCTCATCGCTTTTGCAACAGTAAGATTGGTGTAATTAAATGCGGCAAAAAGAATGATCACAAAAGCAAGCACGGACATAAACCATAAAACGGCTTCCGGCAATGCTTTACCCATATTATTTGATAAAAAAGGCCCCGGGCTTATTTTATTTAATGGCTGCAATTGAAATTGATAGCCTTTATCTCTTGTTTCAAGTGCAAGACCTTTATATTGTTTGTTTGAAATATCTGCAAGATATTTTTCAACTTTTTCCGGGGCAACTCCAGGTTGCAATTTTATGTATGAATACGTTGAATAATAGTTCAGCCAGTTATCTGTAACCGGCATAAATAATTTTTTTTCTTTTTCCAGTGATGGTATTGTTGACATAGAAGCAAGTGCTTCAAATTCCAAATGTGTTTTTCCCGGGAAGGTATTTAAAACACCCGTTATTTTAAATAGTCCTAAGCCTTTCGCTTCAACAGTTTTACCGACTGCATTGCCTGATGGAAATAATTTTTTTGCAAGATCATTGGTAAGTATTATTGAATAAGGTTCTTTTAAAGCAAGTACATTGTTACCTTCTTTTAAACTAAAATTGAAAACATCAAAGAAAGAATTCGTTGTAAAAAACCCATTAAAAGTAAAACTTCTATCACCTGAAACTATATCACCATTTAATCCTCTTACTAATGAAACAGAAGCTTGTGTAACCGGGTAATTATTCACAAGTGAATTCGCAACTACGTAAGGTGATGAAGCATACAATTCATGTCCACCGTCTTCCCTTACAGCATCTGTATTGATTCGATATATACTGCCTGCATCTTTCTCAAATTTGTCATAGCTGTTTGCATCTTTTACAATGATGATCAGCAAAAAACAAACAGACATACTTAATGCCAGTCCAAAAATATTGATGAAAGAAAATGAACGATTCTTCCAAAAATGTCTTAGCGCGGTTTTTATAAAATTTTTAATCATTGTCGGGATTAAGATTTTTTGGATTAAAAGATTTTGGATTTATTTTTTTACTTATAATTTTATATAACATCTTCAAATTTTTCATACTGCATTATTTAATAGTCACACTTTTGTGGCGTTAATCAGATCTTAAACTTTTTGCCGGGTTTGAAATTCCTGCTCTTACCGATTGGTAAACTACTGTGATCAATGCAATCAATACAATCATTAAAACCGGTAACAGGAAAAACCATATATCAATTGAAATATGAAAGGCATATTTCTGCAGCCAGTTATTCAATAATAAATATCCAACAGGCAGGGCAATTACCCCAGCTATTAAAACTAATTTCACATAGTCCTTTGCAATCATGCCGGCAATCTGTGCAACCGTTGCACCCAAAACTTTTCGAATACTTATTTCTTTCATGCGTTTTGAAACTGTATATAAAGAAAGTCCGAACAAACCAAGGCACGCAACAATAATGGCAACCATTGTAAACAACCAGAGTACTGTTGAAAATAATTTATCACCTTTATACTGGTTGTTAAACTGCTCATCAAGAAACGAAAATTGATACGGGCTTTGGGGAAAATATGCCGTCCATTTCTGTTTCACAAAATCCATTAATGCCGGCAGGCTAGCTGTATTTATTTTAAGAGAGAAGTATCCAAAATTTCTTTCTTCCTCGGGGTAAAATACGATTGGATCGTAACTGTTTTGAAGTGATTCCTGGTGAAAATCTTTTACAATGCCAATTACTTTACAATGATAATCCGAGCCTTCGATTTCCTGCCCTATCATTTTTGCAGGATCATTAAATCCTAAAACCTTTGCACCGGTTTCATTCAGTATTATATTTAAAATTTCTGCAGTATCGGTATTGGGTTTGTCATTCGAAAAACTTCTGCCCGCAACCATGGTAAGTCCATAAGCAGGAATGAATTTATTATCTACCCCAAGCAACCGGCATCGTTTTCCTAACGGAGAGCCTTTTACATTAAAATCTGATGACCCACCTACTTCAGCTCCGGGAACGGAAGTAGAGGCAGTAACAGAACTGATAGCAGGGTTCGCTTCCATATCATTTACAAATGCAGTGAAGGATGGAATATTGGAACTATCCAGGTTTGCTGTTTGGGTAAGTACAAGGGTTTGTTGAATATTTATACCCAGGTCCTGTTGCTGCATAAAACGCAATTGGCGGTAAAAACCAATTGCACCTGAAATCAGTACAATTGCGGCGGTGAACTGAAGCACCACCAGTGATTTTCGCAACAGATTTTTTCCCTTACTTATACCTGTTGCGGATTTTAAAGTATGAATTGGTTGAAAGGATGATAAAATAAATGCCGGGTAAAATGCTGCAGCAAAAGTACCTCCAAGGAATATCGACACTGCAAAAAGCCAGAACTTCCAATCTGTAACTTTCAGGTAATTAATATCCATCTCTATTAAGCCGGCAAACCAATTCAGGCTTAACAGGAAAATAAGAATGCCAAGTAAAATGCCAATAATATTTATTAGTAAAGATTCTGTAAGGAACTGGATGATCAGTTGATATCTTCCTGCGCCAATAACTTTTCTTACACCCACTTCTTTTGAACGGTCAAGTGATCGCGCTGTTGATAGATTGATATAATTTATCCAGGCAATGAATAAAATAAACAACGCTGCAAAGCCGAGATACTTTAGATAACCAAGATTGCCATTACCGACAAGTTCATAATCATAATCAGATCGCAGGTGAATATCTTTTATTGGTTGCAAATCGAATGTTTGCAAGTATCCTTTTTCTTTCATATCATCACCCATATAACGTTGTGCAAAGGCAGGCATCTTGGCCTGTAAGGCATTTACATCAGCGCCTGGTTTTAATAATATATAAGTATAAAAATCTGACCAGCCCCAGCTTGTTTCGGCCCTGCCCTCTGTTTGCTGTATATACTTATTATAGTTCATCAGGATATTGAATTGCAGGTGGGCATTGGCTGGAATATCTTCCAGCACAGCTTTTACGATATAATCTTCATTATTATAATTAAGTGCTTTTCCCATCGGGTCTGCATTGCCAAAATATTTTTTTGCCGTGGACTCAGTTATTACAATATCATTCAATTCAGTAAATGCAGTTTTGGGATTGCCTTTTAAAAAAGTAAAAGTGAACACTTTAAAAACCGAAGGATCAGCAAAATAGATACTTCCATTCTCCACCACTTTCGTGTCGCCATATTTTACAATTCCTCCCCGCCTGCGGAAACGGACGGCTTCTTCCACTTCCGGGAAATCTTTTTTCATCGCCGGGGCAACAGCCGGATAAGTAAATGCAAAAGTCTGAACCTTGCCATCCTTTTCTGCAACTTTCATTGGCACACGGTATATCCTGGTTTTATTAACCTGCATATCATCATAACTATATTCAAAACGCAGGTAGTTCATAATTAATAAAAACGCAGCAATGCCAATAGCCAGTCCAAAAATATTGATGGCTGAAAAAGTTTTGTTTTTTATAAAATTTCGCCAGGCTGATTTGAAATAATTTTTTATCATGACTTTGATTTATTCTGTTCTTAATGATTTTACCGGATTAGCCAAAGCTGCTTTTGATATTTGTAAAATGATCAGCAATATTGTTATTAATCCTAATGCAATTATTGAAATAGCAAATGGTGCAGCCGTTATAGCTATCCTATAATTATAATCATTCAGCCAATGTTGCATGATATACCAGGAAACAGGAATTGAAATAATACCAGCCACCAATATAACGGGTAGAAAATCTTTTATAAATAAAGAGGCAATACTGGAAACAGAAGCTCCCAGTATTTTTCTGATCCCAATTTCTTTTGTTCTTTTTTGAATACTTAAAGAGATCAATCCAACGATACCTAAAACAACAATGATGAGCGCCAGGGCAGTTGCAACCTGTGATGCTTTTTTCAATTGAATCTCAGACCGGTAAAGCTGCTGAAGAGATTCATCCATAAATTTATATTCAAAAGAAGTTCCAGGCAATAATGACGACCACTTTTTTTGTATTTTTTCCATCGATGCTGCAATATTTCCCGGCTTCAGTTTAAAACAAAGTAGCCGGTAAACATTATTCAGGTCCACATGCGTTATAACCATCGGCCTTATCTTATCTTTCATTGAACCGAAATGAAAATCACTGATAACTCCTATCACAGTAACCGAAAAATCTGGAGAAAAAAATAAACGCCTGCCAATTGCCTCACTTGCATTTTGAAGGCCCAATGATTTTACTGCAGATTCATTGATCAAAACATTTAATGAATCGGCCGGTCCCTCAAAATTTCTACCTGCTTTTAAAGGAATTTTAAATGCATCCAAATATTTTTCATCTGCAATTAAAGACTCATACTGAATAGCCTGGCTGGAGTCTTTTCCTTCTGCATATAAGGGTGTGGTTCCGCTGCCAATGCCATCAGGTACTGACCAGGTAAGAGATACAGTGCTTACTTCCGGTAAACTGGCAAAATCGTCCTTAATCGTTTGCATATGCTGAACACCTGCTGCTGTCCAATCCCTTGGGAGTTGCACGGATACAACATAATCTTTATCATAACCCAAATCTTTACTAAAAAAAAGGGAGACTTGTTTTGCAAGAATGATAGCACCAATCAGAACTACGGAAGCTGTAAAAAACTGAAACCCTACTAATACTTTTCTTAAATGAACACTTCCTTTCACAGATTGAAGTTTTCCTTTTACCGAATCAACTGCATTTAATGCAGATAAGATAAATGCAGGATAGATGCCTGCAAGAATACCCGTGATAAAAATCAATCCTACCGGAACAAGTAAATAATAAACAGGAAATGCTGAAAGTTTTGGAATAGACTTGCCCAATACATCTGATAAAAATGGATTAGCCAATATATAAATTAAAAGTGCCAGCAACATGGAAATGAATACAAGCAAAACAGATTCTGTGAGAAACTGGAGTATGATCTGTTTACGCATTCCGCCCATTACTTTCCGCAAGCCGATCTCTTTTATTCTTGTTGAAGATTTGCCAACTGAAATATTGATGAAGTTTATAATGGCCATTAACAGAATGAACAAAGCAATAAACGAAACGGTGAACAACATTTTTTGTACGAGGCCATTATTCTGTTGAAGATAATAACTCTTAAGTGGTGCAAGATATGGCTGCATATTATCCGCAAACTGTGCATTCGAATTTCGCCTGAGAATTTGTTGCATTGGCCCCTGAAGATCCTTTGGCTTAACGCCATCTTTTAACTCAACAAAACCAACTATATTCGGATTATCCCATGCATCAAGTGACCGGCTGAAATACGCAGCAGAACTGGCTGGAACATAAAACTGGTTATCATTATCAAATGTGATTCTGTTTACAGAATTATAAGCTGGGTTCTTCATAACCCCAGTAATTTTAAAATTATGCTTTGAACCTGAAAAGCTTTCAATAGATAACGATTTTCCTACCACATCTTTTTTTCCAAAATATTTTATTGCCCTGTCCTCAGTTATAACAACAGAGAATGGTTCATTCAATGCGTTCCCCGCATCACCATAAATTAATTTGAAACCATACATGGTTAAAAAACTGCTGTCTCCTATTTGCAATCCTTCCCTGAATATTTTATCGCCATTTGAAACATTGGATGTAACACCATCCCAACTGTAATAATCGGCAACCAATCCCGGGTATTCTTCTTTTAGTGTTTTTGCCAGCGGGCCTAATGTTGTTATACGAAGTCCCATATCCGGGTTTTTCCAATTGCTTTGAATAATATATTGGTTGTCTATATTATTAATGCTGCTGTTGACATTTAATTCTCCCCATACATAGGCCGCTATCAATAAAGTAAAAGCAATACCTATGGAAAGGCCGAGCATATTTAATGCAGCATGAAACTTATGTTTGACAATATTCCGCCATGCTATTTTTAAATAATTTTTGATCATTTTTTGGATGATTATTAAATTGTTTTCATTCAGTTTTCAAACTTTCCACCGGGTTTGACATAGCTGCTTTTATTGCCTGGAAACTTACTGTTAGCAATGCAATTACCAATGCAGCAAAAGCAATGAGCGCAAACATCCACCACTGCATTTCTATACGGTAGGCAAAATCGTTGAGCCATTTGCTCATGCCATACCATGCTACAGGAAATGCAAACAGTACCGAAATGAGTACGAGTTTTATAAAATCTTTTGCCATTAAACTTGTAATGGTAAATATGCCTGCACCTAAAACTTTTCTTATGCCAATTTCTTTGCGCCGTTGTTCAGCCATAAAGGTTACCAGGCCAAGTAAACCCATACATGCAATGATGATTGCTATTACTGTAAACACGCCGGTAATTTTTCCAATGCGGTTTTCTGTTTCATATATCTGCGCAAATTTTTCATCCAAAAAATAATAAGAGAAAGGCTGACCCGGTGCCATTTCTTTCCATGTAGTTTGCAGCGAACTTAAGAGTGAAGCGATATGTATGGTTTTGCATTTTATATTAATGTAGTTGGGATAACCATTTGGAAATATAACCAGCGGGCCAATTTTACTATGCAAACTTCCGTAGTTGAAATCCTTCATTACGCCGACAATATTGTACATTGTTATTTTGCCTTCATCCTGAGGTAAACCAATCTCCTGGCCAATTACCGGCTTTGAAGGATAGCCAAAAGATTTGGCCAATTGTTCGTTTATTAAAACAGCGCTGCTGTCGCTCACATTTGTATTTGAAACATCCCTGCCCTGCACAATAGTGATGCCCATTGTTTTTACAAAGTCAGCGTCAGTCCAGATATTATTTATCAGTATCGTATTTTCTGTTGATGGGTTTCTTCCTTTTATAATAGAAGTGTTATTAGACTCTTTACTTACTGCAAGACTATTCGTTATTGAAACATTCGTTACAGCAGGCAATTGCAAAAGCCGCTGTTTAAAAGCCTGTACATTATTATTGAGTAAATAAGCATCATTCACTACAAGCACTTGTTCTTTATTAAAGCCAAGATTTTTATTGCGGATATATTCCAATTGCTGGTATACCACAAATGCGGAAACAAGCAAAACAGTAGTGATAAAAAATTGAAATACGACCAAACCATTTCTTAATAAACTTTTGCTGTGCGAAGTTTCCTTTGCACCTTTTAAAGCTTTTACAGGTGTGAATGATGAAAGAAATAATGCGGGGTATAATCCTGAAAGCAATCCAGTAACGATTGTAATTAAAAATGAAACAGGCAGAAACTGAAAAGAAAAAATATCACCTGTTGAAAACTGTTTACCAGATAACTGGTCAAATAATGGAAGCAACAACCATGCGAGGGCCAAAGCCAATATCCAGGACAGTATGCTGACGAAAAAACATTCCCCCAAAAATTGTTTGGCAAGCCCGGAGCGTGTGGCACCGGCCACTTTGCGTATGCCCACTTCTTTGCTCCGCTTTGATGCGCGTGCTGTTGTGAGGTTTATAAAATTGATACATGCCAGGGCTAATATAAGTATACCAACTATAGAAAAAATATACACATATTTTATATCGCCGTTTACATCAAGCTCATCTTCAATCTGTGAATACAAATGAATTTTCTGCAACGGAAATAATTCAAGCCTTGCATAGTTGCCGTTCTTTGCAAATTCTTCCCATGTGGTATTCAAATATTGTTTAAGTACAGCAGAAAAATGTTTTATAAAACTTTGCGTAATTGTTTTTGACAACTGGTCAATATTTGCTCCCGGTTTTAAAACGATATAAGTAGAATAGTTGGTGCTTCCCCAATTATCTTCACGGCTGTCTTCCAAAGAAGACATAGATAAAAACATATCGGATTTAAAATGTGTGTTGGCCGGAATATTTTTCATTACTGCAGTTACCTTGTATAGCTTATCATTATCCAGTTTAATGGAGCGGCCAATAGCATCATTGTTTCCAAAATATTTTTTGGCCATCGTTTCACTCATCACCGCCGAGTTGGGTTCTGTCAAAGCCTTGGCTGCATTGCCCTGCAGTAAAGGAAAATTAAACACACGTAACAAACTGCTATCAGCAAACAACACATTGCTTTCGTTATATGAATTGTTTTCATATTTCACAATGGAGCGGCCATTCGATTTCAACCTGCACATTTCTTCAACCTGCGGCATTTCGGTTTTAAAAAGTGGTCCTGCAGGCGCAGGTGTTTGCGCAGAGTTTATAGCGCGTTCACCCAATTTCCCATAAAAATTAATGCGGTAGGTACGGCTTGAAAGCGGGCTGTAATTATCGTAACTCAGTTCATTTGTTACATACAAAAAAATTAAGCATGAACATAAAATACCAATGGTAAGCCCGGCAATGTTTAAGAAGGAGTACAGCTTGTACTTCATTAAGTTTCTCCATGCGGTTTTGAAATAATTTTTAAACATAAGTCTCCATTGGATGTGTAAAAGTTCTTTCCTTCTATTTAGAATTGCAGCAGATTATAACCGGCATTTTATATCACCGCCGTACTTTAAATAACTATTTTAAATCCGGACTGAATTGTTTAGAATAATTGGGAGGTATAAAAAAATTCAGCAGTCCCCGGTTTCAATTATATGCAGCGCATGAATTCAGGCATTTTCAAAATGCTTTTACACCAATATATTCTCCGTCACTGTTTGTCCGTCCAGCATACGAATAATACGATGGCTGTATCGTGCATCATGTTCACTATGCGTAACCATGATGATAGTTGTGCCCTGTTCATTCAGTTCAGTTAATAATTGCATCACTTCATTGCCATTGGAAGAATCCAGGTTACCTGTAGGTTCATCCGCTAAAATTAATTTTGGATTATTTACAACTGCACGGGCAACCGCAACACGTTGTTGCTGACCGCCTGAAAGCTGTTGTGGATAATGGTTCCGGCGATGCATGATCTGCATTTTATCCAATACTTTTTCCACGCGTTCTTTGCGCTCATCTCCTTTTACGCCCAGGTAAATAAGTGGTAATTCCACATTTTCAAACACAGTTAATTCGTCAATCAGGTTAAAGCTTTGAAAAACAAAACCAATATTTCGCTTGCGCAAATCGGCTCTTTTTCTTTCATTGAAATGTGCCACTTCAATGCTATTAAATAAAAAGCTTCCGCTATCCGGATCATCCAGTAAACCCAGTATATTTAAAAGCGTTGATTTCCCGCAACCAGACGGGCCCATTACGGCAATAAATTCCCCGTCATTTACCGTGAAGGTTAATTTATTTAAAGCAACTGTTTCTACTTCTTCAGTGCGGTAAACTTTTTCCAGGTCTTTGATTTTTATCATTTGATAGTGATTTAGAATTTGATTGGTTATATGTTATTTATTCTTGTAAAAAAAGGGCAGTATTGATTTACCTCTTTGGACTTTTCTATTTTATTTTCTTTTTTTAATGAACAGGTTTTAGGACAGTTTTCATTTTTGTTGCTATATAAAAATAATGCAGTAATAAATAAACCGAATAAAATGATTATGGAGATTTTCATATTGCAATTTTATAAAAAGTTATGCGCTGTTAGCCATGAACTTTAAGCGCTTTAATTTGTTCGAAATTTTTATTATTTTTATTAACTATATTCATTATTTAAATTCACTTTTATTAGAAATTTTCAATCTTGTATCGTAGTTACCTACTTGCACTTGAACCTTATTTAATAATCAAAAATTTTCCCAAAGAAAAAATTAAAGCCAAGTATTTGCACAATCAATTATCATTTTTCCCAATCACTGCTCAAAGCTCAAGGCTGACAGCACTTCCTTACGGCTGCTTCAACACCAACTCATCCATATCTCCATAATTTTCATAGCTGCTTGTCACAACTTTATCACCGGGTTGCAATCCGGATAAGATTTCATAATAATCCGGGTTTTGCCTGCCTAATTGCATATCTGTTTTATAAGCCTTCGTTCCATCTTTTGATACTTTATAAATCCAGTTGCCTCCCGTCTTTTCATAAAACCCGCCTCTTGGTAAAAGCAACGCTTGCGTTTCATCACTCAATGCCAAACGTATCTGTAAATTTTGACCACGACGAATGCCGGCTGGTACTTTACCCGTAAATTCCATATCCACCTGGAAGGTGCCGTTTGCAACTTGCGTATACACTTTTTTTATCTGTAATTGATACGTTGAATCTGCAAAAGTAAAATCACCTTTCAGGCCGGTATAAATTCTTGAAATATAGTGTTCATCAATGTTTACACGCACTTTAAAACCATCCAGCACATCTATCTGGCCCAGGCGTTCTCCTTTATTTTTAGACTGCCCGATTTCTGCATCTAAAGAAGTTAATTGACCGTCCACGGGTGCACGAACAACAAGGTCACCCACTTTTTGACGCATTACATCCAAGGCATTTTGAGAACCTTCAAATGATTGCCTTGATTGCGTTAATTGTTGTTCTGTGGATACTGAATCCTGTTGTAATATTTTATCAGAAAGTTTTTTCTTTTGTAAATAATAATTATAATCATTCAACGCTTTTTGATATTCCTGTGAACCGATCGCTTTTTGATCATATAATTTTTTATCGAGATTATAAACACGTGCAGCTTCTTTCAATTCACTTTCGATGTCTGTCATTTGGTTTAACTTACCAACAGTATTTTGTTGTGCAGCATTTTTTGAAATTTGCATTTGTGTAAGCAGGTTATACACGTTTGTTTGTTGAGTTACAAGACCGAGTTGTAAATCAGTATTGGATAAACGAAGAATGGGCTGTCCCTTTTTCATTACTGCACCATCATCAACATATTTTTCTTCCACTCTCCCACCTTCAATCGCATCAAGGTAAATAGTTGTTTGTGGTAATACAATTCCATTCACCGGGATAAATTCCTGGAAGGTTCCTTTTTTAATTTCACTGATAGTAATTCGTTCTGTATCCACGTTTAGTTTGCTGTTGCCTGAAGTATAATAATAACTTGCTGCAACCAGGATCACTAAAAGTGCAATGCCCGTTATAGTTAAGATCCTTTTCTTATTCCATTTACTTTTTTTGATCACCCTGTCCATAAGTACTTTTTAGTTAAGGCAAATTTTTACCCGGATTAAAGGACTAATAAGCAAATTCATGCCATTACTTAAATGCTTGCTTTTCAGTCTATTTTTCATTTTAAAAGATTACAAAGTGTACGGTAACGATACAATTCGCGTGCGCAAATGATACAATGTACCGGTCGTTATATTTTACAAAAAACGCCTTGATCTTGCAGCATATCTTTTATTCTTTTGAATATTCCAAAAGTCTGCTGCGCAAAATTGTTTGGTTATTGGCCTGTTGAAATGAAAAGCAATTGTTTCTTTCACTTCAGAAGTAAGCTGGTTGATTTCTTTTGCATTTAAGTTAGCAAGTACGGAGAAGTTTGTTTTGAATTTCATGATTGTATTTTTATTTTTTTAAAAATTTGATGATTGCTAATACGTCGCCTTCAACATTTTGTTACAGGTCTTTTTAATTTTAAGTTTTTTGTTATTTACCTGTTTGATTTGTATTATTCAAACACGTGCCAAACGTAAAACCCTTATCAGTAAAGGGTTTTAGCAATTATGCAATTTTGAAAGTGTGCGGATTTGATACAGGTATTGTGCGGATTTGTACCGTAGAGACACAATATTTTGTGTCTCTTTATTTTGCGTGAAAAAGGAAAATAAATTGTGTAGAGACACAACATGGGGTGTCTCTACATGATGTTTTTTGGCACAAGATTATGCGCTTATGTCATCCCAAGATAATAATAGGCAATTGCCCCGATGCCAATCACTGCCAGTATTACAGCGGCAATCCACCAGTTGTCTTTCTTTACTTCACGGTGCAGGTATTCCTTCATTTGTTCTGAAGTTTTCTCCTCTTCACCCACGCGTACGGAATGGGTAGCATTTTCGCGGATCACCTGCTCCGCATGTATCGGTTCGAAAAATTTTTCAGAAGAAAATGCATTGTCTAAATGAATCCCTTTTTCATTTTGCTGTAAAGTACCAATGCCATTCAATTCATAAAATCCATTTTTCTCCAGCGTAATTCTCACGAAGCCTGCATATTGCTCGAACTCTGTCATGGCAAGGCTTTCAGGCATATTCAGGTGCCTGGATAAAAAGCCTGGCAGGTTATTTTTATTGTCATGGGAGGATGTAATTGTTTCATTTTTTATAGAATCATTCAGCATTCCGGCATTTGATTTCCTTTCGGGATGAAACACAATTTGTTGCTTTGGCGGGTAGATTATTTTGTTGATAAAATCCAGGCTTGCCATTTCAGATACAAGCTCAAATCGCCCGATTCCAGGTAAATTAAAATTTTTATTTTTATCCAAATAGCGGATTAATATTTCGTGCATTTTATTTTGTTATACCTAATTGTGAAAAAGAATAAACAACACCGGCCTGTACATTGAAACCCAGTACAGGATATTGATTCCAGCGCTGGTATTTGTTGTTGAACAAATTATTAAATTGTACCCATGCATTTAATTTTGGCAAAATAGTGAATTCTACGCCGGCATTCAAATCTATTGCAGGGTCCAGCTTATGACTCTCTTTCATCGCATCCTGGTAAGGTGCCCCATCCCAGAAGAAAACATCACCCTTCACCAAAAAATCTTTGAAGACCTGCCACCTCAGTGTACCTGTCATCTGTAGCGGTACCAATCCCCAGGCTTTATTATTTATTTCCAAACCACTGTATTGATTAAAAGTAACTGCAGCAAGTAATGATACTTTTTCCTGCCATGTATATCCAAGTTCACCATGCAGGCGAATTCCCTTCATAGTGGATTCATTCACCACATTGAATGATCTTCCTGTGATACTGTCATTTAAAAATAATGGCTGGTTATTATATTTTATAAAAGAAACTTTTGCATTGTACGTGAAATGGCTTCCTGCAGAGCCTTTGAAGCCGGCATATTGCTCGGTCATCCGTGTATTTAATAAACTTTGTGGTTGTTGTATCCATGGATTTAAACCAGCTAAATATTCATACGTGGTTTTATTAAAATAACCGATCCAGCCCGCGACCAAAATTAATTTTTCATCCTGGATCTTTGCTTCTGCGCTGAAATTAGGAAGCATGGAAAAAACCTGGTTATCCCATGATGGCCGTAAGCCTGCATTTAAAATAAAATTCGGCGTTTTGAATGTAACTGATGGAGTGATATAGTATAAATTGTTATTGATAGTACCAGTATCTCTTTTAAAAGATGTGATATCTGCAGTTAATCCAAGATCAAAAGCAAATATTTTTCCAAAAGATTTTGAAAGCGGTGCATCCAAAATAAAATTCGTTTCAGTACCATTATAATTATCAGAAAATAAATCAAGAGAAAGTGAAGGGTTGTAAGAAATATTGGCAGCGTTAATGGTTTTGTTTCGCACGCCTATTTTACCACCAAAGCTGCTGAAACGCTTACGTAGCTGATCTTTCGTGAAAACAATCGTATCGGGCTGAAAACCATATTCATATTGCGTACTACCGTCATAGTGCAGGCTTCCCATCCATTCCTGTGTATTTTTTTCATTATTAAAAATGCCAATTGCCTGCAAACCGGTTTTACTGAATTGCTGAAAAAGAATCGGGCCTTTTGAAGATGTATATTTTCCGAAAACATTTAATACAGAATGAACACCATCGCCTAAAGAAATACCGGCTTGTAAAAAAGGCGTGGTGAAATTTCCATATCCAACTTTTACGAAATTTGAATTTTCCCAATGCACCATGGAATCAATGGATGCAGCAAGTGGTTTCAATGCCGGTGATTCATACGTGAAAAATAAATTCTGTGCGGGCACATTATACTGCAATGTTGGCCTGCTATCATCTGGCAAGGGTGTCCCTGCACTGAAATTTATTTTAGCAGATTTTTTCAATGTTGGCGTAAATGCAGAAGTGACGATCACCGTTTTTTGCGGAATGGTATCAGCCACTTTTTTAGACTCCGGTTTTGCACCCGTACGAGTGCGGTTTTGTGCAAATGAAAAAGTAGATATTAAAAGAAATATAAAAAGTGAACTATATTTTTGCATCTGGTTGTATTTTCTGTTGAAACGTTTTATTGATTGGTATTTTTATCAGGCTCTGCTATTTTACTGTTCTGATTTTTTTCAGCGACCACCATGTCTAATTTTTTCTGGGCCTCTGCCTGTAATGCTGGTATAGCGCCATTTTCCACTACACTTTTTAATGTCGCTTCTGCATTGAAATAATCTTTTTCCGCAAAATAGATATCACCTAATAATATATAAGACTTTGTGATCCAATAGTTATATGAACCCGCTTTATTGATCACATCAAATGCTGCTTTTTCTGCATCCGGATATTTTTGCTGAGAAAATAAAATGGACGCCACCTGGTAACGTGCTTCTGCAGCATATTCAGATTTTCCTAAACCAATGACAATTTTATAGGCATCCAATGCTTCAAATACCTGGTTATTCAATTGTCCACTTTTTGCGATCGCCATATTCGCCATCATTTTATCGTCTGTAGCAATTCCTTTTTGTACTAATAATTCCTGTGCATTCGAAACAGCATCAGCCCACTTTTCCAACTTATACTGGCTACGTAAAAGCCCGCGCATACTTTCCAGTTTATTTTCCGGCGTAGTGGCAATAGATTTTAACTGGGTAAAATACTGCTCCGACAACGCATAATCTTTTAATTCAAAATAAGCAATTCTCGCTGCCTGCAATGATGCATTTTCAGCATATTTATTGGGTGACTTTGCGCTCACCAGTCCATAATTTTTTATAGCATTGGCAAAATCTTTTTTGCCATTATAAATCTCAGCCGCATTGTTAGCAGCTTCCACAGAATATTGGCCATTTGGAAATTTGCTGAGATAATCATTGAAACCTGCTAATGCATTATCTGCCATTTTATTTTCATACGCAGTATTTGCAGAAATAAATGTAAGCGAATCAGCTTCCGAATAACTTACAGCTTTGCCATTCTTTTGCATAAAAACAACAAAATCTCCCGGCTTTTGTCTTTGTAAAAAAATGTTTCTTACATAACCAACCGCCTCATTGCTTTCATCCGCGTTGGGATAATTTTTGATGAGCAGTTGAAAATTATTCAATGCTTCATCTGTATTTCCCTGGTTAAAATATGCAATACCCAATTTTAAGTAAACCTGCGGTTTCAGTGCGTTGGCGGATCTGTTATTCAACAATGCATTTAAAGGTGCAATGGAAGCGCCATAATTTTCTTCTGCTAAATAGGTATTGGCAATTTCAAGATTCGCATCAGTTACTAAGTTGGATTTCGGATATCTTTTAGGAATGTCCTGCAGGTAGGAAATTTTTTGAGCATAATTGCCGGAACCACCACTGATAATGGCTTTCTGGAATAATGCATAATCTGCTGCAGGGAAATTCTGGTTGATAATATTATCATACATCTGCACAGCCTTGGTATAATTTTTTTGCATAAAATAGCAATCCGCTATGCGCGCGTAAGCATCCTGTTGTAAAGGCGTACTAGCGGCACTGACGTTATTCACAACCTGTAAAAAATTTTGTAAAGCATAGGCATAATTTTCCTGCCGCATATTACTATAACCTAAAGTGTAAGACGCATTCAATGGCGTTACTTCTTCATAGGAAACAGGATTCTTCAAATACTGGGAAAGGTAAAAGTTTACAGAATCAAATTGATTCGTGCGGAATGCAATCTCGCCTTTCCAGAAATCTATATAAGGCAATGCTTTATCGTTGTAAGCTGCATTGATTGCCTGGTCGAGTAAATCGTCTGCTTGTATAATTTGCTGGTCATTGATCAATTCTTCCGCACGGCCGAGTAAAATTTTTGGATACACTTTTTTTACTGGATCTGATTGCAGTCCGGTTGACTGTATAAGATCAAGTGCATCTTTAAAATTATTTGTCGTTGCCATTACACGCACCAGTAATTCTTTGGCTTCATTTATGTTTTCTGCACGCGGATAAGCAGCAACATATTCTTTCAATTCGTTCAGCGCAACATCCGTATAACCGAGTTCAAATGACAATTTTCCGTAATTGAATTTTGAAATTTCTTTTTGTGAAAGATTGCTGCTGTTAAGCGAACAAAATAGAAATGCACTGCGGGCGCTCGGCTTCATATTTAATTCCAAATAAGACTTCGCGAGCAGGTACATACTGTTTTGCGCCAGCGAATCCTGCTGACCGCCCAGTTCTTTAAAGCCCGAAACTGCTTTATTAAATAGTCCTGCCTGGTAATAGCAAAATGACAATTCATACAAATCAGCCCGGTTCACTTTTTTCGTATTGCTTACATATGCTTCAAGATAAGGTAACGCATTTTTGAAATCTTTTTTCTCAAAATAAATATGACCTACCAACTGTTTCAACTGCAGGTCATAATATTGACTACCTGATTTTTTCAAAATATTTTCTGCGTAACTCAATGCCTGGTCACGGTCATTATTGAAATAATATATTTCAGCAATATAATATGGAACTACATTCTGGTAAGGATCCTGGCCTTCGCTTATCTTAAAACTACCAAGCGCTTCTGTATATTTTTTTTCGCTGAATAAAATGAATCCATAATAATAATTGGCAGACACATAATTTGGATCGCCTGGGATTTGACGGACCGCATCAAATAATGGTTTCGCATCATTGAAACGTTGCATCGTAAAATAAGCATAGCCTTCATGAAATTTCATTTGTGCGATCTGGCTGTTATCGAGATTAGATAACCCGGCCTTTTCATAATAGTTTAAAGCATCTGAAAAATCATTTATACGATAATAATATTCCCCCAGGAAATAACACATCATTTCAATTCGAGGTGTATTATGTTCGAGTGCGATAAAAGCCGTAGCTTCAGTTTCAGCTGTTACATCATTTAATTGAAGGCCACTAATAATGGCATAATACTTTGACTCTTCCCGGATACTTACCGGAATATTTCCTGCATTGGCAGGCACTGCATACAGGCTTTTAAAAAGCGGGTAAGCCAGGCTGAAATCGGATTTTTGATAAAGGTCTTTTGCCAGTTTGAATGTTTCATCGGGGTCATCATTCCATTTTGTAAACTGTGCTGATAAGGAAAAAGATAAGCATACGGCAAAAAACACTAGGCCGGATTTTTTCGGATAAATAGGCATATTGAGGTGAACGGATGGGTGATTTAAATATTTTAATTTGTTTTATAAAAAAACGTAAAAACGCGCTAAAGATAAGATGCAACGCATGTAAACAGAAACCCCATTGCGGAATTGTGGATAAACTTTTAGTATAAAATTATTGTGCACATTATTTGGTTTGGTTTCATTTTTCTTCCAGGATTGATTATCCGGTTTTAAAAAAAAATCAAAAAGCGGGTGCATATTCTAAGGTAAGAAATACAAAATTTTAAAAAAAAATTTGGTAGTTTGAATTGTTTGGCCTTATTTTAACTTTCTGTTTAACGACAGAAACCAATATCCAAATTCCTAAAAGAGAAACCAAGTCCATGAAAGCTATTCAAAAAGTGCTTTTACATGCACTCTTGATTTGTGCTTTAATTTTACCTGCAATTCATTCGCAGGCGCAATTAAAAGCCGACTTTAGCGCAAGCCCCACATCAGGTTGTTCCCCTTTAATAGTAGGCTTTACAGACAAATCAACAGGTAAACCAACAAGTTGGAAATGGGATTTAGGCAATGGCGTAATATCAACTGCACAATTTCCCTCAACGACTTATTTCGCAACCGGCACTTATACGATTAAGTTGATAATTTCAAATGCCACACAAACAGATTCCATTACCAAAACGGGTTATATAAATGTCTATGGATTACCTGAAGTTGAGTTTGATGCTTCACCAATAAGCGGCTGCTATCCGCTTGACGTAAGTTTTGTGGATAAAAGTACAAGCACGTCCGGAAATATTAGTTCCTGGTTATGGGATTTTGGAGACGGAACAACGGCAAATGTTCCCAAACCTTTTCATACATATACAGCACCGGGATCATTTGGTGTAAGCCTGATGGCATCCAATAATTTTGGCTGCACTAAAACGATCACCAAAAATAATTTAATCAACATTTCACAAGGAGTAACAGCAGCATTCACTATAAGTTCAGCGGATATTTGCCAGGCTCCTGCAGTCTATACATTTACCAATCAAAGTACAGGCACAGGAAATTTGACGTATTTCTGGCAGTTTGGTGATGGTGGTACATCTAATACAGCTTCACCTAAACATAGTTATAACAATCCGGGAACCTACACTGTATTATTAACTTCAACATCAGCTTCAGGCTGCTCTGATACTGCATCAGTAACAATAGATTTTAGTTTTCCTAAATCCGGATTCTTTATTCCTCCGACAATTTGTGCCAACCAGGCACAGCTTATTACAAATAATACAACACCAATGCCAGTTTCAGTGACCTGGAATTTTGGTGATGGTACTACGTCTACAGATTTCAATCCAATTAAGACTTACATTAAAGCCGGCACGTACCAGATCAAACTGGTGAATGAATTTTCCTCTTCCTGCAAAGATTCTATCACGAAAGTAGTTGAAGTTTTAGATGGGCCGGCGGCATCCTTTACAGTTACTGATACAGCAAGTTGTTCAGTTCCTTACACAGTTCAATTTACAAATACAACCAAGGGAAATGCTATAACTTTTATCTGGAATTTTGGTGATGGCGCCACTTCATCTGATGTGAATCCGATTCATACCTATACAAAATACGGGGATTATACTGTTACGCTTACGGCTACAAATTCCAATGGCTGCCAGACAATATTTAAGATTGTTGATTGTATCAAACTGCATCCATTATCAATCACTGGATTTGAGAATTTACCGGTGACTGGATGTACTCCTTATACAATTCATCCTAAACCAATTACGAGTATCAATTTAACAAATGCTACATACAAATGGGATTTTGGAGATGGTACTACTTCCAATTCACCAAATCCGAGTCATACTTATACTCAGGATGGAGATTATACAGTGACACTTACACTCACTACAGCAAGCGGTTGTAACACTACATTTAGTTTGAAACATGCAGTTATTGTTGGACATAAACCAACAGCAAGTTTCACAGCAGACCCCTTGGATGTATGTGCAAAAACGCCTATCACTTTTACCAGCACCAGCACCAATGGCCCAATCACACAATTAGAATGGCATTTTGGGGATGGTGGTATCTCCTATTCAAATCCCGTGGCAACGCATAAGTACACGGATACAGGCTATTTCAGCGTTACATTAATTGCTTTTAATAATGGATGTTCTGATACGCTTGAAATTATTGATATGGTGCATATTAAAGCACCTATAGCTAAATATACTTTTGAAAACAATTGTACAGACAGGCAGTCAGTAACTTTTAAAGATAAATCCATTGATGATAAAACCTGGACCTGGGATTTTGGTGATGGAAGTACTTCAAAAATACAAGACCCGGTGCATGTATATGGAAAAACGGGTTCGTATAATGTGGTTTTATCAGTTTCGAATAATACTTGTGTGGACACGACAAGTAAAACGATACAGGTAGTGAATGAAAATCCCAAATTATCCATTATTCCTTTTACAAATTGCCGCAATGTGGACCTTTCCTTTGAAGTGAAAAATGTAAATGCGAATAATATACTAAATACGACCTGGGATTTCGGAGATGGAACTAGCAAGGTGATAAATGGTACAACTATCACACATAGTTACATAAAAGCTGGCGTATACCAGGTATCCGTTGTAGTTCGTGATATACTTGGATGTACAGATACACTCACAGAAATTACAACCGTTAGTATTTTTGGCCCTACTGCAAAATTCAGTGCGCCAAAAACAACAGGTTGCATCAAAGAAGTATTTGATTTTACGGATGCTTCCATTACGGATGGCACACATCCTATTAAAACATGGACCTGGGATTTCGGAGATAATACAGTTACTACTTATAATGCCGCACCTTTCCAGCATGCGTATCTTGGTGCAGGATACTATGATGTGAAATTAACTATCGCTGATGAATATGGTTGCACCGATAGTGTTCGTAAAAAAACATATATTAATATTACCAAACCTACCGCATCTTTCAATATGTCAGATTCCGTAGTTTGTCCGGATAAGAAAATTAATTTCACCAGTACTTCTGAAGGGATCCAATTGAAATATTCATGGGATTTTAAAGATGGCTCAGGTTCATCAAATGAGAGTCCTAATCATATTTACACAGTACAGGGAAAATATTTTCCCCAACTGCGTGTTACTGACGCGAATAATTGCCCGGATTCAATAACATCGCCTATACCTATAGTTGTCTCCGTTCCTTTACCTAAATTTTTAATGAGTGATTCCTTTTCATCTTGTCCTCCATTGAATGTGACTTTTACCAATAAATCTCAAAATTATTCCACATATACATGGGATTTCGGTGATGGAAACAGTTCTACAATTTTATCTCCTACCCATCTATATAACTCTGCAGGGATTTATCCCGTAACTTTAAAAGTGACTGGAAATGGTGGCTGCGTTGATTCAATAACCAGGAATGTAGAAATAAAAGGGCCTTCCGGAAGTATTTTGTATAACCCAATCAATGCTTGCTATCCGGGTGAAGTATCATTTAATTCCAAAGCACAAAACACCGTACAATATTTATGGGATTTTAGTGATGGAACGACCATTACAACAAGCACTGGTAATATTACACATAATTACCAGCCAGGTTCTTATTTGCCTAAGCTGATTTTAAGTGATGCTCTTGGTTGCCAGGTTCCTATTACAGGACTTGATACAATTTATATTTATGACATTACCGCGGTGCCAACGGTCGTAAATAAACAATTCTGCGATTCCGGAACAATAGTTTTTACAGACTCTTCTTATTCCAATGATTCTATAAAAAATTATCATTGGATCTTCCCTGATAATAGTACAGCAGATGGCAAACAGGTCACTCATTTATTCACTACAGGCGGAAATTACCAGGTAACTTTAATCGTCACTACGAAATATGGTTGTGCAGATACTGCTCAATTAGTTACTCCTATTGTAATTTCCTCTTCTCCGAAGATCAGCATATTGGGTGACAGCACGGGATGTGCACCGCTCACACTTACCTTTAATGGAAATATAAAATCTTCTGATTCAAGCGTTCTCAAATGGAACTGGAATTTTGGGAACGGCGCCGTTTCTAACCTTCAAAACCCACCACCGGTTACTTATTTATTACCCAACCAATATACAGTTACGGCTATTGCTTTGAATAGTTCTGGCTGTGCCGACACTGCCCATAAACAAATCAATTTATCAGCTCCACCAAATGTCAATGCAGGTTTGGATACCACCATTTGCAAGTTTGGTACATACGTATTGCAACCAAGCGGGGCTATGAATTATGTTTGGGATGATAACCCGAATATTAGTTGCACCATTTGTACTAATCCAATCGTAGCTCCTGATTCTACAGCCACTTTCGTTGTACATGGCACCAATGCATTGGGCTGTAGTGCAACCGATTCTATTACAGTTCAGGTAATTCAACCGGGCTCACTTGTCACATCCGGTAGCGATTCACTTTGTATTGGGGGCACTGTGCAATTGCATGCTGAAGGTTCTGCAACATATCAATGGACTCCTTCCACATTCCTGGATAATCCATTTGTCGCAAATCCTGTAATGCATGCTACAAAAGATACTGTGATCAATTACCAGGTGACAGGTACAGACAGAAAAAATTGTTTTGTGGATACGAGCATAGTTCATGTAAAAGTTTATCCAATTCCGGGTATGCAAATTCTGAAAGACAATATCACTATACAGGCAGGACAAAGTGTGAAACTCGAAACCACTGCTACGCCCGACATTACACAATGGAAATGGGAACCTGCAACAGGTTTGGATAATCCAAATTCAGCAAATCCAATTGCAAGCCCTGTTCAAACCACCACATATACCTGTGTAGCTATAAATGGTGGCGGTTGTATCGCACGAGATTTAGTAACGGTACATATCCTGTGTGACAAGAATAATATTTTTATACCAAATACTTTTTCTCCGAATAACGATGGAATGAATGACGCATTTTACCCCAGAGGTACAGGATTATTCAGTATCAAATCCATACGAATATTTAATCGCTGGGGAGAAATAGTGTATAGTAAAAATGATTTGCAGCCAAATGTTGCCGGAGATGGTTGGGATGGTATGTATAAAGGAAAACCGGCACCATCAGATGTATATGTATATGTAATGGAAATAGTTTGTGAGAATAGTAAAGTAATTCCCGTGAAAGGAAATGTAACATTGATCAGGTAATGAGCAGGGAGAAATGAAGTTGTAGTTTTTATTTTTTTACATAAATCCAATATCCAAAATGAAAAATCTAAAAAGGTTTTTTATCATCGGCATCTGCTGTATGGCAGAAATTGTGCAAGGCCAGGATGTGCACTTTTCACAATTCTTTGATGCGCCTTTATTGCGCAATCCTTCCCTGGCAGGAATTTTCAATGGTGATGTACGCGCCCAAGGTGTTTATCGCAGTCAATGGGGCAGTGTAACTTCACCTTACCAAACAGGTTCCTTTGATGTAGAAGTAAAAAAGCCAATTGGAAGGGTCAATGATTTCATCACGCTGGGCATGCAAATTTTATATGACCGTGCAGGAGATATTAACTTTACTACCACAAATATTTTACCGGCAGTAAATTATCATAAATCCCTGAATGGCGATAAAAGAAAATTTCTTTCGCTGGGATTTATGGGCGGTTTGGTTCAACGTAAAATTGACCGTTCAAAAGTAACCACCAATAATCATTATGATGGTTTTGGATATAACCCTGCCTTACCGGATGGTGAAACTTTTCCCACTTCAAATTACAAATATTGGGATGGAAGTTTTGGCATTTCGTATAATTCATCTTTGGGAGAAAGTGAGATCAGTAATTATTTTGTTGGCCTGGCTTATCATCATTTCAACAGGCCAATGAATTCTTTTTATACAAATCCCCCGGTTGAATTAAATCCTAAAATAGTAGCTTCCGGCGGTGTAAAATTATTTGTCAATGAATTTTCCTATGTAAGTTTCCAGGCAGATATTTCTATGCAGGGAGATAACAAAGAATTTATTGGTGGTGGTATGTATTCCCGAAAAATTGGGGAAGACATGGACAACCCTTTATACACGCTGCACTTCGGCGCGTATGTGCGCTGGAAAGATGCAATCATCCCTGTACTCAAACTGGATTACAATCCTTTTTCCATTTCATTTAGTTATGATGTAAATACATCTGCTTTAAAAACAGCAAGTCAATACCGGGGCGGGTTTGAACTATCTATTGCATATATTGGGTTTGATAATATTGGTTACTCAACAAAGGACGCAGTGCTCTGTCCCAAATTTTAAATCATAAAATAAATAGTATAGATAAATTTTACTTTTAATAAATCTTAACTTCGCTGCAAAAAATTATAATATGTCATTAAAAGTTGGAGATTTAGCACCGGATTTCACATTGGCCGATACAGAAAAAAACAAAGTTTCCCTTTCAGATCAAAAAGGTAATAAAGTCTTATTGCTTTTTTTTCCTATGGCCTTTACCGGGGTTTGCACCACTGAATTATGTAGTGTTCGGGATAATATTGGACAATATGAACAAGTGAATGCAAAAGTTTTTGGTATATCTGTGGATTCTCCTTTTACACTGGCAAAATTTAAAGAAGACCAGCAACTAAATTTTCCATTGCTCAGTGATTTTAATAAAGAGGTTTCTGAAGAATATGGTTGTATCTATAATGCTTTTATTGGTTGGATGAAAGGCGTTTCTAAAAGAGCAGCTTTTTTGATTGATGAAAAGGGAATTATACAATACGCAGAAGTTTTGGAAAGTGCAGGTGATCTTCCTGATTTTAAGGCTATACAAGATGTTTTAGAAAAAAAACAATAAACTTTTAATAAAACCTTAAAGATATTTTTTGGCACAATAAATAATATTAGTTAATTTTACGATGTAATCTAAGCAATGAAACAATTTTTACCTATTACTTCCGGTCCTTTTAAAAGAATCCTGCTGGCTGTTTTGCTTGTTGCAAGCGGCTGGATCTTTGCGAATACAGGAAATGCATTTGTTTCAACAGATGTGCAGGTTAAAATTGTAAAATTTTATCCAAACCCTGCAACTTCTTATATCAACTTTGAATTTCCTGCAAATATTGACAGGACCTATTCTATTTCTATTTATAGTTTTTCAGGTAAGAAAATGAAGGATATTCCTGTAAGTTCTTCAAAACTTTCAATTATTTTATCTGACGATTTTTATCGTGGAATTTACATTTTCCAACTGCATGACAGAACTGGAAAATTAATTGAAGCCGGTAAGTTCCAGGTTGCCCGATAATTTTTTCTTTTACATTTTTTTATTCCCAAAAAATTAATCCCTTTTAGTTCACGATCAATACTGGTATGGACAATTTGTGCCGGACCTGGTTCACCGTTTCGCCATACAAAAAGTCTTTCAGGCCTTTATGCCTGTGCGCGCCCATTACCAGCATGTCGGCATTTTCTTCCAGGACGATTCGAACAATTTCTTTTACCCTGTTTTTATATCCGAGCTGAATATTGATTTCATATCCTAATGTTTTTAATTGTGCTGCATAGCCTTCCAAACGCTGTAAGTCTGCCCGGGTTTCCGCATCATCAGCCTGCTCGCCAAAAAAACGTGCAGCCGCAGTTTCCACAATATGCAACAATAAATATTGCGCATTATGCCGGCCTTGTGAAAGCGCGAAGGCAATTAATTTTTCATCATTGCCTGTAAAGTCCAGGGCTACAGCAATATGTTTTATTTTGGGCGCTTCTAAATTTGATAATGGTACAAATTCCCCGTGCATAGCAGGTTGCAACTTCGCTTTTCTTTTTTTCATAACAGGAATTTTTATCATCATAATAAATAGCCAGGCAAACAAGATTGCCGAACCAATCAATAATATTTTTAATCCCATATTACCCTGCTCCCGGAAGATCGGTAAACAGGCTTCTGTGACCATTTTAATATTTAAAAAAACAAGTACAGTTGCCACGAGCCAGGATAAAATTTTAACCCAGGGAGCGATCGCATATTTACCCATTGTTTTTTTATCACTCACAAAAAATATCAAGGGAATCACCGCGAAACCAAGTTGTGCACTTAAGATCACCTGGCTTAAAATTAGTAATGCATCTAATTCCTGGTCACCATATACAAGTATGACGAGCACGCTGGGAATGATTGCGAGCAAACGCGTGAGCAGCCTGCGCATCCAGGGATTAATGCGGAGATTCAAATAACCTTCCATTACAATCTGCCCGGCAAGTGTACCAGTGATCGTAGAACTCTGGCCGGCAGCGATCAACGCAACTGCAAATAAAATAGGTGCCAATTTACTTCCGAGCAATGGAGCTAATAACTTGTGTGCATCTTCAATTTTTGCGACCTGCGTATTACCACTTGCAAAAAAAACAGATGCTGCTAATATTAAGATTGCTGCATTCACAAAAAAAGCGGCGTTCAATGCAATGGTGCTGTCAATAAAATTAAATTTCAACGCTTTTTTTATACCACTATCTGTATTGGCGATCTTGCGGGTTTGTACTAATGATGAATGTAAATATAAATTGTGCGGCATCACTGTTGCACCAATTATACCGACTGCAATATATAATGCATCACCACTTAAAGCGGAAGGCACAAAACCTTTTAAAATTTCACCCGCATCTGGTTTTGCTAAAAATATTTCAATTAAAAAAGAACCACCAATAATTAAAATCAACGCGATGATAAAAGCTTCCAGCCGACGCATCCCAAGTTTTTGAAACCAGAGTAATAAAAAAGTATCTAAGACTGTTATACAAACGCCCCAGATTATTGGAAGGCCTGTAAGCAAATGAATACCAATTGCCATACCCAGTACTTCAGCCAGGTCGCAGGCGGCAATGGCAAATTCTGCAAGAATGTATAAACAAAAATTAACCGCACGCGGATACATATCGCGGTTTGCCTGTGCCAGGTCACGCCTGCGAACTATGCCTAAACGGGTGCTCAAACTTTGTAATAATAAAGCCATGAGGTTACTCATTATCAAAACCCAAATCAAACTATAACCAAACTGAGCGCCGCCCTGCAAATCTGTTGCCCAGTTACCGGGATCCATGTAGCCCACACTTACCAGGTATGCCGGCCCAAAATAAGGAAGCCATTTTCGCCAGCCCTTTTTTGTTGTTGTGGTCATGTCCACCGATTCATGCACTTCACTTAAAGAAATATGTTTATGTTGTTTCTCGGCCATGTTATATGAGTTTTACTATGAGTGATTTAGTCAATGCCTCACCCAATTGAATGGCTGTTTTATTTTTTATTTTCACTTCTATAGATTCATCAAAATCAAATCTTTTTTTCACTTCTACACGTGTTCCCAGGCCAATTTCAAAATGCTTTAAAAGTTCCAGCAGTTGCAGTTCCTGGCTTGCTACAGCAATGATATTTGCAGGAGCATTTATGGGAAGATCAGACAGGCGTAATTGTGCGCGTTGCTGCATATTTCCCATTGCATCAGGAATGGGATCTCCATGCGGATCAACCCGTGGAAAATTTAAATATGCATCCAGTTTATCAATGAGTTTTTCTGAACTTACATGTTCCAGTTCTTCTGCAACTGCGTGTACTTCATCCCAGTCAAAATGCAATTTTTCTGAGAGGAAATATTCCCATAAGCGATGACGGCGGACGATATTCAGGGCGAGTATTTTTCCCTTGACTGTCAGCTTAAATTTTTTATAAGGTGACCAGGAAATCAGTTTTTTATCTTTCAACTTTTTCAGCATATCCGTAACTGAAGCAGGCTTTGTTTTCAAGGCAGCAGAAAGTTTGCCGGTAGATAAACCTCCCTCCTCCTGTAAATGAAAGATCGCTTTAATATAATTTTCTTCGGTAATCGTATATTTAGATAGCACGTAAATATATTTTAGGCAAATCTAAAATATTTTTTTAGTTGTAAGAATTTTTTTATCCATTGAATTTTTGACCTTGAATTAAATAGTTAAAATAATAAACAGGCAATCTGTTGTTTTTTGAACGGCAACCAGATCATTATTTTAAAACTTATATTTGCTTCTTTCCATTTTTCATAAAAAATAAATCACATGAAATACCTGTCCCTTTTCCTCTCCCTTTTTATAGGAGAACTTGTACACGCCCAACCGGATCGCTGGCAACAACGCATTTCTTACCAGATAGATGTAAATATGAATGTTCGTACCAACCAGTTTACAGGTACTGAAAAAATCAATTACTGGAATAATTCTCCCGATACACTGACGCGCATTTTCTTTCACATGTACTGGAACGCATTTCAACCAAATAGTATGATGGATATACGCAGCCAGGAATTGGGAAAAACTATATTTGGCACCAATAAAAAAGGAGAACCTATGCGCGACTGGGATGGCCGGGTACGTGACCGAATTGCTAAATTAACACCTGAAGAAATTGGCTATCAAAGAATTTCTTCTATGAAAGTAAATGGTCAATCTGTGCAACTCATCGATCATGAAACGATATTGGAAGTACAATTGAGCACACCTATTTTACCGAATTCAAAATCTTCTATTGAACTTTCATTTTCCGCACAAGTGCCGCTACAAATCAGGCGCAGCGGGCGCGACAATGAAGAAGGCATCCGCTATAGTATGAGTCAATGGTACCCGAAAATGGTGGAATACGATTACCAGGGATGGAATGCTAATCCATACGTCGCGCGTGAGTTTTATGGCGTTTGGGGAGATTATAACGTCAATATTAATATTGATAAAACATACATGCTGGCAGGATCCGGCACTTTACAAAACCCCGAAGAAATTGGTTTTGGTTATCAAAAAAATGGAACCGCACCAATACCTGTGAATGGCGCAAACCGCACCTGGAAATTCTTGGCACAAAATGTACATGATTTTGTGTGGGCTGCTGATCCAACTTATACGATGATTAAGAAACAAATTCCCGGTGGTCCATTATTATATGTGGTGTATAAAAAAGTAGATTCGCTTGAACAAAAATGGCAGGACCTTGCAAATACCATGGTCAAAATTTATCCGTATATGGATAAAAGTTTTGGCGCTTACCCTTACAAAAATTATAGCTTTATCCAGGGTGGCGATGGTGGTATGGAATATCCAATGGCCACTTTAATTAAAAGTGCGAGTGTGGGAACTGCGATCCATGAATGGATGCATAGCTGGTACCAGGGCATGATGGGTACGAATGAAAGTCTCTATTCCTGGATGGATGAAGGTTTTACGTCCTATGCAGAATCACGCATCAGCGCCTTGTTATATAATGATACAGCTTTTCCATTTCGTGGAGCATACAGTGGCTATTTTAGTTTGGTAAAAAGCGGTTTAGAAGAACCCATGAGTACACATGCCGATCATTATAATACAAACTTTGCTTATTCCATAGATGCTTATTCTAAAGGAGAAATTTTCATGGCACAATTGGGTTATATAGTAAGTGATTCTGTATTGGATAAAATTTTACATGAGTATTATCGGGAATGGCGTTTTAAGCATCCTAATCCAAATGATTTTATTCGTGTTGCAGAAAAAGTGAGTGGCATTGAATTGCAATGGTATAAAGAGTATTGGGTTTATACAACGAAAACAATTGATTATGGTATTGGTGATGTAAATGAAAAAGATGGTAAAGCAAATATTACATTGAAAAGAATCGGATATATGCCCATGCCTGTTGATTTGTTAGTGACGTATAAAGACGGCACAAAGGAAATGCATTATATACCGATGAATTTAATGTATGGGGAAAAACCTGCGGAAGGAAATTATCCAAGAATCGTTGAAAAAGAGTGGCAATGGGTAGCGCCGGAATACCAGGTACAATTAAATCATTCGGTGGGAGATATTAAAGAAATAGAAATTGATCCAAGCCAGCGAATGGCCGATGTAAACAGGGTGAATAATAAGATCAGTGTGCCGCAATAAATTGCGCATTTGAATTTTTAAAAAATATATTTCTCCGGAATATTTTATAAATTGAATAATTTTTATTCATTGGAAATATTCCGGTGATTTTTTTATGCAGGTATCTAAGTAGTTCATTGTTATATAATATTTAAAGGCATCATTATAAAAGATATGAGCAGAAAACGTTACTCCGGAATGCGAACTCAATATCAATTATTTTTAATTACCCACAAGATGTTCTGCTGGAATATTGATGCAAGCTGTAAAAAAGAATGCAGAAGTTTTTAAACTAAATGTTTATGAGGTTTTTCATCTTATGAATGTTCCGGAGGAACATTTCATGGGTAGCAATGAAGGCAGATATTGCAGCATCGTTCCGGAGGAACGTTTTGTGTATGAATGAATGAAATTGACCGGAATAATATTTTCCATGAATTCTGAAATCCTGGTTTTTTCTTCGTGGGAGCATAAAGCGTTCCTCCCGAACGCTGGTTTATTAATAACATGCTATTTCTACCATAAGATGTTCCTCCGGAACATAGTTTAAATTGAAGCAAAAGATCTTATATTCTTAATTAAATATTTATTAGGTTTTTCATCTTATGAATGTTCCAGAAGAACATTTCATGGGTAGTAGAGAATGCAGATATTGCGGTCACGTTCCGGAGGAACGTTTTGTGCATCCCTTCTCAAGATAGAAATTAATCTGATTATTTTAAGAGTAGCTATTGCATTTGTAAATCAAATTGCATATTTTACTAACTCATAAAAATGTTTAATATGCCTGACACTTATTTCAAACTTCATATTCAATTTGTATTTGCGGTAAGGTTCCGTGCTGCATTAATTCAAAAAAGCTGGAAGGATGATTTACATAAATATATGACTGGCATTATCCAGAATAATGATCATAAGATGCTTCAGTTAAATAGCATGCCGGATCACATTCATTTTTTAATTGGTATGCGCCCGCATCAGTCAATCGCCGCATTGATACAAAATGTAAAAACAGAAAGTAGCAAATGGATAAAATCTCAAAATTTTTGCAGAGCAAAATTTGCATGGCAGAATGGTTATGCAGCATTCTCATATTCTAAAAGTCATGTAAATAATGTGATTCGATATATTCAAAACCAGGAAATACATCATCAAAAAATTGGCTTCTTAGATGAATATAAAAGAATGCTTAAATTGTTTGACGTTGAATATGAAGAGAAATATCTTTTCCAGGAGCCAATTTAATGAGTAACATTTTTATCTAAGTCTAGAATTTTTCGAAAAATATTATGAAGCATTCTTGATCCTGCTCTTTTTTTCAGGTGTATCATTTTGATAAAGATAAAATATTATTTTGCATAAGACTATAACACAAAGCGTTCCTCCGGAACGCTGGCTTATAAATAATACAATGTTTTTACCCATAAGATGTTCCTCTGGAACATAGCAGAAAGATTACAATTCAAATGTCTTATAATTTTCAAAAACATGGCAATGGAATAATTTCATTTAAGAGCATGTTCCAGAGGAACATTTCATGGGTAGCAATGAAGGCAGATATTGTGGACACGTTCCGGAGGAACGTTTTGTGTATGTATTAATGAAATTGAAGAGGGTAATATCATTTTTGAATTTTGAAATCCTGATGTTTAATATTGCAGCACAAAGCGTTCCTCCGGAACGCGCGTATATAAATAATATTTATTTTATCTACCCACAAGATGTTCCTCTGGAACATAGTAGAAAGGTGATAACTAATTGTCTGGTAATTTTTCAAGAAAATGGCAAGAAAATAATTTCATTTAAGAACATGTTCCAGAGGAACATTTCATGGGTAGCAATGAAGGCAGATATTGTGGACACGTTCCGGAGGAACGTTTTGTGTATGTATTAATGAGACTGAAGAGGGTAAAATCATTTTTAAATTTTGTAAACCTGATGTTTTAATATTGAAGCACGAAGCGTTCCTCCGGAACGCTGACGTATGAATAACATACCGTTTCTACCCACAAGATGTTCCTCCGGAACATTTGCTCCGATAAATATTTTGCTTTATTTTTTAATTCATCAACCGCTCTACGGTCCAGTAAGACGCGATGATGGCAATGAGAATGGACAATGGATAAACAAATTTTTGTTTGAATCCCTGCTTTTTTCCGAGTGGCAAAATGAATAAGCCAAAGACAAATACTATGATGGCTATCTGCCCGATTTCTACACCGAGATTAAATGCCAGAATGGATGTAAAAAAATTATTTCTCGGAATGCCTACTTCACTTAATGCAGAGGCGAAACCCAAACCATGAACAAGTCCAAAAAAGAAAACAACTAAAACACGCCAGGGTTTTAATTCATTGAGTAAAATATTTTCAATCGCTACAAATACGATGGATAAAGAGATTAACGGTTCTACGACCGCACCGGGCGCCACAATAATTCCTTTTACACTTAATGCAAGCGTGATGGAATGTGCCACTGTAAATGCAGAGGCCTGCCAGAGAATGGTTTTGATTTTATTGCTCAGCAAACATAAACTCGTGACAAAAAGAATATGATCAAAACCATAAGGTATGATATGCGTAACACCCATTTTAAAATAAAACCAAACCACGCTGGTCGTTGGTGCGCGCTCCATGGAAATATTAATTGGGTGCGCAAAAACAGGTAATGCAGCCAGCATTAAAATGATGATGCCGGCAATGCATCGTAAACTGTTTTTATGGGAAAAAATTGGTTGCACTTTTTTTTAAAATTTTAAATTCAATATAAAAATTATAATGATTGTAAAGTAGTTGTACTTTGATTGCGCAATAATGGTTCTATGTTTGCATTTGTCTGAAGCCCTTGCTGCAAAACGGTTTTAGCCATTGACTTCTCCCCTGCTTTTGCATAAATCAATCCTGCGCGACAAAGCAAGACGGGATTTTTAGAATTTGTTTTCAGAGCTACTTTGATATACGGCAAGGCTTTTTCATAATCTCCTTTGGAAAAATAAACCCAGGCCACACATTCATTCACATCTATATTATCAGGGCGGCGGTTGTATTCGAGTAATGCATGTGAAAGTGCATTATCATAATCATTTATTTTCAAATAAGCATACGCAAGTTCTTTGTCCACATAGTGCCCAATGTTTTGATCGTTGTTGGCGCTTTGAGATTCTTTGGTCATCAATTCAATAATTTTTTTCTCTAAAGAAATCGCATTTTGCGGCTCACCCATTTGCATATATAAATCAACCATGCCATCTTTAATTTTGAAATCAGTAACAGCAGAATCTGCTTGTTTGTAATAATTCATTGCCTGGCCATAATTTTTTTCTGAGGCAGCAATACGTGCTAAGCCTGCCAGCGCGTAAGGGTATCCCGGCCTGCGTTCCAGCGCAATACTATAATGCATTTTTGCATTTGCCATATCGCCTGTATTTTCATATAACTGTCCTAATTCTACACGTGACCATTCTGTGCCTTCATCACCCGGGGAACCTGCTTCCACGGCCATTTGCATGGCTTTAATGGCGCCTGGATAATCTCCATAAATTTCACGGAGGTAAGAAGCTCTTGCATAAGAGCGCATATCCGGGCGAATGGATAACATTTGATCCGCATTGGCAACAGCGTCTTTATAATTTCCTGTTTCTACATTTCCATCCACACACAAACCATAAACAAAAGAGTTATATGGATTGATCGCTTTTGCTTTTTCAGCAATGGACAATCCATCCTGGAAATGGTGCTGTGATAAATACACCAAAGATTGTAATGTGAGTGCTTCAAAATCCTGTGGATTTATATTCAGTGCTTTATTAATAGTTGCCAGTGCTGCTTTATCATAGTACGCATAGTTTGCAGTCACACGTGCTTCGCGGATATACATTGTAGCAAGCGATGCCAGGGATTTACTGTCATTGGGATCTGCTTTTAATTTTTGAAAAAGTTTATACGAATCTTCTTTTACTTTTTGATATTCAGGACTTTTAGCAGCTTCACCTGTGCGCGGTAAAAATGCATAGGTTTCCGGATTTGTCGTTTTGTTTTTTAAGGAATAATTAAAAATGATTGCAGCAATAGAAGCAGCGAAAACTATGAGTAAGACTATGTAAATATTTTTCTTTTTCATCGAAATAAATTTTTGGAAATTTCTTCCCGGTATGATAAAAAATGCAGGCCGGCCCAGGGTTTTGGGCGGCCCGCAATTTTCATTTTATTGTTTAGCAATTTTCAAACTCTGTGTAAGTTGACCATTGATGACAGCATTGATATAATAAATACCATGCGCTGCATTTCCTGAATTCCAATTAACAGTGTACGTTCCTGCTTTTTGATTTCCCTGTACTAAAGTAGTGATCACTTTTCCATTTACATCCAATACATTAATTTGTACAGAAGATGAAGTTTCAAGGCGATATTTTATAGTACTGTTGGACACAAAAGGATTTGGTGAAGCAGATGCCACAAAAGATGGCGCACTTACTTCAGATCCTGTAATTGTGTTGGAGAAATTTTGAGCAGGCAATGCATCATCACCCGGATTATTTTGCTGGGCAACATTGCAACCGCAAGTAGGACTTGTACCACTCCATGGCAATTGCTCATAAGGGAATGAAGTTCTGAAAGCTGTATCATTTTTATTTACACCAGTATGATATACCAATACTTTCAGCAACTGAGGTGTTACCAGGTTTCCTTTAAAATCATCATAAGGAAGACCAATCGCAGCAAGGGCTACGCCGGCAACTGCCTGCAATTCTATACGTGTAACATCATCTTCCAGGCGACGTCCGTTCGGGAAGCCATCCATATTTGGAATGTTTTGGATATCGGTATTTTTATTAAACCGCGGATCCAGCAAACCCAATACTGCTGCACGTATTAAACCATCAGGATTAAAATCTTTGCTATCCCTTTGTGTTGGTGGAACTGCCATATTTAAACGCAGCATATCACCACCATTTGGAAGAAAATTATTAATAAATGGTTTACCTACAGCCAATGGATTACCATTTTTACCTGTAGCCAATTGATAAGGCGCGAGGTTTGGAACTCCTGTATGAAATATAGGCCAGAGATCAACTGATCTTGGTTGTCCGGGACCGGGTAATAATAAACCGCCGAAAGCATCTTCTGCCAAAGCAGTTCCTGCTACAGCCGCTGTACCTTTTAAAGCATACAAACCATCCTGTCCATTTCCAAAACCATAAGCACCCAATGAATTTTTCTGAATGCGCAGTTTTTGTAAAGCAGGAATTGCTGTTCCAAATTGTGCATCATCCATATACAAAGCGAGTTCAGGATTGTAGAAAAAATTACCAAAAGTTGCCAGGTTTGCAAGGTCTTCATACGGAGTCATAGAATTCCATTTGTCTTTATAACCAATTGGAATAACTGCTTCGTTGGTCAATGGCATTCCGAGACGGGAAACCTGAACCCATTTGCCTGAATTCGTTTCTGTACCATCGCCATTTAATACGCGCATACTCTGACGGCTTGCAGAAGCCCACACACCAATTACAAAATCAGGATCCAAAATCGTTGTTGCTTTCGCAGCAGACTTATGGTCTTTTTGTAATTCATTGATCGGAATTTGCAATGCAATTGTAGAAACGTTTTTGCAGGCAAGTCCGTCAGAAGAAGGAGTTGTTTGACGTGGTGCATCACCGAGATCGAAGATACCGCCAAGATCCACATAGAAAGGATCATCTACAGGTCCGCAGAAAACTTTCTCCCCGGTACTTGCAGAAAGAATTCCATTGTTGAACAACTGCTCATAAGAAGAAGCGCCTAATCCTGTGCTCGATGTAATAGAACGTTCGCCAATATTATATGGCGGCACGTAACCATTACTCAGCACGGTTTGAAAAGACTGTCCGCCATCTGTACTTTTTTCCATTGTGTATGTAGTCTTCAAATTTTCTTTTCCCAATCTTATATTGAAAAAAGTAGTTGGGTCTTCATTTGTTTGGTGAAAAGTAAAACGGTAAACGATATCATCACCAGCGGTATTGATATCATTATCAATGTGAATTTCATAACGGATGTTTTCACCGAAATGATAATAGTTCGGGCCGCCGAAAGGCAGTTGTCCCGGAATGTAATTGGCGATGATGCAGATATTGCCTGGTTTATCAGGGCAACGGAATGCATAGACATCGGTATTATCTGCGAGCGGGTCATTGGAAATCATCGGTGCTTCTCTGTGGCTCGATGACATCAATACGACTGCTGATGCA
>JBBRSI010000005.1:0-60101 GCA_038245585.1 Chitinophagales bacterium
GCTGCCGTACTGACCCCCCTGTATCGCTACCGAGCGATACCATACAAAGTCCTGCCTGAACTGCAACTGCAGAACCCCCCGAAGAGCCGCCAGAGATCCTTGATTCATCCCGGGCATTTTTTACTGGACCATAAAAAGAATTTTCATTTCTATTGCCCATAGCAAATTCATCGCAATTTTGACGGCCAATAATAATAGCGCCTTCATGTATCATTCTTTCTACAACTGTTGAGGAATAAAGAGATTGATAAGCACGGAGCATTTTTGATCCTGCAGAAACTGTGTGCCCTTTGTAACAAATATTATCTTTTATGCCAATTACAACTCCATGAAGTTTGCGGAGTGTTTTTCCATTACTGATTTCAATATCCAGGACTGAAGCGCATTCCAATGCTTCCGCCTCAAATACTTCTATAAAAGCATTAAGGTGATGTTTATTTTTTATTTCCTGTAAGTAGTGAGATATAGCCTGAAAACAGGTTTGCCTGCCATTAACCAGTTGTTGGTGATAGTCATGGATTGAAGCGAATGTAAACAAAAAGGCTTCTTATGAGGATTGCTGTGTGGTGCTTGCAGTTGCTGAAGCAGCAGGTGGCGGTGGAGTAGCAGTATTTTGTTGCTTCATACCATCTTCCAGTTCTTTTTTTACATTATCCTTGGCATCATTGAATTCCCTGATACCTTTTCCGAGGCCACGCATAAACTCCGGAATTTTCCTGCTACCAAAAAGCACAAGTATTACTACAGCAATTAATAATATTTCCTGAAATCCTAAGTTGCCCATAATAAATAAGTTTTATGAAGTGAAAAACAAAGGTATAAAGAAAAATATGGCTAAAATATATTCTAACAAATATTTTATTACAGCTAATCTCACAGTCAACGCTGTGATTTTGGGAAACTGGAAGCTTAAAAACGTCTTTCTTTGATCCTGGCACGCTTACCACTTCTTTCTCTCAGGTAATACAATTTCGCTCTGCGAACTTTACCTTTTTTATTTAGAATAATTGAATCTACATTTGGAGAAAAGTAAGGAAATATTCTTTCCACACCCACACCATCCGATATTTTACGAACAGTGAAAGTCGCTGTAGTACCTGTTCCCTGGATTTTTAAAACATCTCCGCGAAATATCTGTATACGCTCTTTTCCTCCTTCTATAATTTTATAATTTACGGCTATGTTATCCCCTGCTTTAAATTTCGGGAATTCTTTTTTACCGGTCAGTTGATCATGTACAAATTGTACTGCTGCGTTCATGGCTCAAATTTTTAAGGATTGCAAAGGTATAAGAAAATATGGAATTTCTATAAATTAATAAAATATTTTATCGGGCTACATTAATTGCGCGCTTCTCACGGATAACAATCACCTTAATCTGCCCGGGATATTTCATTTCCGTTTGTATTTTCTGGGCAATTTCAAAACTTAAAGTATCACTTTCCGAATCTGTTACTTTATCAGCTTCTACTATAACCCGCAATTCCCGTCCTGCCTGGATCGCATACGCTTTTTCCACGCCGGGATAGGATACTGCTAGAGATTCCAGGTCTTTGATCCGCTGGATATATTGTTGCATCATTTCCCTTCTTGCCCCTGGTCTCGCACCGCTTATTGCATCACAGGCCTGAACAACAGGCGATATCACATATTGCATTTCCATTTCGTCATGGTGAGCTCCGATTGCATTTACAACAGCAGGATTTTCTCCATACTTTTCAGCCAATTTAGCGCCTAATAAAGCGTGGCTTAATTCAGTTTCCTCATCCGGCACTTTTCCAATATCATGGAGCAAACCGGCCCTGCGGGCAAGTTTTGGATTAATCCCTAATTCTGAAGCCATGATGCCACATAAATTGGCCACTTCACGGCTATGCATCAGCAAATTTTGGCCATAAGATGAGCGAAACCGCATTTTACCAACAATCCGTACCAACTCTTTATGGAGGCCATGAATACCAAGGTCTATGACCGTTCGTTCGCCTATTTCTATGATTTGTTCTTCAATTTGTTTTCTTGTTTTTTCTACTACTTCTTCAATTCGTGCAGGGTGGATCCGTCCATCGGCTACTAATCGTTGTAAACTCAGCCGGGCTATTTCACGTCGTAAAGGATCAAAGCAGGAAAGTAAAATCGCTTCCGGGGTATCATCAACGATTAAGTCAACACCAGTTGCTGCTTCAAGCGCACGGATGTTGCGACCTTCACGGCCAATGATCTGGCCTTTGATTTCATCTGATTCCAGGTTAAAAACGGAAACAGTATTTTCTATGGTTTGCTCTGCCGCAGTCCTTTGGATTGATTGAATGACAATTTTTCGGGCTTCTTTATTGGCCTTGAGTTTTGCTTCTTCTATTATTTCCTGTTGAATGGATAATGCACTAGTCTGCGCTTCCTGCTTCAGGCTTTCTATCAATTGCTGTTTCGCTTCTTCAGAACTGAGGCCGGAAATTTTTTCCAGCCGGCGGATATGTTCTTCCTGGTGTTTTTCCAGTTCCGTTCTTTTTTTATTGACAACTTCAATTTGTTTATTCAAATTTTCTTTAATGGCTTCATTTTCTTTTAATTGCCTTTCAATGGAGTTATCCTTTTGATTAATGGTAATTTCTTTTTGCTTGATCCTGTTTTCAGATTCACTTAATTTCCGGTTGCGGTCAAAGGTTTCTCTATCCAGGTCAGCCTTAAGCTGTACAAAATTTTCTTTGGCTTCAAGGATTTTTTCTTTTTTTAATGTTTCAGCCCTCATCTCCGCTTCTTCTATAATTTTCCGGGATGATCTTTCGGCTTCATCAATCTTTAATTGGGTATTTTTTGCAAATAAAATTTTCCCCAGGAAAATTCCAATTGCTATGGCTATTATGCCAATGATAAAATATATAATGATCGGGTTCATTTTTTGATTTTGTTAGTGAATAAATCTTTCATTACCCAGCAAAAACGGGTAAACTGTAAAAGTATGTTGTTTCAATCCGCGAAGATAGCTGAAAGCATGAGAAAATATTTTTAATATCTTTCCCATTATGAAAATAAATTTTCCCGATTTGATAAGTATATATAAAAATAATATTTATAATTATATGATAAATATGTGTATAAGGATTTTATAGAACTGGCATATATATTGTAAATCACTATCGCCCGTTTTTTAATCCACCTTATATTATTCAATTTAGAACTAATTTGTGAAAAGAATTTTTTTATTTTTTATGCTCGCAGGCGTTTGTTTCTCCTGTACAAAAGAAGTCGCTGCTCCGCAGACAGGGGCAGCAACTGATATTTTTTTCCGGGATGCCAATATTGAAATTTCAAACTTTACTGCCAGTTCAAATGAAAAATCCGGTGTATTATTGAATTTTTCAACACAAATTTCCGGTAATGTCGCCAGCATAGAATTGATGAGTGGGGAAAATACCAACACATTTTGTACAATTTACAAAATCCCTGTACAGGCAAATAATTTAATCCAGACTTTTTCTTTTAATGATATTCAACCTAAAGGCAATCCTGTTTATTATATGGTGCGTTATGCTTTAAAAGATGGGACTTTTGGTGGCTTCTCACCAGTTTATACTTTTTATATAAAGTAATTCTACTTTTTTTACAATACATCAGGATTTCTCGGCATTGAGCACTTTTTCAATTTGTGCCTGCAAACCATTTAATCTATCTGAAACAGATTTTAATTGAATGGCCGCCTCCCCGGTTTTGTTTTGTTCTGTTGCAAACCATAATAAAGCCATAGAAATATAATCCTGCATATCTTTCCCGGCGAAGCGGGTTTTATATTCCAACACCTGGTCATTGATCATTTTTACAGTTTTGCGCAATTTTTCTTCATCCTGCGTTTCTACTTTAAGCCTGTATGTGCGATCGCCAATTAAAATATTTACAGTAATCATTTCTCCCATTCAATACTTATTTTTTGAGTGTTTGAATACATTTTTCTATATCCTCAATATAGGTTTGAATCCGCTTATTCAATTCTTTCCTTGAAGTTTCATCCATTGATGCTGCAGTCAGGTGTAAAATATCCACTTTTTGCTGAAGTGATTCCACCTGAATTTCTTTTTCTGCCAGGGAATTTTTGCATTTTTCCAAATCCTGTTTCAGACTGCTGTTTTCTTTTTGAACTAGTGCAAATTTTTTCAGCAAGGCCTGCAATTTTTCCTGGAAAATTTTTATTTGATCATTCAAATCCATTATAAATCATTCAATATTTAGGGTGAATTTAAGCATAATTATGATTTCCTGATCTCACTGCCGGTTTGCAACTCAATAGCCTGAATTATTTCTTGCATATTTTTATCAATGATTGCATCTGTCATTGTTTTTCCGGCATCACCAAATGTAAAATTCATCGCAAAAGATTTTTTTTCTGAACCTAGTTTCTCACTGCGGAATATGTCAAATAAATGAATCTGTTGTAATGCAGGGATGTCCAAATTTGAAACCGCTTCCACAACCTGAGCATAAGTTGTTTGCTCATTTGTAAGGACTGCCAGGTCACGCGATGCTGTTGGGTATTTGGGTATTTCAGTAAAACTGATCGTATGTTTTTTAATAATTTCCAATAATTGAACGAATAGCAAATCAATACAATAAACAGGCTGGCTAACTTCAAATCTTTTCAAATAATTATTGTTTACAACGATAATTTTTCCAAGGTTTATTTTCCCTGATTCTATGTCAAAACTAACGCCGGATTCTTCATTTTTAGGATGGCCAAATTTAATATTATCAATTCCGCATAAAGTACATACGGCTTCAGCCAGGCCTTTTGCAAAATAAAAATCTGTCTGCTTCTCTTTTTCCTGCCAGTCTCCACGCAATTCAGGACCCGAAACATATATACAAAAATGTTCTGTTTCATTGTATTTTTTACCTTTGGAGTTATATGTTTTCCCCTTCTCAAAAAATTTAATATCCTGCATTTTTCTTTTCAAATTAAAAGAAATTGCTTCCAGGGCTGTGGGCAACATTTGCGGTTTTAAAATGTTCAACTCATTACTGAGGCTATTTAAAGGCCGGGCTGCATTTTTGATTTCTTCATCAGAAAAATACAGGGCATTTGTAAGTGTGTTGGTAACGATCTCATTAAAGCCTTTCGCCACAAAGAAACCTGAAATTTTTTCAGCCAGGTTTTCATCTAATGAACTACCGTCGAATGATGGGGAAAAAGTGATCGTCCCGGGAATTTGCACTTCATCCAGGCCATCAATGCGTAAAATTTCTTCTACTACATCAACAGGAAGTAAGATGTCTATTTTGCTGTGAGGTGGTGCTACCCACAATGAATCAGCGCCTTCCTTGATCAATTCAAATTCAAGGCTTTCCAATATTTTTTTTACACTCTCTGGATGATAATTTTTACCGGTTATTTTTTTGAGGTATTGAAACTTTAGTTCAATTTCAATTTTGGGCTTTGGGTTTGGATAAATATCTGTAATAGTACTTATTTTACCACCTGCAATTTCCTGGATGAGTAAAGCTGCTCTTTTTAAAACATTTACTGTGTTTGAAATATCAACGCCTTTTTCAAAATGTATAGCAGCCTCTGTTCTCAGGCCAAGTCTTGTAGAAGTTTTACGTATTATTCCAGGACTGAAAATTGCACTCTCCAAAAATATATTTGTAGTACTTTTTTGCACGCCACTTTCAATACCACCAAACACGCCTGCAATACACATTGGATGCTCAGCATTGCAAATGAGCAAATCATCCTGGTATAATTTTCTTTCCTTTCCATCGAGTGTTGTAAAGGATTCCCCGTTCACTGCATTTTTCACGATCACCTTTTTCCCTTTGATTTTATCCTGGTCAAATGCATGCAGGGGCTGGCCACTTTCGTGCAAAATAAAATTCGTGATGTCCACGATATTATTAATGGGATTTAAACCAATTGATTGGAGTTTTTTCTGCAGCCATTCCGGCGACTCTTCCACCGTTACACCGGAAATACTTAAGCCGCTGTAACGCGGGCAGGATAAATTGTTTTGAACCTCAACTACTATAGGGAAATCTTCCTTATCCGGTTTAAATTTATTCTGATATGGAAGAACGGCCTTGTACGTTTTTTTTGAATGATATGTCAACCAGGCACATATATCTTTGGCTACACCAATATGGCTCATGGCGTCCATGCGATTGGGCGTAAGCCCAATTTCAAAAATCCAGCCTCCATCTTTTTTTTCAAAATATTGATCAACAGGCTTTCCCGGAACAGCATCTTCTGGCAAAACAATAATTCCATCATGATTTGCTGATATGCCAATCTCATCTTCTGCGCATAACATGCCTTCACTCACTTCTCCGCGAATCTTCGCTGTTTTTATTTGAAATGGTTCTTTTCCTTTTGGTGAAATTAAGCTTCCGGGTGGCGCTACCACTACTTTTTGATGCAATGCAGTATTGGCCGCACCACAAACGATTGTCAACAAATTATTTGCTCCAACATCCACTTTTGTTAGGAAAAGATGATCTGAATTTGGATGTTTTTTCACTTCAGTTATCTGGCCAACCAGTAAGCCTGTCAAACTTTTTTCATCACCAACCTGGTTCTCCAGTTGCTCCACTTCCAGGCCAATAGAAGTGAGGATTTTAGAAAGTTTTTCCGGTTCAGTTTTTTCCGGTAAATAGTCACAAAGCCATTCGTACGAAATAGTCATATTTGGAAAGATAAATTCGGGACAAAGATAATTGAAACCAGTTATCGGGAAATAGATCATTTGGCGTGCAAAAAAGCAACGGTGTAAAATTTTTTTGTTGAATTTTTTTCAAAAAAATATATACAATTTATGAATTTTTTCAATAAAAATTTAAATACTGCCCTTACTTGAAATTGACAATTAATCATTCAATCAAAGCGTAAATTTTTTTGCACAATAATTGTTTATAAAAATTTAAAACAGTACAAGAACTTTATAAATTTGTGCATAAATCCCCGATATATCTTTACAACTGATAATTGTCTGTGCATAAGCTCAAAAATCCATTGAATAAATAATGAATAAATATAAATTGAATATTATTTTTTTACTCATCATTTTCACGCCTATATTCGTTTCCCTTTTAAAGTTTGCATAAATCCCCGGCACAATCAATTAAAAAAAATCACAAACCCGGAGATTTATTAAAATCTGAAAAAAGGTGCCAAAATATTACTGAATATAAGAATTAAAAATCTACATGGATATATCGAATTTGAATAAAGACCGAAAATCTAGAAGAAAATCAGGCATTGATTTAAATCCGATGATTTATGGCAAATTACCGCCGCAGGCAAAAGATTTAGAAGAAGCTATTTTGGGTGCTGTAATGCTGGAAAAAAATGCTTTTGATACGGTCATAGAAATTTTAAGAGCCGATTGTTTTTATGTAGATACACACCAACGTATTTACGCAGCGTTCGTATCCCTCTCAGATAAAAATATGCCGATTGATATTTTGACGGTAGTGGAAGAATTAAAGTCACGCGGCGACCTGGAAATAGTTGGCGGGCCATATTATATTACGAAACTGACCAACAGTGTCGTTTCCACAGCAAACCTGGAAGCACATGCCCGGATTGTTTTACAAAAATTTGTGCAAAGAGAATTAATTCGGATCTCCGGAGAAATTATCGGCGATGCCTATGAAGATGGTACGGATGTTTTTGACCTGATGGATGATGCAGAAGAAAAAATCTTCAATATCACCAATAACTTCCTGAAAACAGATTACAAGTCAATGGGAAATGCGCTGACAGAAGCCATTAACCGCATAGATGAACTTCGAAATAGCACGGAAGATATTTCTGGTGTGCCAAGTGGCTATAGCAGTTTGGATAAAGTAACTTTTGGCTGGCAGCCAACCGATCTGATCATTCTTGCGGCCAGGCCTTCCGTGGGTAAAACTGCTTTTGCACTAAACCTTGCCCGGCATGCTGCCTTGCACCCTACAAAACCCACCGGAGTTGGATTTTTTTCATTGGAAATGAGCGCTTCACAATTGGTACAAAGAATTTTATCTGCGGAAAGCGAAATCCCGATGCAAAAAATTGCCCGCGGGAAATTGGAAGAACATGAATACAGCCAGCTTCAGAAAAAAGGGATAGAAAAACTTATTGAAGCGCCCATTTATATAGATGATACTGCAGCGCTTAACATTTTTGAATTCCGGGCAAAAGCCAGGCGATTAGTGAATAAACACAAAGTAGGGCTGATCATTATTGATTATCTCCAATTAATGAGTGGGCAAAATGACCGGAACTCAAACAGGGAACAGGAGATCAGTAATATTTCCCGAAACCTTAAAGCACTTGCAAAAGAATTAAATATACCCATCATTGCGCTGAGCCAGTTGAACCGTGCTGTAGAAAGCAGGGCAAGCAGTAAAGTGCCTTTATTGAGTGATTTACGGGAATCCGGCGCGATAGAACAGGATGCAGATCTCGTTATGTTTATTTACCGGAATGAAATGTATGAAAATTACAATAGCCCGGAGGGTGCTGATGTGAAAGACTTGACGATGATCAAAATTGCCAAGCACCGGAATGGCTCCCTGGAAGAAATAAAATTACGCGCTATGCTTTCCATTCAAAAATTTGCTGATTGGAATGATGATGGTTTTACACCAGGTGGTAATTTTAAATACATCGGTTCATCACCACCCGGAGATGCACAAGGAGGTGGCGGAAAATTATATCTACAAAAAGGCAGCAGGATGAACAGCGGAGAATTTGATGAAGGCTTTGAAGATTAGGCTAAATTATTTCTATGCGGGACATTCCACTTTTTTATGAAGAAAATATTTCCGGGCAAGATGGGATGGTTATGCTGAGTGAAGAAAGCAGCCATCATATTCACCAGGTGCTTCGTTTAAAAGCAGGAGATGAAATTGCCATCACGAATGGAAAAGGTAATTTGATGAAAGGAGTTTTAACTACAGTAAATAGAAAAAAGACTATTTTCAAAATCACTACAGAGGAAATTGTACCTCCTCCCGAAAGTAAAATCACTATTTGTTTTTGTATAATAAAAAATACCAGCCGCTTTGAATGGTTCCTGGAGAAAGTAGTTGAAATTGGTGTAAGTGAAATCGTGCCGGTTGTTTCCCAAAGGACTGAAAAAAAGAATGTCCGAATGGACCGAATGAAGCAAATTATGGTCGCTGCTTTATTACAAAGTAAACAATCCTGGTTACCTGTTTTTCAGGAACCTGTTTTGTTTTCACAAGCTATTTTGATGAATGGTTTTGATTATAAATTTATAGCACATTGCGTAGAAACAGAAAAATCTCATTTGATGGATTTTGCACAATCCGGAAAAGTTCAAATGCTTATTGGCCCGGAAGGTGATTTTACAAATGATGAAATAGATTCTGCCCTGAGCAAAGGCTTTATTCCAGTTACATTGGGAAAAAATCGCCTGCGTTCCGAAACAGCAGCAATTGTGGCGATTACATTATTAAATAATTAATATAAAAGTTGTAGTTTCATTTTTTCAAATCCGCCTTTATGATGCGAAACCGTATTCCTGTTTTACTGATGTGTTTTTTTATTTTTCTCCTGGCTTGCGGGAATGGAAAAAATAAAGAAGTGGAAAGAGACACAAGTATTACAATTTTAACATCATTTAATAATCTTTTTTTAGACAGTGCATCATTAACAAATTTCTTAACTAACCAACCAACATTACAACCATATACAGAACAATTCTTTAATTTTTATAAAGAAAGAAATTATGAATATGCCTGGTTTGATACAAGCGGATTGGGAGAGCAGGCACATAATTTTTTAAACCTCCTCAACACTACGATATATGAATTGCAAGACAGTTCATTATACGACGAGAAATTGTATAAAATGTATGATGAATTTCATGATGTTTCCGGTTTAAAAAAATCCTCCAAAGAAGCCCTGGAAACTGAGTTGAGAATGTCTGGCCAGTTTTTTAAATATGCGGCTAAAGTATTTAATGGAAGTGACGTAGATGCTACCCAACTGGGCTGGTATATTCCCCGGAAAAAATTAAGTCTTTCTGCATTATTGGATACGGCATTGCTTTCCGCAAAAGATTTACGGGAAGCGAATGGGATTATCAGTCCGGGTTACAAAAAATTAATTGCCTTTGTTACAAAGTACTATGATTTAAAAAAAGTGAAATGGGATTCTATTGCCACGCCGGATAAACCGGTTCATGTAGGAGAGAAAAATTATTTATTGCCACAAATCAAAAATCGTTTGTTTGAATTAGGAGACCTCGCAAATGCAGATACCACCACATTATTTGATACTGCGTTATTTACCGCAACAAAAAAATTTCAAAGCAGAATGGGCCTTTCCGCCGACGGTGCAATTGGAAGTAAAATGATGCATGAATTGAATATGCCTATTGAAAAAAGAATACAACAAATCCTTGTCAATCTTGAAAGAATGCGCTGGCTGCCTGCAAAGCAGGAGGGCGATTTTATATTTGTAAATATCCCTGAATATAAAATGTATGTATATGAAAATGGGAATCTTGATTTCAGCATGAATGTAATTGTGGGCAAAACGACTAATAGTACCGTGATATTTTCCGGATCGCTTCAGTACGTTGTTTTCGCGCCTTACTGGAATGTACCTAAAAGTATTGTTCAAAATGAAATTGTTCCGGGTATGGCAAAAAATCCCGATTATTTAGTAAATCATAATATGGAAATTGTGGGGCAGAATGGAGCGCTTCCGGAAGTACGGCAAAAACCCGGTGAGGATAATTCACTGGGGCGTGTAAAGTTTCTCTTTCCAAATAATTATGATATCTATTTTCATGACACGCCAAACCGCGATCTTTTTTCTGCGACTAACCGAAGTTTCAGTCATGGTTGCATACGCGTAGGCGAACCGAAAAAACTGGCTGAATTTTTATTGAAAAATGATAGTTCCTGGACAGTTAACAGAATTGACTCTGCGATGTATGCTTCCAAAGAAAAATGGGTAAAAACACCAAAAGCTACACCTGTGATCATTGCCTATTTTACTGCCTGGGTAGATGACAATGGTTTATTAAATTTTAGAAGAGACATTTATGGCCATGACCAGAAATTGATGGATAAAATGTTTGTCAGCAAATAAAAATTTTACGGAAGATTTTTTTAAGACAACAGTATTTTTTCTAAATACTTTTTACTTTTTTATTTAAACATAGATAAAAAAATTAGCGATAATAAAATGATTCATTCAGGCACTGATATTTTAAAAATATTTCCAACCATATTTACCGGAAACCCTGCATTGTATTTTGCCCCTGGAAGAATTAACCTCTTAGGCGAACATATTGATTATAATGCAGGTTATGTAATGCCTGCAGCAATTACGCAGGGTTTTTGGTTTGCCATTCGTGAAGGAAATGAAAATGAATTTTCAGTGTACAGTGATACACTGGGTGAATATGTAAATGGCAATTTTTCTTCATTGAATAAATCTGCAGGCTGGAAAAATTATATCCTGGGCGTAATTGACCAATTTATAAAAAAAGGCTTTTCATTAAAAGGTTTCAATGTAGTTTTTGGGGGTGATTTACCGGTGGGTTCAGGTCTATCTTCATCAGCTGCGCTGGAATGTGGGCTGGCAGTAGCATTGAATGATTTTAATTCATTCAATATTCCCAAAAAAGAAATTGCTTTCATGTGCCAGCGAGCAGAACATTCGTTTCCGGAAGTGCAATGTGGTATTATGGATCAGTATGCCAGCATGTTTGGCGAAAAAGATAATATATTGTTCCTGGATTGTCTAACCAATCAAAGTGAAAAAATAAAATTTCCATCTTCTACACATTCAATTCTGCTCATCAACAGTAATGTAAAACATGCACTTGAAGACGGTAGTTATAATACACGCCGCAATCAAAGTGAAGAAGGCCTTTTGACCTTGCAAAAAAAATTTCCCCGAATTTCTAATTTTCGTGATGCAACAATAGAGCAGTTGACTGTGGTAAAAAAAGATATGCAAACTGATATTTTTAAAAGATGCAAATTCATCATCGAAGAAATAAAAAGAACAAAAATGGGTGCAGCTTATTTAAAACATGGACATATTTCGGCTTTTGGAAAATGTATGTATGCATCGCATGCAGGATTAAGGGATTTGTATAATGTGAGTTGCCCCGAACTAGATTTTTTAGTAGAAGAAAGTTCAAAAAACAAAAATGTAACTGGTGCCCGATTAATGGGAGGCGGTTTTGGTGGCTGTACGATTAATTTAATAGAACATTTAGATGCAGCAAAAATTGCTGAAAATATTTCCCTCAAATACTTTGAAAAATTCAATAAGGAAGCAACCGTTTATTTAGTAAAACCCGGTGACGGCGCTCGCTGTTTAAAAGTATAATTTTCTTATAATTTTTCCACAGCTATCATACTTATTTCTACCTGTACATCTTTAGGTAGGCCATTCACAGCAATGCTTTCACGCGCAGGGTGGTCACCACTAAAATAGCCTCCATAAACATCATTAACTTTTGAAAAAAGGGTCATGTCGCTTAAAAAAATAGACGTTTTTACAACATGCCCAAAATGCATCCCGGCGGCAGATAAAACTTCCTGCAGGTTTTTCATTACGCGATGGGTCTCTTTTTCAATGCCACCTGTTTCTAATTCACCTGTTCCCGGAATGATCGGTATCTGGCCACTTATAAATAAAAAACCATTTGCTAAAACTGCCTGGTTATATGGTCCAATTGGTGCAGGCGCTTTTTCTGAGTTAATAACTTTCTTTGACATAATTAGTATATTAAAATTCAATTTTTTCCTACAAAAAGCAAGCTTATTTTTGCCACAAACAAAGTTAATATGTTTATTGCAGTCAGCGCCTCGGAAGATCAAAAAAAAGAGCTTTTGGAAAAAGGATTTCCACCTGAATTGGAAGTTGAATTTTTTGCATATAATGAGCCTGCAAGTAGCTTAAAAAACATTGATGCATATTTTGATTTTTATGCGGAGAATTTGAGCATTGCTAATTTGCCCGAAGAAATTCCTGTTTTTAAAAATGCAGTCAATACACAACTGAACTCTTTGCCAAACAATTTTATACGCATCAATGCATGGCCGGGATTTATTAACCGAAGCATCACTGAAATCGTTTATAATAATGACATGGAAGAAAAAATCAAAAAAGTGATGAATGCTTTACAATGGAAATTTATTCGTGTAAATGATATCCCGGGAATGATCGCGGCCAGGATTGTTAGCATGATTATTAATGAGGCATGGTTCGCATTAGATGATAAAGTAAGTACAAAAACAGAAATTGATATAGCCATGAAACTGGGTACAAATTATCCCTTTGGCCCTTTTGAATGGGGTGAAAAAATTGGTTTGCAAAATGTCATAGATTTATTGAATAAATTGAGTAAAACGGATAGCAGGTATGAGCCATCTCTATTATTATTGAACACATTCAAAAGCTAATTTTTGAACATTTATTAAAATTGAAACTTTGGCGCTAATTTTAAATATTGATACATCCTCCGCCCGTGCTTTTATAGTGCTGAGTAGCGACAAAAAATGCGTAGATGCAATAACCAATAATGAGCAGAAAACACACGCATCTTTTGTACAACCCGCGATCCGGAAAATATTTTCCAAATCAACATTTTCTCTTATGGATATTGATGCAGTTTCCGTGGTTGCAGGCCCCGGCAGTTATACGGGTTTGCGGGTAGGTATGGCCAGTGCAAAAGGTATTTGTTATGCGTTAAATAAACCCCTGATTTTGTTGGATACATTAGCGCTAATGGCGCTCGCAGCTATAGAAGCACCGGAAAATAAAAATTTCCAGGGACTGTTTTGCCCAATGATAGATGCCCGCAGGATGGAAATATTTACAGCTATTTTTACTGGGCAATTAGAGCCAATATTTGAAAAACAGGCATTGGTTCTGGAACCTGGTTCATTGAATAATTATCTTGTAAAAAACCAGGTTTTATTTGTAGGCGATGGCGCTGAAAAATTTAAAAAGATCACTTCAAATCCAAATGCTTTATTTGGGGATTTTTTGTATGATGAAAATACTTTATCGGCGCTTTCTTACCGGGCATTTACTGAAAAAAACTTTGCTTCCTTGCATTATAGTGAGCCTTTATATGTTAAAGAATTTTATTCTGCATCATCTACACCCAAACAGTAGCACATTTTTCGTACCTTTATGGAGGTTATAAATTTTAATACATCTCAATTATAAGTACCCGGGAAATGCATAACCATACATATCATATCATTCTTACAGATAAGGAAAATCAACAGGAAATTAAAATCGATTTTCTTCAAACAAAAAAGGTGGCGGTGATTTTAAGAGCGCTGAATCATAAATTAAGGCAGCAAATTTTAAAAATATTAGACCACCAGCAAAAAATGACCGTAACGGAAATTTATATTCAACTCAGGCTGGAACAATCCGTTACTTCTCAGCACCTTGCCATTCTTCGCAAAGCCAACCTTGTGAAGACTCATCGGGAAGGAAAATATATTTATTATTCCATCAATTACAGCCGGCTAAACAGTATCAACACGTTTGTAAAAAATTTAGTGGAAACACAGGCCTAACCTGATTTATCTGGTTTTGTATATTTGCAAAAAAATTTAAATGTATATACAACAATTATATACAAGCTGTCTGAGTGAAGCGGCTTATTATATAGAAAGTGAAGGCGAGGCCGCAATTATTGATCCATTAAGGGATATTGGTGAATACATGGATTTAGCCAAACAAAGAAATTCAACTATCAAATATATTTTTGAAACACATTTCCATGCAGATTTTGTTAGTGGTCATATTGATTTGTCGAAAGCGACCGGCGCACCAATAATATTTGGTCCAAACACGGAAGCCGGATTTAGTTTTCAACTGGCAGAAGATGCAGAAGAATTCAAGCTGGGAAAAATAAAAATAAAAGTTTTACATACACCGGGCCATACAATGGAAAGCACCTGTTTTTTATTGCTGGACGAAAGCGGTCAACCAAATTCAGTTTTTACCGGTGATACACTTTTTGTTGGTAGTGTAGGAAGGCCTGACCTCGCTCAAAAAAGTAATAAATTAACCATGCAGGATCTTGCCGGCATGTTATATGACAGCCTACATAATCAATTAATGAGTTTGCCGGATGACGTGCTCGTATATCCCGCACATGGTCCCGGTAGCAGTTGTGGCAAAAATCTTGGACCAAAAACCATGAGCACAATTGGCGAAGAAAAATCAACAAATTATGCATTACAAGCTGGATCAAAAGAGGATTTTATAAAAGTTGTTACGGAAGGCATACAATCGCCGCCACAGTATTTTCCGATCAATGCTTCTATCAATAAGCAGGGTTATATAAGTCTTGAAAGCGTTTATGAGAAAGCCTTACAACCAATGAGTGTTGAAGCGTTTTTTGAAAAAATGGAAGATGACGAAACGATTATATTGGACAGCAGGCCGGCATCTTTTTTTGCCGAAGGCTTTATTCCAGGTGCTATTGGCATTGGCCTCGATGGACGTTTTGCGGAATGGGCAGGGAGTTTGTTGTCATTTGAAAAAAATATACTGTTAGTCACTGAGCCAGGAAAAGAAAAAGAAACTGTAACAAGGTTAGCACGCGTAGGTTTTGAGAAAATGTCGGGATTTTTAGAAGGTGGATTCGACTCCTGGAAAAACGTTGGAAAACCTGTGGATTTACTTATTTGTGTGGATGCTGATGAATTGGAAATGGATATTAATTATGATCCCAATCTTTGTGTCATTGATGTACGCAACCCGCTGGAATTCGGCGATGGCCATATTAAAGATGCCGTGAATTTCCCACTTTCAGACATGACTGATCCTGGGAAAATGGCGGATATAGAAGACACGGATAATGTATATATACATTGTGCTGCAGGCTACCGAAGTGTTATTGCCTGTTCACTTCTAAAAAGGCAGGGTATTCATAATATCCGCAATGTGAATGATGGATGGACTGGTATAAAAAAACAGGAAAATATTGAAGTGGAAAAAAATAAAGAAGTGCTGAACTAATAAATCATCAGATTTTTAAAGCGCCATATTTTTCTTCTGTAAATTCCCATTTCCACCTGCGATGACTCCATAAATAATTTTCCGGTTGTTCCCGAATGGCATTTTCCATTTTTGCAACAATCATTTTTGTAATTTCTCCGGGTGCCAGATCTTTTGGGGTTTTGGAAATAATTTCCAGTGTGCAGGAATAATAACCACGATTTACTTTCTTCAAATTACAATACACTACATAGGAATTATTATACACTGCATTTTTTTCGGGGCCTTTTACAAAAGGTGTCATCCGGCCAAAAAATGGCAACCAATAGGCTGTGCCCGGGTCTCCGGGATTTTGATCTGCCACAAGGCCAATCGAGAAGATTTGTTTATTGTATTCTAAAAAATCATTTTTAAACTGGGTAGCTCTCACGAGTTTCGAACCAAAACGCTCCCGCAGCTTTTTAAAAACAAGATCAAGCGCCTGGTTTTTTATAGGCATATACACGCAAATAAAAGTGAAAGGAAAATTGAGTGACAGGCCAAGATTTGCATATTCCCAATTAAATGAATGGCACAATGCTATGGTCATATTTTTCCCGGCTTTAGCGGGTTGTTGCAATACATCATGATTATAAATAAATCGTTTACTCAATTCTTTTTTAGAAATGTAGCGCAGCTTGATTGTTTCTATAAAATTATCAACGAAGTTTTTATAAAATTTTTTGGCAATATTCCGGCGCTCCTCCCTGGAAATTTCCGGGAAAGCAATTTTCAAATTTTTAAAAACTGTGGTCCTTCTGTATCGAACAATATGATATAAAATAAATGAACCAATATCGCTGATTGCATATAAAAACCACCAGGGCAATAATGAAAATAAAAAAAATAAGGCAGTGACCAAATAATACATGCAATAATTTTAATCTGCCTACAAATATAAACGTAAAGATGTTGGCTGTAAGAAAAGTTGAAGTGAAAATATGCTATTTTCAAAACATCAAATGCACCTATATATTTTATAAAATTATATTTTGCAAAATTTCGGATTTCCCAGGATGATCTGTATTAAAATGAAGGCCACGACTTTCTTTCCGGAATTGGGCGCCTTTTACTATCAAATAACCAATCGTTATAAGATTTCTTAACTCACAAAGTTGTGGTGACACGGTAGATGCCTTATATAGTTCTTCAGTTTCTGCATATAAAAGGTCATGACGATGCATTGCTCTTTGTAAACGCACATCAGTTCGTACGATGCCCACATAATCACTCATTACCTGTTTTAATTCTTTCACACTTTGCGTGATTAATATCATTTCTTTTGGTTCTGAAGTTCCACTGGCATTCCAGTCCGGTACGAGCTTGGCATCATACAAATTATTTGCCGGATGTGGATTTTCTAAAATTTTTACCGTGTGCAAAAAAGCCCTGTTGGAAAAAACCAATGCTTCCAATAAACTATTACTTGCCAGTCTGTTTGCACCGTGCAATCCTGTGCTGGCGCATTCACCGCATGCATATAAATTGATAATGGATGAACAAGCCCATTCATCCGTTTTCACGCCGCCACATGAATAATGAGCCGCAGGTGCAACCGGTATCAAACTTTTAAATGCATCAATGCCAATATCCTTGCACTTTGCATAAATATTCGGAAAATGATGCAGAAACTTTTCTTTGTCTAAATGCCGGCAATCCAAATACACAAATTCAGTTCCGGCTTTTTTCATTTCACTATCAATTGCTCTTGCAACAATATCACGAGGCGCAAGATCTTTACGCGTATCATATTTTTCCATAAAAGCTACGCCATCATTATTTCTTAATATAGCACCATCTCCACGAACCGCTTCCGTAATTAAAAAGGATGGTGATACACCCGGCTCATATAATGCAGTGGGATGAAATTGTATGAATTCCATATTTTCAATTTTCCCTTTTGCACGATACACCATGGCCACACCATCCCCTGTGGCAATTCTTGGATTAGTTGTAGCCCTGTAAGCTTGTCCACATCCGCCCGTGGCTAAAATAGTAATACCTGATAAGAATTTTTCAATTTTATTCGTATGCAGGTTTAATGCATAAATGCCGAGGCAGGTTATATCTGTTGTGGATTTTGTAACTAAAAAACCAAGGTGATGTTGCGTGATGAGATCAACAACAAAACAATGATTAATCAGTTCAATATTTTTATGCTTTGAAGTTTCAGCAAGCAATGCTCTTTCAATTTCATTTCCGGTAACATCTTTATGATGTAAAATCCTAAATTCACTATGACCACCTTCACGGCCAAGGGAATAATTTCCTTTTTCATCGCGGTCAAAATCAGCGCCATATTTAATGATTTCCTTTATTCTTTCCACACCTTCCCGCACAACTATATCTACAATTTCAGGGTTGCTCAATCCATCACCGGCGATCATTGTATCTTCAATATGTTTTTCAAAACTATCAGTAGCATTCCACACACCGGCAATTCCACCCTGTGCATATTTTGTATTCGTTTCTTCCGCATTTGCTTTTGTAATCACAATAACTTTTTTCTCCGGAAATTTTTTTGCGATTTTAATTGCGTACGTAAGGCCGGCAATTCCGGAGCCAATAACTAAGAAGTCTGTTTTCATACAATTCTTTTAGAAGATTTTTTTAAATGCGTTTGTAATGAAAAGCGCGCGGTAAAAATTATTTTATATCTTCAATATCTACCCATACGTCACTTTCTTTCAATAGATTGATCAATTCATCAACAGCAACTGCCGCATCTAATTGCCGCTTCACCACTTCCTTTCCTTTGTACAAAGTAATTTTTCCAACACCACTTCCTACATAGCCAAAATCGGCATCTGCCATTTCTCCCGGACCATTTACAATACAACCCATGATCGCAATTTTCACACCTTTTAAATGATTTGTTTTTGCACGGATCATGGCAGTTGTTTCCTGCAGATCAAATAATGTACGGCCACAACTCGGGCAGGATATATATTCTGTTTTTGAAATTCGTGTACGCGTGGCTTGCAAAATTCCAAATGAAATTGAATTGAGCAATTTAATTTCATGCGATGTTTTTTGTTTATCAAAAAAATAACCCAGTGAAATACCATCACCAAATCCTTCTAAAAATAATGTACCTGTATCTACAGCAAAATGTATCAATGCGTCATCAAAAGAATCATCGGTACTGTCACATATTAAAACAGCCGGGTTTTTTATTTCCTGCAATTGTAATTCCATGAACATGCGCCGGATACTTTGCATGGCATTTTTATTCGTTGAACTCATGCACAATACTACTGATCTGTCCGATTTGCATTTTGCCAAAACTTTATTCGTAAGATGTGCATCAAACTGATCTGAATAGCAATCCATCATTATAAAGTTCATGGAGAAGGATTTTTCCAATTCCTCATTGATATATTCTGCAGCACTTAAAATTGGAACATATTTTTTTTCATCTTTTTTATTTAGCCAGAAGGAATGATCCAATATAATTTTTAAAGTGCCCGGTAAATCAAAATCAACTTCTTTATTTCCTGTATAAATATAATCCGGTGAAGCATCTGATGTATTCCATTTTCCCGCACTTACTGCAGATGGAATATAGCTATAACCCGCCAGCAATAAGGTTTCCCGGTTAATGCTTTCCATTTTGCTAAAATCTGCTACTACGACCGGTACATGATTTGCGCCGATATTATTTACTTCAAAAGTTTTCCTGCGCTGGTATGCAAATGGATCATAAGGAATTTTTTCTATAGACGGAACGGTAGATATTTGTTCCGTTTTATTTTCTGAAAATGTATATCGCTTTACTAAATTTTTACAAACTGGAATTTCAATTTCAGGATCTTCCGTAAGGCTCACCCGAATGGTATCCCCAATGCCATCTTCCAGTAAAGTACCGATACCAATAGAACTTTTGATGCGGCCATCTTCACCATCACCCGCTTCAGTAACGCCCAAATGCAATGGATAAATTTCTCCAAATTCTCCATTCATTTGTTGAATGAGTAAGCGATAAGCCTGCACCATTACGAGTGGATTACTGCTTTTCATACTCAAAATAATATTGTGATAACTTTCATTTCTTGCAACGCGTAAAAATTCCATGGCACTTTCTACCATCCCCATTGGTGTATCGCCGTATCGGCTCATGATACGGTCGCTGAGTGAGCCATGATTAGTACCAATGCGCATAGCAGTTCCATATTCTTTACAGATTTTTACCAAAGGCGAAAACCGATCATAGATGCGTTCAATTTCTTCCGCGTAATCCGAATCTGAATACTCTATCGTTTGAAATTTTTTCTTATCAATATAATTACCCGGGTTCACACGAACTTTTTCAATGATCCTGGCGGCAATTTCAGCTGCGTTCGGTGTGAAATGAATATCTGCAATAAGTGGTGTAGAATAGCCTTTATCCCTCAATTCCTTTTTTATATTAGCGAGATTTTCAGCTTCCTTTTTACTCGGTGCTGTAATGCGTACGAGTTCTGCCCCGGCTTCAATACAACGAATCGTCTGTGCAACAGTAGCAGCAGTATTCATGGTATCTGTCGTAGTCATTGTCTGCACACGGATCGGAAAATCACTTCCAATAAAAAGCCCGCCGACATTTATCTGCCTGGTTTTTAACCTTTGGTAACTGGTGAGCGATTCAGCATATAGTTGCATATTATTTTTATATTCCTGCAAAATTACAAAAGATAAGGTAGTTGGTAAAAGAGGTTATGGTATGATTTATATAAAATCAAATTTAAAATTACCAGTCTTTGCCTTTTTGGCCGGCTGGCGGCTTTTGCTGTAATTGTTTTTGTAGTTGTTTTTCCTGGTCGCGAAGTTGTTGCATATATTGTTCTGCCATTGCCTGGTTTATTTGGCTTTTTGATTTTTTAGGATCGGGCGGCTTATTTGCCTGGTTATTTTTATTCTGCTGCTGCTGCTGTTTTTCATTGATTGCCTTTTGAAGATTTTCGCGTGTATCATTATCTGCCGGATCGAGTAAAAGACTTTGCCGGTAAGCATTGATCGCGTCCTGTATTTTCTTTTGTTTGATATAGCTGTTCCCCAAATTATACCAGGCTTTTGCAAGAATTGAATGATCAGAGGTTTTTTTTAAAATGTTTAAATAATTTGCAGTTGCAGTTTCGAATTGATTCTGTTTATACTGTGCATTTGCTAAATTAAATTTTCCGGGAATATTATTTGGGTCTAATTGTAATGCTTTTTCATAAGCACCTGATGCAGTTTTATAATCTGCTTTTTTATACGCTTCATTTCCCTGAACAATAATTTCATTAATTTCCTGTGCCTGCAAAATGCCGGCAATAAAAATAAATACAGGTATAAAAATCAAATATTTCATTTCATTGATTTTTTAGTTTCCGGAATAAATATACTCATGATCAATAATACTAAAGCCGGCGCTAAGAAAAACGGGTAAAAAGAAAAATAAGTTTTAAATCCATTATTGGTAAGTATTTCTTTTTTTTCCATGCTATTGAGTTCGCCAGAAATAAGGTTCGCATTTTCTTCCGGGTTTTCAAGTTGTATATATTGTCCGTTTGCTGCGCGGGCTATACTTTCTAAAGATGATGCATCCAATTTTGTGATCACTGTTTCTCCATTTTCATCAGTTTTAAAAGTATTGGTCACCGGGTCTGGGATTGGTCCGCCGGCAGCAGTTCCAATGCCAACAGTATAAATGATCACGCCATCATCACTTAATTTTTTCGCCATGTTTTCCGCATTTTTTTCATGGTCTTCACCGTCTGAAATCAGCACAATAGCTTTATACTTTTTCTCTTTAGTATCCATGGCTTTATCACACACCTGTAATGCATCGGAAAAATCTGTTCCTTGAATCGGAACATTATTTACAGAGGCATTTGAAATATACATTTTTGCCTGTCCGACATCCGGCGTTAAAGGCATTTGCAAAATTGCCTGTCCTGCAAAAACGACTAAACCTACCCGGTTATTTTCCAACTTTTGTGTAAGTAATGTGGCCAGTTGTTTGGCACGATCCAGGCGTGTTGGTTTTATATCATTACACGACATGCTATTACTTACATCCAAAGCAATCATTACATCTATGCCCGCCATTTTTTCTCCTTTTCCTTTTTCGGGTAATCGTGGATTGATGGCTGCAATAATGCATAGCGTAAATGCAATTGTGAAAAAAATAAAACGAAGCCTGTAATTTTTTGGAGAAAAATTCTTAGTAAGCAAATCAATCATCTGCGGATCACCAATTTCTTTTTTTACCTTTTTTTTGTGTACAATGTCCAGTAAAAATAAAATGACAACAATTGGGATCAGGAAGAAAAACCAGGCAAATTCTATATGTTCAAAACTAATCATTGAGGTTGTATAATATGCAAGCTTTAAGCCAAAATAAATCTGCTTATGCAGTTGAGTTGTTGAATATACAAATTGCTTTTTTATTCAATTTTTATAAATATTATTTTCGGCCTTCGAGGAAACCCAATTGTTTCAGAATGCCCATCAGTATAGTTTTCCGGGCATTTGCAACATCTGTTGAAGAAGCTCCTTCTATATTTAATACGAAGAAATAGGGGTGCTGATTTTCTTCGATCCAGCCTGCAATCCAACCGATATATTTTCCATTTGAATTTCCCAGGCCTGTTTTATAACTTAATTTATAATTGGCATTTTCTTCCTGGAACATAACTTTTTTTACAATATCCTGCACCCTGTTTTGAAATGGCAACTGATCGAAATATAATTTTTTAATAATACCCAATTCTTCATCCGGCGTTACTTTAAAACTATTATCCAGCCAGAAAGTATCTAAATTATTTGTGATCCTGGGTGTATCATATCGCCGCGCATAACCCATTGAATCAAGCCAGTGTTGCATCGTATCTTTCCCAATTCGCCTGGCCACTTCCTGGTAATAAGGAACAGCAGAAACGCGAAAAGCTTCTTCCATGGTCAGATCTTTATTCCAATCGGCAACGGGCCGCGTAATTCCATCCCAGGGAATGACCATTTTTTCGTTTGATATAATACCTGTTTGTAAACCAATCAACGAATTAATAATTTTAAAAGTAGAGGCTGGCAGGTAGGCTGAATCTTTGTACCTCGAAAGATTATAAATCGTAAACTTATCCTGGCCATTATCATAAATGCCAAAACAACCGGTCACATTATTGTCATCAAAAAACTTTTTCAGGCTGTCGTCCGTTTTTACATTATTCGGCGCACAACTACTCAACGCAACTATAAAAAATAGAATGGAAAAAAGTTTCATGTCTTAAAAATTTTTGCAAAGGTAAAATTGATTTCCAACTTAAAATGAAATTAAAACGATTTGAAAAATCAGTCATTATTTACAACCACTGTTTTCGTATTTACAAATTCATGAATGCCCCATTTTCCCAGTTCACGGCCGTAACCGGATTTTTTAATACCGCCGAAAGGCATTGCCGGATCACTTTTCACCAAAGAATTAATAAACACAGCGCCCGCCTGTATTTTTTTTGCATATAGCATTCCTTTCTCCAAATCCTTGGTCCATATACTTGCACCTAAACCATATATTGAATCATTAGCAATGTCGATGGCTTCATCCGCATCATTTGCAGAAATGACAACTGCAAGCGGGCCAAAAATTTCTTCACAGGAAGCAGGCATGTCTTTTTTTATATTCAGTAAAAGGCCTGGAATAAAATTACTGTCATTTCTTTGACCACCGGTTTTTAATAATGCACCTTTATTTATCGAATCATTCATTTGCTGTTCCAGCTTTTCTGCAAGATCTGTTCGCGCCATTGGGCCCATTGAAATATTTTCTGCAAAAGGATCTCCTTGTTTCAATGATTTTATTAAAGTAAAAATTTCATGCACAAATTCATCATGCACGTTTTTTTCTACAATAAATCTTTTCGATGCAATACAACTCTGACCAGCATTTTGCATCCTGCTTTGAACCGCAACTTTTGCTGCTGCCTGAATATCTGCTTCTTTTAAAACAATCAATGCATCACTTCCGCCCAATTCCAAAACAGATTTTTTTATATGTTTTCCTGCCAGCGACGCAAATGAACTGCCGGCATTGCCGCTGCCGGTAAGGGTTACAGCCTGCACGATGTTTGAGCTTACTATATTTTCTATTTCAGGAACATCAATGATAAGACTTTGAAAAACACCTTTTTCAGCACCCGCTTCTTCGAAAATTTTTTCAATAGCTATAGCACAACCCATTACGTTTGGCGCATGTTTTAAAAAAACAACATTCCCAGCCATCAATGTGGGCGCAGCAAAACGAAACACTTGCCAGAAAGGATAATTCCAGGGCATGATGCCAAAAACTGCACCGATTGGTTCATATTCAACATACGATTTATAAAATTTACTTTCCAGGTTTTCATTAGCTAAAAATGTTTCCGCATTGTACGCATAATAATTACAAACAAGTGCACATTTTTCTACTTCACCTATTGATTCAGAAATAATTTTACCCATTTCCTGCGTGATCAGTTTTGCATATTCATTTTTATTTTCCAATAAAATTTTTGCTGCACGTTTTAATACATCAGCCCTTTCAGGAAATGATTTTTTTTTCCAATTTGAAAATGCAATGGATGCATTTTCTTTGGCAACATCAATTTGTTGAATATTCATTACAGGATATTCTGCGATTATTTCCTGTGTATATGGAAAGATGGATTTAAATACTTTCATTTTTAAAAATTCTATAATGAAAATCTACCGGATCAACACAGTGGTTCCTTTTTTAAAAACATTTTCACCATTATCCGTATTGATGTATTGAAGGTACCAAACATATACGCCACTTGGCTGTGGAATACCATTAATACTTCCATCCCATTTTTTTGTCCAGTCACGCGTTTGAAAGATCAATTGACCATAACGATTAAATACTTTGAATTCAAGATTTGCAGCTTTATAAGCATTCAGCGGATATAAAAAATCATTCAGCCCGTCATTGTTTGGGGTAAAGGCTGTTGGCACATCTATATAACAATTGGGCGCTACTTTTATAAAATGCACGATCGTATCATAGCAATATTTATCACTCGTAATAATTAATTGAACAGGAAATTGTTTCTCTGCCGAAGACTGCGGGTATTGCTGCGGCAGCGGGTATTCCTGTGTACTTGTAAAACCATTTCCAAAGGACCAGTTCCACGCGATTATTTTTCCAATACTGCTATCTACAAAATTCACAAGATCACCCGGGCAATTGACAAGTGGCCCGTAAAATTCAGCTTGTAAAGAATCATGCGGAAGAAATACAACCTGGCTGGAAGAATCAGTACAGAAACCATTTGACACAATCAACTGGATATTTTTATTTCCAAAACTCGAATAAATATTTTGAGGATTTGGCAGTGTACTAAAAGTGACATTATCAAAATTCCAATTCCATGTTTCAATTCCTGCCGGGTATAAAGTGGTCAATTGAATAGTATCAAACCGGCATCCTTCTGAAAGCGAATAGCTGAACTCCGCAGATACAGTATCTTTCACACTGAAAGTAATTGTAGAACCAGCCGGCGTGGCTTCGCCACATTCATCAATGATGGTCGTACTATCAGATCCGGTTACTAATTCAATAGTATAAGTTCCTGCATGAACAATGGGTGCAGAAAGATTTATATGAATAATACTTGTTAACCCATTCGTACAATTTCCATTGGCACTCGTAACTGTAACAGGGAATGGACCTGTGACCAAAAAATCTGATCCATTAGGGGCGATTGAATTACAGCGAATATTTTTTTGAAAAATTAAATCCAACGTTTTTGGTGCACAACTCAATGGTGAAATACTATCGAGTGGAGTACTTTGTTTTGGGAAAACGGTGAATGATACATTCTTTCCTACCGGGATTTGTGAATTACAATTATCCGCGATCGTATTACTATCACTACCATTTTTAATAGTGAGAACATATGTTCCGGGAGATAAAGGATTGGATAATGTAAGTATAACTGTATCCAGGTTGAAACCGGTTGAACACTGAAAGCTGCTTGCTGAAATTATATTTGCCAATGGTGTAGATAAACTGAAATCACTTCCATTTCCAGCAAGTGTGCTGCACTTCATTGGCTTATTTAGTTTTACAGTAATCTGCGACCCGTCGCAGGAAGCAGTAGCGCTGGAAATATCCGGCTGTAAAGGATCAGTAATACTTGCAGTTCCACCAGTAAAAGATAAACCATATCCACTTTGCGAATTGGTGAAATGGCTGATCATTAATAAATAATTCCGGCCTTTTGTGATGTTCGGCATACTGCTGAATGTTGGGTATGAATAACCCGCACAATTCACGAGCCCAATTCCATTTACTGAAGCACCTGTAATGCCTGAATTCCCGGACCAGTTGCATGCTACAAATAAAGAAGGATCGGTATATACATCATTTGGATTATGCCCTGTTACATCAAAAAGTTGCCAGTCATAATCGTCATTCAAATCATTGGGTGTTATCACAAAACCTAATGAACCGGAGGTAAAACAGGTAAAACTATACCAATATGGATTTACATCTGTTAAGGTAACACCACCAACACCGTTGCATGGCCCGGGTAAAGCCTGGCCCGGACAAAGTGGAACAGTGTTTTGAGTAAATACACTTGTGCCGCATACCGGAAAAGCAGATGCTGGATTTTGACCCAGGTTATTGCATGCCTGGGCTATGCAAAAACCTGTAGTTAAAACATTACATAATATGAATAAAATTAATTTCTTTTTTTGCATTTGTCCTTTATTTCGCGGGAACCATTACGAGGCATGAAGGTTGTGGCACATCAATTTTTACCCCGGAATCCTGCAACAAACCAAAGTTTTTATTGATGATAAAAATTTGAATAGTATTACTGTCCTGGTTGGCTACCAATAAAAATCTGCCACTCGGATCAATCATAAAATTTCGTGGATTCTGGCCAACCGGCTGTTGCCCGTTTGATGCAAGTTTTCCATCTGAACTCACTTTATACAAAGAAATATTATTGGCTTTGCCGCGATTGGTGGTATATAAAAATCTCGGGTCTGTAGAAATACGAATATCTGCACTGGCCTTGTCTTCTTTTCCACCAGTATTGTCTGAAGCGATAGTTTGTGTTTGAGTTAACTTTCCATTGGCATAATCAAATACAATAATGTCTCCGGAAAGTTCATTGAGTAAGTATGCAGTTTTTCCATTAGGGTGAAAAATGAATTGACGCGGACCACTGCCATCCGGTATTTCATAATAAGGCGGATCAGATTCGGTTACAGGATTTGTAGCATCTGTCGCATTGAAATGATATTGATATAAACGATCATTACCTAAATCAGGCACGAATACATATTTTTGGTCCGGGGAAAAAACAGCCGCGTGCGGATGAGGCATTTCCTGCCTTTCCACATTTACACCATATCCCTGGTGTGCTATTAATTGTACAAAAGGATTCAAAGAGCCATCTGCATTTGTTTTAAACACAGAAAAATTGCCACCGGAATAATTGGTAGCAATTACATTTTTGCCGGCTTCATCTACATTAATAAAACATGGCGCGTCGCCACCTGAAGGTTGTTTATTTAAAAAATGTAATTCTCCTTTTGTTTTATCCAGCGCAAAGGAACTCACGCTTCCAGGTTTATCACCTTTGTTTTCATTCACACAATACACAAATTTCTGATCTTTGGAAACCGCGAGGTAAGAAGGATTTTCCACGCCACTTGTTTTGCTCATTAAAGTTAATTCCGTTTTATTTGGATTGAAACGATATACATAAATTCCTTCACTCGCACCAGTATTCGTGTAAGTGCCCACGAGTAAATAATAAATTGGGTTTTGTGCATTCGTAAATAAAACACTCATTAATAAAATACTAAACAATGATATTTTTTTCATAACTGTAAAACTAAATTTTTAATACCAGCGGATGAAACTAAGATAACTTTTAAAAGTAATATGTTGCATGTATTAACAAATAAATGACATGCGGTCTTTTTTACTTTCATGATACTGCTCACTTTGAAGGCTGATTTAAGTCATGCTAATTTCAAAAACCGGCGATTAATTTTGAAAAAATTTGTATTTAAAATTGACTTCTATTGATTTCCGTTGCTAAAACATATACGCAGAAAAAAAATTATTCCGCTAATTCCTTAATTGAAAAAACGCCTATAGCTTGTTTTCATTGTGGGGAAAGTTGCGCGGGTACAGCAATTGTTTTAGAGGAAAAACATTTTTGTTGCCAGGGATGCCAGGCTGTGTATCAGATTTTAAATGAAAATGGCCTTTCTTCTTATTACACACTGAATGCGCATGCAGGCATTCAGCAAAGGTTTCAGCGAACTTCGCGAAAATTTGCATTTTTGGAAGACCCGGAAATCGCAGATACTTTAATTGCTTTTCGGGATGCCGGGCAGGCACATGTTTATTTTACCATACCTGCGATCCATTGCAGTTCCTGTATTTATTTATTGGAAAATTTACATCGCGTTGAACCGGGCATTTTACGAACAGACATACAATTCTTAAAAAAAGAAGCCAGGATAATTTTTGATGAGTCAAAAATTTCACTGCGCGGCGTAGTGGAAACGCTTGCCAGGATTGGTTATGATCCGCATATTAGTATGCAGGGAGCGGTGAAGCAAAAACCACAAAATCGTTCGCTCATCTACAGGCTTGGCGTGGCAGGTTTTGCTTTTGGAAATATTATGCTGCTGAGTTTCCCTGAATATTTTTCTAAATCCGCATCAAATGAAATTTACCTGGGAAATATTTTTCGTTATTTAAATGTGGCTTTGGCAATTCCTGTATTTTTTTATTGTGCTAATATTTTTTTCATAAGTGCCTGGAAAGGCCTGTGGCAAAAGCATTTAAATATTGATTTTCCTGTAGCTCTTGCTATTCTTGTCACTTTTGTACGCAGTCTCACAGAAGTTTTTTCAGGCGCAGGAAATGGTTATTTTGATTCCATGACAGGCATCGTTTTTTTTATGCTTGCCGGGAGATTATTGCAGGATAAAACCTATCAGCAACTTTCTTTTGAACGGGATTATACAGATTATTTCCCTTTAGCTGCGACAACGCTTTCTGATGAAGGGAAAGAAATTCCCGTTCTGCTCGACAATATAAAATGTGGCGATACTTTGCGTTTATTGAATAATGAAATCATTCCGGCCGATGGCATTTTATTAAATAGTAATGCCATGATTGATTACAGTTTTGTTACTGGTGAATCTGTTGCGGTAGAAATCAAAAAAGGCGATAAGATATACGCCGGTGGAAAATTACTGGGCGGCATGATTGAACTGCAGGTTATAAAAGTTGTTGCTCAAAGTTACCTCACAGGACTTTGGGGAAAGCAGGAAAAAGAAGCGCAAAAAACCGAGCATATTTCATTTGTCCATAAGCTCGCTAGAAATTTCACTTTTATTGTCGGGATCATTGCAGTCTCTGCCGGCACTTATTGGTGGTTTCATGATCCGGGAAAAATTTGGCCTTCGGTAACTGCAGTATTGATCATTGCATGCCCATGTGGTTTATTCTTAACGGCCACATTTACGAATGGCTATTTATTACGGGTACTGGGGAAAAATGGTTTATTCCTGCGAAATGCTGCAGCCATTGAAAAATTTGGCAAAATCAATAAACTTGTTTTTGATAAAACCGGCACATTGACTTCACCTTCAGATATTATCGTGACTTTTAGTGGTAGTGAATTGTCAGTATATGAAAAAAAATTAGTGGCATCATTGTCTAAACAAACAATCCATGCATTCAGTAAACCAGTTTTAGATTTTTTGCAGGTAAATGAAATTGCAGAAGTGCAACATTTTACAGAATATCCTGGACTTGGCGTTACAGGTGAAGTGAACGGTCACAAAGTAAAATTGGGTACCGGGATTTTTATGCAATATGAGGCGAATGATAAAAAATCAGTCGGCTCTAATTTATTCATAGAAATTGATGGTATAAAAAAAGGAAATTTTATTTTGCAACAAACCCTTCGGCCACGCCTGTATGAAATGTTCCAACTTTTAAAGAATAAAGTGCAGCTCGCCTTGTTATCCGGAGATGAGCCGCACCAGCAGGAATGTTTTTATACTGCTATGGGAGAAAATGCGGATATACGCTTCAGGCAATCAGCCGGTGATAAATTATCTTATATAAAAAATTTGCAGGGAAATGGAAATATAGTTGCCATGGCCGGTGATGGATTGAATGATGCTGTTGCACTTAAACAAAGCGATCTTGGAATTTGCATTACAGAAAATACGAACAGGTTTACACCGGCAGGTGATGCCATTCTTGAAGGAGAGCGGCTTTATTTATTACCGGCTTTCATTAAAATGTGTAAGCATACAAAAACTATTATCAAGATATGTTTTGGTTTTTCTCTCGTATATAATATCACAGGAATTTATTTCGCTGTACAAGGAATTTTATCTCCGTTAATAGCGGCTATTTTAATGCCATGCAGTACACTTACCATCATATTGCTCACTTTTATTATTAGTAATTATTCTGCAGGAAGGTTGGGTTTAAAACACATTTTTACGCATAACCAATAAAGGAATCTCAATTCCCAAAATTTTAGAAACTGATGTATCTCATATTTTGAAATGACATCCGTCATGTGTGTGGCAAAGGCATAATAATATTTTTGTCCCTTTAAAAAAATGAATCATGAGTGCGATGGTCGTTCTTCTTTGCGCAAGTTTACTGGTTGCATTAATTTTTTTATTTGCCTTTATATGGTCTGTAAAGGACGGTCAGTATGACGATGAATTTTCACCTGCTCATAAAATTTTATTTGAAGAAAAAGACAATCAAAACTAAAATCTTTCAGAAATTTAAATCAGCTAAATCGCATGAATACGGAATCATCCAAAGATGTAAATATCACTGGTAATGAACAAATTTTAAGGCCTGGTGAAGGTTTACAGGTTGAAACATTTTATTATGACAATAAAACAGTAAGGAATTTTGCTTATGCTACACTTTTCTGGGGATTAGTGGGCATGCTGGCGGGTTTATGGGCCGCGCTTTGCCTGGCCTGGCCTGAAGTAAATCTCGGTTTGCCTGCAACAAGTTTTGGGCGGATGCGGCCTGTTCATACAAATGCGGTCATTTTTGCCTTTGTTGGAAATGCAATTTTTTGTGGTGTTTATTATTCATTGCAGCGTTTACTCAAAGCCAGGATATGGTCTGATAAACTCAGTAAAATACATTTTTGGGGCTGGCAAACGATCATATTAATAGGAGCCCTCAGTTTGTGGATGGGTTTTACGCAGGGAAAAGAATATGCCGAACTGGAATGGCCACTTGATATCGCGATTACGGTGATTTGGTTAATATTTGGCGCGAATATGCTGGGTACTATTTTGCACCGAAGAGTGGCACATTTATATGTAGCAATCTGGTTCTATATTGGTACATGGGTTGCGGTGGCAATGTTGCATATTGTAAACTCTATTGCACTCCCTGTTTCATTTACAAAAAGTTATTCCTGGTATGCAGGTGTTCAGGATGCCCTGGTTCAATGGTGGTATGGACATAATGCCGTTGCTTTTTTCCTGACTACACCCTTTTTAGGTCTGATGTATTATTTTGTACCCAAAGCGGCAAATCGTCCGGTATATTCTTATCGTTGGTCCATTATACATTTCTGGGCTTTGATCTTTTTATACATCTGGGCGGGGCCCCACCACTTGTTGTATACCGCTTTGCCCGAATGGGCGCAAAGCCTGGGAACAGTTTTTTCCATCATGCTGATAGCACCATCCTGGGGCGGTATGCTGAATGGCTTGCTCACTTTACGCGGTGCCTGGGACCGCGTGCGCGATGATGCTATTTTGAAATTTTTTGTAGTCGCGCTGACCTGTTATGGAATGGCCACTTTTGAAGGGCCGATGCTTTCTTTGAAAAGTGTTAATGCTATCAGTCATTATACAGACTGGACAATTGCGCATGTGCATGTGGGCGCTTTGGGCTGGAATGGTTTTCTTGCTTTTGGTATGTTGTACTGGTTATTGCCGCGCATTTTCAATACAAAATTATATTCTCAAAAATGGGCGAATACGCATTTTTGGATCGGCACATTGGGAATTATCTTTTATGTAATTCCATTGTATTGGGCAGCATTTACACAAAGTCTGATGTGGAAACAATTCACAGATGAAGGCACATTGCAGTATCAGTTTATGGAAACTGTGAATGCTATTCAACCGATGTACGTTTTGCGGGCAGTTGGCGGCACATTATATATCAGTGGACTTGTATTAATGATCGTAAATATTTATAAAACTATCAAGTCAGGCAAACTCATTGCTAATGAAAAAGCAGAAGCACCTTCACTTCCTGAAAATTATAAATTCAAAGAGTCAAAAGGTCATTGGCATGGCTGGATAGAAAAAAGGCCTGTTCAAATGATTTTCTTATCCCTGATCGCTGTAGGCATTGGTGGTATGGTAGAAATGATTCCAACCTTTTTAGTAAAATCAAATATCCCAACAATTGCCAGTGTGAAACCATATACACCACTTGAATTATATGGAAGAAATATTTATATACGGGAAGGTTGTTATACCTGTCATTCACAAATGATTCGACCATTCCGCGATGAAGTGGCACGATATGGTGAATATTCAAAAGCCGGTGAATTTGTTTATGACCATCCCTTTCAATGGGGTTCCAAAAGAACGGGTCCCGACCTGGCAAGGGAAGGTGGAAAATATCCGGATAGCTGGCATTATAACCATATGCTGGATCCAACATCTATGACTTCAGGTTCCCTGATGCCGCGTTACCCCTGGTTATTTGATGATAAAATTGATAAAATGAAAACTTATGATATGATCAAAGCAATGAAAAAATTGGGCGTGCCTTATGCGGAAGGGTATGAAAATATTGCCAATGATGATGTGGATTTGCAGTCAGCAAAAATTCAAAAAAGTCTTGCTGCAGAGAAGATTGATGTGGCCCCGAATGATGAAATTGTTGCATTGATCGCATACCTGCAAAGATTAGGAACTGATATAAAGGCTGAAAAATCGACTCCTTAAAATTTTGAACAAATCATAAATTAAAGAAACATGAAATTTATAAATTATCTCACGAGTATAACGGGCGTTGAAATTTACCCGCTCATCACGATGGTACTTTTTGTAGGCATTTTTATCCTTGCAACAATATTGGTTTTTTCAAAAGATAAAGAGACCATCAATGAAATTAAAAATCTTCCACTGGAAGATTAACCCAAACTAAATTTCCAATATTTATCTATTTTATATGAAGCGTTTATTAACCATATTTTTTCCTGTTATTGTGTGTTTGTTTTTTTCGACAATAACTATTGCGCAGCAAAAAAATACTACAACAAATTCTTCATCTGTGCCTGCAGTAGCCTGGGTGATGTTATCACTGGCTTTGTTATTCGCAGGTGTAATTTATGTGTTGGGAAAAGTTGTTTTTATAGCCTATAAAAATAATGAAAGAAAAATTGCAAAACTGAAAGGGACGATTTTACCAATCATTCTATTGATTTCGATAACTATACCCTGGAAGGTTTTCGCACAGGACGAAAATGAAGCAGTCAAAGCAGCAACGGGCCCATACACACTTTTTGGAATGCCTGCTTCTACTTTTTATTTATTGCTCAGCGGTTTGATCCTGGAAATGATCATCATTACTTTTTTAGCCAGGATGTTTTATCATTTTTCTGGTTTGAAAAAAGAAAAAGTAATTGTACCGGAGGCTGAAATAATCCAAAAGAAAAAATTCAGGTGGCTGGAAAAAATGATGAATACCAAAAGTGTGGATCCGTTGTCTGAAGAAGAAATAAATCTTGGACATGATTATGATGGTATTGGTGAACTGGATAATCCAACACCTCCCTGGTGGCAATGGGGTTTTGTAGTTTCTATTATCTTTTCCATCATTTATTTATATACACATTTAGTATCTCATAGTGCACCCAACCAGATACAGGAACTCGCATTTGCCAACCAGGAAGCAGCTGAAAAACAAAAATTATATTTAGAAACTTCGGCCGGGACTGTGGATGAAAACACGGCCGTTTATTTATCAGATCCCGCAGACCTGGCGGAAGGCAAATCAGTTTTTACTTCAGTATGTGCAGCTTGTCATGGTGCAGATGGTGGTGGCATTGTAGGCCCAAATCTTACAGATGATTATTGGCTGCATGGCGGAAGTATAAAAGAAATTTTTAAAACCATAAAATATGGTGTGCCTGAAAAAGGTATGAAGAGCTGGAAAGATGATTATCCGCCAAAAAAAATCGAACAGATTGCCAGTTATATTCATTCCATTCATGGTACAAAACCGGCGACTCCAAAAGCGCCACAGGGTGATATATATAAAGATTCAACTGCTGCAAATTCAGTAGTAACTGATTCATTGAAATAGTAAAATGAAAAGTGATGAGTGCATTAAATGAACCGGATTTACAATGGATAGAACATGAAAGTTTCCGAGACCACCTTTCAACGGTGACAGAAGATGGTAAAAGAAGGTGGATTTTTCCTTTTAAACCCAAGGGGAAATGGTTTAATAAAAGAAAGATAGTTGCCATATTTTTTTATGCAATTTTCTTTATTACCCCATTTATTTATGTTCATGGCAGGCCTTTGTTATTATTTAATTTTCCGGAAGGGAAATTTATTTTATTTGGCTTCGCATTCTGGCCACAGGACTTTATCATTTTCGGCCTGATGATGCTGGCTTTCATTCTATTCATCGTCATTTTTACAAATGCATTTGGCCGTATATTTTGTGGCTGGATTTGCCCGCAAACTATTTTTATGGAAATGCTTTTTCGCAGAGTAGATTATATTGTTCTTGGAAATGCACAAAAACAAAAACTATTAGCCAAAGCGCCCTTGAAAGGCGAAAAAGTAAGGAAATATTCACTTCGGTATTCAATATATTTTTTACTCTCTTTCATTATTGCCAATACTTTTTTATCTTATATCATTGGCGTTGAGGAATTAAAAAAAATCGTTACGGAGCCGGTTAATATGCATACTGGTGGTTTGATGAGTATCCTCATTTTTACATGTATATTTTTTAGCGTGTATGTTTTTTTAAGAGAGCAGGTATGTACCAATATTTGTCCCTATGGTCGTTTGCAGAGTGTATTGCTTGATAAGAATAGTATTGTTGTTGCGTATGATTATCAGCGTGGTGAACCCAGGGAAAAATATAAAAAAGGAGAGCAGGGTGATTCAGGTGATTGTATAGATTGCAACCAGTGCGTCAATGTTTGTCCAACAGGCATTGATATCAGGAATGGTACGCAGTTGGAATGTATTAATTGTACGGCATGTATTGACGCGTGTAATTATATCATGGAAAAAATTAACCGGCCGAAAGGGCTTATCCGGTATGATTCGGAAAATAATATTGCTGATAAAATCCCATTTAGTTTTACCACTAAACTAAAAGCATATAGTACTGTTTTAGTTGTATTAATTATTGCAATCACTGCATTGCTACTTACCCGAAAAAATGTGGATGGTACACTAATGCGCACTTCCGGCATGATATACCAGGAACAAGGTGCAGATAGTATTTCAAACTTATATAATATAAAACTCACCAATAAAACGTTGAAAAATGATACGCTGCATGTGCGGCTTGAAAATTTCCCCGGAACAGTGCGGCTTGTTGGAAATCCTTTAATCGAATTAAAACCTGAACAACAGGTAGCAGCAACATTTTTTGTAGTGCTTCCTAAATCAGTGATTAAAGAACGCAAACAAAAAGTGGAAATTGGTTTATATAATAAAGATGGTATAGTAAATAAACTCTCATCTACTTTCCTGGGACCAATTAGCAGGACACATAAGGAGTAGAATACTTTTAAGTTTTAAATTTTTTATATATGAAGTCTATTTCAAAAATTGAAAAACCTTATGGCTTTTGGAACTGGGGAACCGGTATTGCAATTGCCATAATAGTATCAGTTGCAGCCATGAGCTTCTTAGTGTATAAAAGCACACAGGTTACTTATGATATGTCTGAGAAAGATTATTATGCTGCCGAATTGCAATATGATAAGACTGTGAATGCGGAAAAAAATGCAAATGCACTTTCCCAATCTTTAAGCATTCAACAAAGCGAAGATTATCTAACTATTCATTTCCCCGTGGAATGCATGGGAAAAACGGAGCATGGTACTATTTACATGTACCGGCCTTCTTCAGAAAAAGAGGATATTACAATCCCGTTTCAATTAAATAATTCACCTGAAATATATATTTCTAAAAAGAAATTTATCAAGGGTCTTTATGTGATGAAAGCAAGTTGGGAAATGAATGGAAAACAATATAGCGCCACACAACAATTTTTTATTCAAAAGCCATAAGACTTGATTATACCAATTTTATTTTCTGCATTGGCATTAGGCTTCTTTGGAAGTTTTCACTGCATTGGAATGTGCGGCCCGCTGGCACTTTCGTTGCCGGTAAATCATTTGCAGGGTTTCAAAAAAATTGCGGGTGTTTTGTTATATAATATGGGCCGCATTTTCATGTATGCTGTCCTGGGATTTATTTTAGGCTGGATAGGTATGGCGTTTCAATTTTTTGGCTGGCAACAATTTTTTTCTATTGTACTTGGGAATATTTTGCTACTCATTTTTTTATTGAATGTATTGCATCAAAACTTTTTTAAAAAAAATTCATTGGTCAATGCATGGAATAAAATGGTTATAAAAAAGTTATCCGCTTTATATCAAAAGAAAAACTTTACAGGAATTTTCTTTATTGGATTATTAAATGGCTTATTGCCTTGTGGCTTAGTATATATGGCAATTGCAGGCGCTTTGGCTACTGCACATATTTTATACAGCAGTTTATTTATGGCAGTATTTGGGGCAGGTACTTTGCCCGCAATGATGGCTGTCTCGTTAGCCGGCGGGTTGATGCCTGTAAATATCAGGATGAGTATAAAAAAAATTTCTCCATATATAATTGGCCTTATGGGTATCATCCTTATCCTGCGTGGAATGAACCTGGGTATTCCTTTTTTAAGTCCCGAACTGCAACATGCAGCTGTAATGGAATGCCATCCTTAAAATTTCAAATCCATTTTTAATAAGATATTTATGCAGCAATTTTCTGCATAAAAAAAGCGCAGGTTTTTTACACCTGCGCTTTTATATTAATCATGAAAAAAATGCTTATTCAATCACCAATTTCTGGTTGCTTGAAACACCGTCTCCAGTGATTCTTACATAGTATACACCAGAAGCAAGTGCCGGTAATTGCAATTGCATATATTGGCCGTTCATAGTGAAAGTTTTCACTTGTCTGCCTTGTGCATTTACGATAGAGATCTTCAGTTCTTTTGAGTTACCAGGAACAGTGATAGAAATTTTTTCTTTTGCAGGATTTGGAGAAATCTTGATTGCATTGTCTCCGCTGCCAAAGTTCAGATTTTTCACTTCAGAATAACTAAAGCGACCATCAAAGTCTACTTCACGCAGGCGATAGTAATCCATACCTTCTACAGGTTTAGAATCCGTATAAGTATAGTTATTCACCTGGTTGCTGTTACCGGAAGCTTTCACTGTGCCGATCACACTAAAGTTAGTGCCATCATTACTGCGTTCAATATCAAACCTGTCTGCATTGATCTCAGTAAGTGTATTCCATTTCAGCAGACTTGTAATGCCTTGTTTTTCTGCGGTAAAATTACCCCAGGTTACAGGCAATGAACCAGATTTTAAATAGGTAACAGTATCAGAAACCGCTTTTACTATTCCATTATTATCCAAAATTGATGCGATATTATAAACAGCAGCAGCACTGGTAAGTTTGATATCATCTACATACCAGCCATCTCCGCCTCCCACGTTATCAGATGCAAATACAAACCTGATTTTAACAGCTTTGCCTGCATACACTGAAAGGTTAATCGTACTATTTATAAATGCAGTTCCACCAGAATTACCGGTAAACGCATTACGGCCTGCTATATAAGAACCATAATTAGCAGAAATTTTTCCGTTATATCCATTCATGGTAAATTTATCAGCAACATCTAACCAGGTAGTGCCACCATCTATACTAATTTCTACAAGGCCGCCATCATAACCTGATTCACAATTATAAGCATGCCAGAAACTCAAAATACTTGTGCCCTCGATATTATAAGCATTTACAGTTGTAAGTTCTTCGTCTGAAGAAGAAGAAAGGTCAGTTGCTTTAAAAGAATTCGGAGCACTGTGACTTTTAGTATTTGTAACAGTCCAGGTAGTACCTGTAGTAGAAGTGTTTACCCAATCAGCAGGAATACTATTTCCAACAACTTGTTCATCTATAAAGGTAGTTGGCGGGAAATAACTTCCTGCATTCACTGAAACTACAAATGAATAAGTAGCTGTGGTGTTTGGCAAAACAGTAATATTATTAAATGTCACGGTACGTTTTACCGCATTATATGTACCACCACTTACGTACGTTGTATTTGCAGGAATAGTATCTGTAATAACTTCATCAGCGATACCTCCACAAAAGCTGGTTGTAATAGAGAATGTGTAAGTCAGTTGTTCACCATCCTGTGCAGAATCTTTATCTACGTGTTTTGTAAATAAAGAACCAGTTGGAGTAGTAAAATCTGCCATACCATCATTAATTGTATTTGTGCTTCCTTCATTAGCGAAAACACCCAGTCCTCTTTTTGCAAAAGCATCCCAGATTATACAGCTATATTGACCACCATATAAAAGTGTATCAGCTTTTAAAATTGCATCACGACCTGATACAAAACCAGGACTACATCTCTGTAATTTCAATCCAGTAGTTACCAGGTTCATTGCAATATTATTTCCACCTGTTCCATTACCATCAAAAATATTGGTGTTGATCCCTTTATTTTGGATCAAAGCCCAGGTCATATCCCATAAAACGGTAGTCCATATTTCTCCTATATTATGAACTTCACCACCTGTGCTGGAACGTATAGCATAAGTCCATGGATCAATTGCAAAATTTGTTGAGTAAGGATACGTGCGGATACCAGCTCCGGTTATAGGCTGGTTAAAAACGTATGTTCCAACTGGATGTGCATTTTGTCCGTCAGTAACTGTTGCAGTTGCCCAGTTAGTGGTTATCATTATAGCAAAATAATCACTCCAGCCTTCACCCATTTCCTCACCATTGGAAAGACAACTTGTATTATTTGGCCCGCCTGTTAAACGGTTTGAAATACCATGTGTATATTCATGGGATATTACGCCATTATCCACATCACCGTCAAGTTTTGGAGAGCCATTAAATAAAAACATTTGCATTCTCCCACTACCGCCATCAGTTGGTGTGGAAAAATTTGCATTATTGCTTCCGGATCCATCCTGTGCATCTGCAAAAACAAAGTCAAAACCAAATCCACCCCGGCCCATATTATTTCTCTGGAAATTACCTGCTGGTTCATCAAATCCATACTGATAGGAGAAATCATGCATGATATTATTCCAGTAGAATAAATTGGTAATATTAAAAGGCTGATTTTGGGCAGTCGTTGGATCCTGTGTAAAATCCGGAGGAAAATCAAAAGTCAGGTCTGGTAAAGGTGTAGAAGAATGTGCGCCTTTTCCAAAACCATTATTTCCGTTGCGGTCTTCCTGCGCTAATACATTATTACCATTGGTGCTGTCGAAAGTAGTAGTTCCATCATAATTCCATTTGAACGTAGTAGCGTTGTTACCAACCCCTGAAAGTTCCCATGGATTGTTTGATAATGACGGCGCTCCACCTGGATGATTCGGGCTTTCTGCAGGGAAAGCAACTACACGATAAGAACCATTACCCTGGTCAAAAAATTCATTTTTTTGTTCATCCAATTTTTTGTTTTCATCAGGTGTAATCTTTGTTGCCGCAACTTTATTTGCAGGCATATCCCAATTGTCATACACGGTGAGGTTATCTTTTCCAATCACTTCGCCTTTTAATGCATCCACATTTATCAACCAATAATCTGATGTATTATTTGGCTTGATCTCAATTTGCCAGGTTAGTTTTGCCTGGTTTGTTGTTTCATCATTCACCCACATTTGGCGGGCTTTTACATCTACATCAGAAATTCCTAGTTTTCCGAAAACTAAATCTCTTCCATCATTGATCGTTTTTAATGGGGCAATGTTGGCAGAAACAGAAATGTTCACATTTGCTGCAGCAATTCGAACTGCATCAGATGAACTTATTGCAGGCAATGCATTCTGACTGTTTGCAATTGCAATCATTTTTGGAACACGTGTTCCTTCAACTGAAACGGCTTTGCCATTTTTAAAACCAATTGTTTGTATGGATTTATACACGTCCACACCTTTATAGGTTTGCTGTAAATACACCAGGAGTAAGCCAGTGTGGTTATCCTGGTAGGCCGAAGAAATTCTCGAATTGGACTGATCGTCCGTAGTTAGCATAAGCTTGTTCGCATTTTCGCTGATCAGTTTCATCACTGATTCATTACTGATTACTTGCTGGGCTTGCATTTGCGTTCCGCAAAGCAGCGTAACAAGCAACAGAAAAAATGGGTGCTTTAAAGCGTAAAAACATTTTTTCATAATAAAATTTTTAATAAATGGACTGTAAATCTAACTGTAAATCCTAAAAAGGCAAATTATTGATACTTTTTTTTGAAAAAATATTTTACAAACACATTAAAAAAATTACCATTCGGGTAGATTTTGCAAAATTTCAAAGCCGCTTTCTTTCACTTTCGCCGCGAAAGATTGACGGCCATTCGTGATCACCAATATGTCTGTTTTCAATGACTGGTGATAGATCAATACTTGCTTTAGAATACTTTCCTGCAATGGAATATTTTCTTTTTTGCATTCAATTAAAATCCAGGGTACATGATCTTTATATACAACAATGTCAAACCGTTTTTTCAGTTCTCCCAGCATGAATAATTTTTCCAAAGCAATACAAGCAGCCGGATACTTTTTTTCCTGAATTAAATATTGAACAAAATTTTGCCTCACCCATTCTTCAGGCGTTAATTCCAGCCATTTTTTTCGGATACCATCGAAAATAATAGTTGCATTATTTTTCTTTTTTATTTTAAAATCATGATCCGGGAAATTGATCTGCAGCATTCACAAATATAGGCAAGCGCTTAGATTGTATATTTACAAAAGTTTCAAAACTTTTTTTCAAATTTCAAATGCCTGATGAATGGATGAAAAAATTTTATTAGAGATCAAAGACTTTTCTGTTTCATTTTTATCCAATGGAATTTATTCACCAGCAGTCCATGATATATCATTACAAATCAATGCAGGTGAAATGCTCGCTATCGTTGGTGAATCGGGTTCAGGAAAATCTGTTACAGCACTTTCTGTTTTGCAATTATTGCCCTCTTTTCCCGCGACAAAACAAAAAGGAAATATTTTTTTACATATAAATAATGAAACTATTTCTCTTACTGAAACTGATTTTAAAAAACTGGAAACCATCCGCGGAAATAAGATCGGAATGGTTTTCCAGGAACCCATGAGTTCCTTAAATCCTGTACAAACCTGTGGCGCACAAGTAGCAGAATCTTTAATGACACATAAGAAAATGAATTCCGATGAAGCCCGGAAAGAAACCATAGAACTCTTTGGTGAACTTTCCTTGCCTGAACCTATTTTAATTTTTGATAAATACCCGCATCAACTCAGTGGCGGCCAACAACAGCGCGTGATGATTGCAATGGCAATATGCTGTAAACCTGCACTATTAATTTGCGATGAACCAACCACTGCATTAGATACAGTTGTTCAAAAAAATATTTTACAACTCATTCAATCTGTTCGGCAAAAATATCAGATGGGCGTTTTATTTATTTCGCATGATTTGGGTGTTGTTGCGGAAATTGCTGATCGCATCGCCGTGATGTATAAAGGAGAAATTGTGGAAACAGGAAATACGGATTCCATTTTAAAATCACCTCAACATCCTTATACTAAAGGTTTGCTATTGTGCCGCCCGGCTTTGTATGAACGCGGAGAAAAATTACCCGTCGTGGATGATTTTTTGAAAAACAATATCAAAGAAAAAAATTCGGCTGATTTTTATAGAGAAAAAGAAAAATTTCAAAAAATTATAGAAACGAAAAACGATACACCAGTTTTAATTTCCCTTCAATCTTTGAATGTTGTTTTTAAAGGGAAAGAAAGTTTTTTTGGGAAGCCTACAGCGTCTTTACAAGCAGTAAAAGAAGTATCATTTGATATTTTGGAAGGGGAAACCCTGGGCCTCGTTGGTGAATCAGGTTGTGGGAAAACGACACTGGGCCGTGCATTGTTGGGATTACAACCAATTTCGCATGGTCAAATTTTTTTCCGGGGAAAAAATTTAGCGCAGCTTACAGAAAAAGAAATGCGGAAAATGCGCACACATATTCAAATTGTTTTCCAGGATCCTTATTCTTCATTAAATCCGCGAATACGCGCCGGGGATGCCATTGCAGAACCATTAAAAGTTCATTTTTCGAATTTAGGTTCTGCTGAAATTAAAAAACGTGTGCATGAATTATTGGATAATACCGGGATCGGCCCGGACTTTTATAATCGTTACCCGCATGAATGCAGTGGCGGTCAGCGGCAGCGTATCGTCATTGCCCGTGCATTGGCACTCAATCCCGCATTTGTAGTGTGTGATGAAAGTGTATCAGCGCTGGATATGAGTGTGCAGGCACAAATTTTAAACTTGCTGAACAGCCTCAAAGAAATATTTAAATTTACTGCCTTATTCATTTCCCATGATCTTTCCGTGGTCCGTTATATCAGTGACCGAATACTTGTGATGGAAAAAGGGCAAATAGTTGAAAGCGGGAATACAAGAGATATCTATGAGAATCCGCAAACTGCTTATACAAGGAAATTGATTGATTCTGTACCAGGCCGGGCATATTTTGATACAGCGGATTTTAAGCATTAATTTTTTTTAAAAAACCACTTTTTTGATATAACTTTGCACACTTTTCATTTAAAAAGTATCTACATGGCACAGCCGCCCCGTAAGGCGGTGGCAGGTAACATGTAACCTGTTTATCTTAATTTAAAATACATGAAATTATCCCAGTTCCGTTTCGACCTTCCATTAAACCTGATCGCTCAAAACCCTACCAAACGCCGTGAAGACAGCCGCCTGATGGTGATAGAGCGTAAGTCCGGTAAAATTGAAAACAAACAATTCAGCAATATCCTGGATTACTTTGACGATAAGGATACTTTTGTAGTGAATAATACTAAAGTGTTTCCTGCACGCATGTATGGCCGTAAAGAAAAGACCGGCGCAAAAATTGAAGTTTTTTTACTGCGTGAACTGAACCGTACGAATAAACTCTGGGATGTAATTGTAGACCCGGCAAGAAAGATCCGCGTGGGTAATAAATTATATTTTGGTGATAATGATGAACTGGTAGCTGAAGTTATTGACAACACCACCAGCCGTGGACGTACCATCCGTTTTATATGGGAAAAAGATGATGAAAGTTTTCGCCAGGTTTTGGCATTTCTCGGTGAAACCCCTTTACCCAAGTATATTAAACGCCGCCCGGATGAAGAAGATAAAGAACGCTATCAAACCGTTTATGCAAAACATGAAGGCGCCGTAGCCGCACCTACTGCGGGTTTTCACTTTAGTAAGGAACTCATCAAAAGATGCGAGATACAAGGTATCCGTTTTGCAGAAGTAACTTTACATACTGGTCTTGGTACATTCAGGCCGATAGAAGTGGAAGATCTGAGTAAACATAAAATGGATGCAGAATATTACAAAATAGATGAAGCTGCCTGTGCCATTGTGAATAAGGCCAAACAAAATAATCACCGCATCTGTTCCATTGGTACTACGACCATGCGCGCGATGGAAACCAGTTTTACTGCACAAAAATTATTGAAACCGAGTGAAGGCTGGACGAATATTTTTATTCACCCACCATATAATTTCAATGTGGCTGATAGCTTAGTAACAAATTTTCATTTACCCAAAACCGGCCTGCTTATTATGACCTGTGCCTTTGCCGGCTATGACCTCATTATGGAAGCTTATAAAAAAGCCATTAAGGATAAATATAATTTCTTCACGTATGGGGATGCCATGCTGATCATTTAAAAGATTTGGAGTCTGTATGAAATTTTAAGTTATTAAAATTTAAAACCGATAAGAAATTATCGGTTTTTTAATGTAAGATTTGAAAATATCGGTTCGGAAATTTATGTCCTTCTTTACAACTTTTTAAAATTCTATATGACCTATAAGGTTTTTAAAACCTTATAGGTCTGTTTTAAATTATCGTCCTCCACCCGGGCAATATTCACGCAAAAAATTAGTGAATAATGTTACTAAATGTAAACCGGTTCCCGGGCCTTCTGAAATAGCGTGAGTCCTGTTTGGATAGCTCATCATCTGAAATTGCTTATTGTATTTCACTAATTCATTTACCAGCATTTCCGTATTTTGATAATGCACATTATCATCACCGGTACCATGAATGATTAACAAATGCCCCTTCAGATTTTTGGCATACGTGATCGGTGAACCATTTTTATAATTTTCGCTATTTTCCTGAGGTAAACCCATATATCTTTCCTGGTAAATATTATCGTAAGTAAGTTGATTGGACACAGGCGCAATGGCTATACCTGTTTTATAAATTTCAGGGAATTGAAACAGTAAATTAAGTGTTGTGGAACCACCACCACTCCATCCCCAAACAGCAATCCTGCTGGAATCCACGTAAGGCCATTCCAATATTTTTTTAGCAGCCATTGCCTGATCATGTGTATTCAAAATACCTATTTTCCCGTATATACTTTTTCTCCATGCTGCCCCTTTGGGAGCGGGTGTGCCACGGCCATCCAGGCTAATTTGAATATAACCATCTCCTGGCATATCGCCATTATATAAAAAAGTTCCTGCGCTTCCATATACATCATTGACGGTTTGTGCTGCAGGTTCAGTATACACATAAAAAACCACGGGATATTTTTTGGTGCTGTCAAAATTGGTAGGTTTAATGATCCAGCCATCCATACTTACGCCATCTTCCGTAGTCAAAGAAAATAAAGTTGCTTTGGGTTGATCTCCAAAATCCTGTGATGCTTCATTACTGATTGTTTTTATCGTGTTTCCCGTGCTAAGGTCAACCCATTCATTTAATGGAGGTGTATTTAAATTTGAAAACCGGTGATTGGCAAATTTTCCATTTGGTGAAATTTCATATTCATGTGTCCCGGTTTCATCTTTTGGAGAAAGTTTTTCTGCCGTGCCAGTACCATCCAGTTTTGCCCGGAATAAATATTGTTGTGTGGCATTGTCCGGAGATGCCATGAAATATACATAACCATCTTTATCATCTATGGCAGATATACTTATCATATCATAATTGCCTTTCGTAATAAGTGTTTCATTTTTTCCATGCCGGCCAATTGTATATATATGACGCCAGCCATCTTTTTCACTTACCCAAACAAATGCTTTGCCTCCATTGATCCAATCCCAGCCACGCGGATCATCATCGTTCCAGCGGCTTTTAATATCGATCCAGGCTTTATCTGTTTCTGTATAAATGATATTTGCTTTTCCGGATGATGCATCACATACAATAATATTGCTTTCATTTTGTTTGCGGTTCAATTGCTGTACAATCAATGATCCCGGGTCTTGTGTCCATTCCATCCTGGGAATATAATGTTGTATAGCATCTCCCGGAATATCCATCCATTTTGTTTTACTTGTTGAAATATCCACTACACCAATTTTGCAGGAAGATGGATCCTGGCCTGTTTTCGGGTATTCCACAGGGTTGGTAAAAGAATAAATAGAATCTGTATTATCAATCAATAAAAAATTCCGGATCTTACTCGCATCTATTTGCCAATAAGCAATGAACTTGCTGTCCGCACTCCAGCGAAAACCATCTCTGCAACCAAATTCTTCTTCATAAGCCCAGTCAAATGTGCCATTTATTAAACGGTCCGTCCCATCTTTTGTAACCTCTGTCATTTTACCTGAAGAAAGATCTTCAACATAAATGTTCTGGTTGCTGACATACGCCACTTTGCTGTTATCAGGAGAAAATTTTGCATACATGAGCGATGATGCAGGCAGGCTTTTTCCCAATTGTTTTAATGAATGATTTTGCAGGTCTAATACCCAATAATCTCCTTTGGTATCATACCTCCAAACTTTTTTTGAATTCGTATAAATGAGGACTTTTTTATGATCAGGGGAAAAAAAGAAATACCTGATTTTAAGTGCATTGTTTTCGCCGGCAGGAATAAGATCCTTTTTTGCAACAATAATTTCTTTGGAGAAATCAGGAAGTTTGTATTCGAGGATGCTGCCATCTTCCATTTTATAATAAGCGTTTCCGTCTTCAGACCAGTTTAAACCTTTTGGCGGTTGTGCCATTACGGAACCGGCGCTAAAAAAGACTATAACCAGGACAATTTTTTTGATGAAATTCATGCGTTATTATTTGGGGGTGAAAGTAGATACTTTTTATAAAATATTTTTATAAAATACAAGAGGAGTCAATTGCAAATCATGCAATCAATGACAGAATAGTAGAAATAGTTAACTCATTTCTTTTTGCATGCCGGCTGATCTTACCGCATTTTTTTCTTCATTGAATTTTTTAGCAGCATCAATAAAATGCACAAATAAAGGTGCCGGATTTTCAACAGTACTTTTCAATTCCGGGTGATATTGAACGCCGATAAAAAATGGGTGTGCAGGAATTTCCATGATTTCAACCAGGCCTGTTCCCGGATTGATACCACTGGCTTTCATGCCGGCTTTTTCAAACTGCGACAGGTAAGCGCCATTGAATTCATAGCGATGTCGATGCCTTTCTGTAATGGTTCCTTTTTCGTAAATCTTCCTGGCGAGGCTTCCTTCTTTTAAATCACATGGATATGCGCCCAGGCGCATGGTGCCGCCAATCATTTTAATTTGTTTCTGTTCTTCCATCATATCAATCACAGGTTCAGGAGTATTGGGTTCCATTTCCGTTGAATGCGCATTTTTTAAATTTAAAACATTCCGCGCAAATTCAATAACCGCCATTTGCATGCCGAGGCAAATACCGAAAAATGGCAGGCCATTTTCCCGTGCATATTTCACAGAAATAATTTTTCCTTCTGTACCACGGTTCCCAAAACCAGGCGCGACCAGTAAGCCATCCAGGCCTTCCATTTTCTCCGCTACATTTTCCTCCGTAATATATTCACTGTGCACATTGATCACCTGCACTTTCGTTTCATTGACCGCGCCGGCATGAATGAAACTTTCGAGTATAGATTTGTAAGCATCCTGTAATTCCAGGTATTTCCCGATGAGGCCAATCGTCACTTTGCTCTTTGGATATTTTAATTTATTCAGAAACCCTTTCCAGTATTCCAGGTCAGGCTGAGGATAATCTGTGATCTTTAATTTGCGCATGCAAATCAAATCCAGTTTTTCGCGGAGCATCATTAAAGGCACTTCATAAATGGTGGATGCATCAATAGCTTCCACAACGGCTTCCGTTTTTACATTGCAAAACAAAGCGATCTTTCTTTTTATTTCATTGTTTAATGGCTCCTCTGTGCGACAAACCAATACATCCGGGTGAACACCCGTTTCGCTGAGCATTTTTACACTGTGCTGCGTTGGTTTAGTTTTTAATTCTTTCGCAGCGCGTAAATACGGAATTAATGTAAGATGAATAACCGCCACATCTTCTTCAGGTAATTCCCATTGCAACTGGCGCACTGCTTCAATAAATGGCAGGCTTTCTATATCGCCGACTGTGCCGCCAATTTCTGTGATAACAATATCGTATAAACCATCCTGGCCCAGCAGCATCATGCGTCGTTTGATCTCATCCGTAATATGCGGGATCACTTGAACGGTTTTCCCCAGGAAATCTCCGGCACGTTCTCTTTCGATAACTGTTTGGTAAATCCTTCCTGTCGTTACATTATTCGCCTGGGATGTAAAAATGTTGAGGAATCTTTCATAATGGCCAAGGTCGAGATCAGTTTCTGCGCCGTCTTCCGTAACATAACATTCACCATGTTCATAAGGATTTAATGTACCGGGATCAATATTAATGTAAGGATCTAATTTTTGTATGGTTACGCTAAAACCCCTTGCCTGCAATAGTTTTGCAAGGCTTGCGGCAATGATTCCTTTTCCAAGACTACTGGTAACACCTCCAGTTACAAAAATATATTTGGCCATTTTGCTGGTTGATTGATTTCATTAATTTAAAAAATTCAATCTTTTAATAAACAAAAAAATTCTCCATAAACAAATCAAATTTGTTTTGAAAATCCCATTAAAAGTTGAATCGTAAATGACCGGTTAGTATAAACTGAAAAATCTAAGAGGTCATGCAAAGCTACCATTTATCTGCTTACTTTAAAGAAAGGGTTTGATAAATGTGGATAATTTTGGAAAATACATTTCGCTACTTCAATGATTACTGAATTCGCAGTAAAATTTTAGTCTCTTTTTCCAAATAATAAACTGCCCACACGCACCATATTACTGCCACATTTAAGAGCTGTTTTATAATCCCCGCTCATGCCCATAGATAGAATATTAAAATCACCTGATTGCGGTTTAAATTTTTGATATACTGATGATAAATTTTCAAATTCGGTTTGAACTATTTCCATATCACTGAAAGATGCCATTCCCATGAGGCCTTTTATTTTTGCATGCTTTAAAAAAGTTGCTTCATTATTGAAAACATTTTCTAATTCATTTGAATCAAATCCAAACTTAGTTTCTTCTTTTGCTATATGTGCCTGCAACAAAATGCTTGTTTGCTTATTTATTTTTTGAGATTGTTTCTCTACTTCTTTCAACAGGCTGATACTGTCAATACTATGAATCAAATGGATAAAAGAAATGATCTGTTTTACTTTATTGCTTTGCAAATGGCCAATAAAATGCCATCGGATATCATTGGGTAGCTGGTCTTTTTTTTCCAGTAATTCCTGTACATAATTTTCTCCAAAATCCCGCTGGCCTAAATCATATAAAGCTTGTATCTCTTCTGGATTCCTGGTTTTGCTAACGGCTACAAGTGTTGCCTGGTAAGGTTTTAAGAAGGCTATTAAATCAAAATAATTTTTTTCATTAACGGGCATAACTAATATTTTTTTGAATGAAAATTATTTCCCTGCATCATTGCTTAAAGTGATATACTCCAACAATAAAGTGTTATTATAAGCAGGGCAATAATGATAAAATAAACCTGCATTTTTGTCCAGTAATTTATTTCTTATTGCAGGCGGAAGATAAGCGGGAATATTGCCAATAAAAAATGAAAAATCATTTCCTTCAATAGTATTTTTTATTTCATCGCGGTTTGGCAAATCAATTTTTGGAGGAATATAGCCCCATTTTAAAATTGCTGTAGAAAGAATGATGCGTTCCATCATATTGGTGGATTCAGCTAATTCTTTAGCGGCTTCGGTAATCAATTCAATTTTTATATTTTCCAGTTCCGGTATTTTTTTTACAGACATAAGCCGCGCAAGATTGTATAAAAAAATAGATGGTTTGCCATAATATGGAGTCACCAGCAATGGCTCATTAATATAATCTTTTTCATGGATGATCATTAATAATAATTGCAGGCTGGCACTGTCTGCAGCATTCCAGTTTAAATTATATTCCTGTACGAAGGAAAGAATATTCGTCAGTACGCAGGCATCCATTACCACTGGAAAATTTTTCCCAAACCAGGTGGAATAAGCCGGATAATTTTTGAAATAACTCAAACCATTTCGTAAAATATGCAAACTGTCATTGATGAAATTTGACATAAGTCTGTGGATGTCTTCAGCAGTTGAAGTTGGCGCACTGAGTGCAAGTAAGCCCAGTGAAGTATCATCCAGGTCATCCGGCAGCGTAACATTTCCCCGCATGATTTTGATCCACCAGGTATACGGAAATTCAAACGTAGTATCTGTGCGCCAGAAGTTGAACGTATTGCGGCCAGTGGAATTTTTAAATTTTTCAAAAACCGGCAAAGCCATTTGTAAAATAGAATCTGTTGTCTTATTTGCAGCTTCAGAAAGATATGGTTTTATATCGCGAAGTGTATAGGAAATAAGGCCATTGTAAAAAATATTCTCATCCGTTTTTTTATCACTGAATTTTTCCTTTTTAGAAATATAAGAATAAAATAATCCCGGTAAAATAACATTGTTTTTAGTAGCCTGTAAGGTACTAATGCGCTGTAGTAAGAAACCTGTGAAGGTCGTATCATTACCTATGTTCCTGGAAAATACCGGCTGCAGGGAAACTAAAAAACAAATGGAAAGGAATCCTTTTTTCATAGTTTGAATGAAGTGCCTGCTTAGGATAAATAATAAACTGATGTGCTATTTATTTCAGAATTGCACGTCCTATTACGATTCGCTGCACCTCACTGGTGCCTTCATATATCTGGGTAATTTTTGCATCGCGCATTAACCGCTCCACGTGGTATTCTTTTACATATCCATATCCTCCATGAATTTGTACGGCTTCTGTTGCTGCCCACATCGCAGTTTCGCTGGCGAAAACTTTAGCCATGCTGCTGCTAACAGTATAATCAATATTATTATCTTTTTCCCAGGCTGCCCTATAACATAAAAGCCTGGACGCGGCGATACGTGTAGCCATATCAGCAAGCTTAAACTGGATAATTTGATGATGCATGATTTCTTTTCCGAATGCTTTTCTTTCTTTGGAATATTTAAGGGAAAATTCATAAGCGCCGGCTGCAATACCCAGTGCCTGTGATGCAATACCAATGCGGCCCCCGGCAAGTGTTTTCATGGCAAAAGTAAATCCGAAGCCATCTTTGCCGATGCGGTTTTCTTTGGGCACTTTTACATCATTGAAAAGAATCGAATGTGTGTCGCTGCCACGGATACCTAATTTATTTTCCTTTGCACCAACGGTCACGCCAGGCCAGTTTTTTTCTACAATAAATACATTGATACCATGTGAACCTTTGGATGCATCGGTTTGGGCAATTACTAAATAAACACTTGCACTATTTCCATTGGTGATCCAGTTTTTAGTGCCATTTAAAATGTAATGATCACCTTTATCTTCTGCTGTAGTACGCTGACTGCTGGCATCACTGCCCGCTTCCGGTTCACTCAATAAGAACGCACCAATATATAATTCACCGTCTTTTTTCCCTTGCGCCAAAGGCACTAAATATTTTTGTTTTTGTTCTTCTGAAGCATATTCCTGGATACCCCAGCAAACAAGGCTGTTGTTAACACTCATGCAAACAGAAACACTTGCATCAATTTTGCTGAGCTCTTCCATGGCTATGGTATAGCTTATATTATCCATGCCCGCACCACCATATTCGGGTTTAATCATGAGACCCATGAAACCTAAATCAGCCAGTTTCATTATTTGATCGTACGGAAATTTTTGCTTTTCATCTCTTTCTATCACACCGGGAAGGCATTCATTAATTGCAAAATCGCGGGCGGCTTGTTGAATCATTAATTGTTCTTCAGAAAGCGTAAACTGCATAGGAAAAGAATTTTTGAGTAAGCAAAATTACTTCAATCTGATCACTTAATAAAGGAAGGAATTAAAAGTTCAGAAAAGCAGGCAGGAAATTAATTTCTTCTTCCCATATCGCGCAAAAATGCAACATGTGATGCCACTGCCTGTATCATCAATGGATATTCAACATACGTTACTCCATATTCTTTGCAAGCCTGTTTGATGATCTTGCTGATCCGCGGATAATGTACATGGGAGATTTTAGGGAATAAATGATGTTCTATCTGGAAATTGAGTCCGCCTACAAACCAGGAAATAACCGGATTTTTAGTAGCAAAATTAGCTGTCGTTTTCAATTGGTGAATGGCCCATTCATCTGCAAAATTACCAGTAGTCGCATCAGCCACCGGGAACTGAGTGTGTTCCACTGTATGCGCCAGTTGGAAAACAATGCTTAAGATAAAACCTGCAACAACTGCATTAACTAAAAATCCAATGATTACCGGAACTACACCGACCATGATCATAGGCAATACGAAGAATAAAGAATAGGCAATCACTTTATAAAACCAGAAATAAAAATGATCACGTGTTTTCATTTTCTTCAACGGCATATCACCGATTTTTTGTGCAAAATATTTACGGTAATCGGATAAGAATATCCAATAAATATAAAGGAAGCTATATAAGAACCAAAAGTATAAATGCTGGTATTTATGCAGTTTGTATTTTTTCTGTGTAGATGCCATTCTTAAAAATGGTTTCGCATCTATATCATCATCTATGCCATCAATATTTGTATAGGCATGGTGAATAATATTATGTTTTACATTCCACATAAAATGACTGCCACCCAAAACGCCCAGTGTTACAGCCGCTACTTTATTCAAAATTGGATAATTACTGAAACTTCCATGCGCGCCATCATGCATAATATTAAAGCCAATTGCAGCTGTAAGAATGCCTAATAATCCACATTCAAGTAATGCCCATAAAGTATCCGGTGTAAAAAAAACAAGGTGCACATACACAACAATATATGAACTTACCAATATGATTGCCTTAATCCAAAGATTCGTATTACCAGTTGTCGATTTGCCTGTTTGCTGAAAATAATCGTTAATGCGTTTTTTTAATTCTGAATGGAAGGATTGTTTCGCAACCAAAAACTTTGGAGTGTTCATAAAAAAAATTAAGATATAAAAAAGGATGCAAAGATGCATCATTTTGGCGGGAAATCAGCCAATATTAAGATAATACTCGTTAACATGATAAACATCATGTTTCCCTGCTGATAAATACATCAAAATTTTCTATTCCCAGCATTTTTTGTGAAATATAGCCTTCTGCGTAATGGACGCCTATTTTTTTTCCCAACATCAAAGCGCGCGCTTTTACACTTTCAAAAAAATCAGGAGAGGAAATATAAGTCGCTGGTTCTTTTGTATCCTTCGAATTAAACTGCGTTTCATAACAAAGAATGGCTTTTAATTTTTGCTCATGATAAGCCGAAATATCAAACAGGAAATCCGGTTTAATATAGCGGTCCTGTATATAATGAAAAGTGTAAGGTGCGCGCCATGCTGCTTGGCTTTTCTTTTCATCACGTGTTTCAATTTTTCTAAGACCTGAAAGAAAAGATGCATCTGAAACCATTTTAGCGCTCCTGCCATGATCGGGATGCCGGTCGTCCGGCGCATTGCATAAAATAATTTCGGGCCTGTATCTACGGATCACCTGTATAATTTTCAAAACATTTTTATCATCATGTTTAAAAAAACCATCTGCCATTCCAAGGTTTTCCCGTTTGTGAACGCCCATCATTTTCGCTGCCGCAGCTGCTTCTTTTTTTCGAGTGGCCGCAGTCCCGCGTGTGCCGAGTTCTCCCGCTGTAAGATCTATGACCACTACTTTTTTTCCCTGCGCAATAGACGCAATCAGTGTACCCGCACATCCCAGTTCCACATCATCGGGATGAACACCAAAGGCAAGTATGTCTGCTTTCATAAAAATAAATTTATTAGAATTTGAAATGAGTGATATGAATAAAAATTTCAACCATACTTGTAAAAATAAAATTGAAAAATGAATGTATGAAAATAAAAAAATATTTGTCTTGCTTATTTGCGCAGCCCATACATTCTTTCTACGTCCTGCACAATGGCTTCCATAGCAGCATCATCACCGGATGGATTGTAATTCTGGCGCAGGTTTGAGCCGAAGATTATGGCAATGGTTTGCCAGAATGTTGCATTAAAATGACCTTTATAATCATCAATGATTTCATAACAGTTATTACCCGTTTCACGGTATATCAATTTCATTAAAACTTTTCCCTGGTATACCGAAAGTTGCGTGAGCTTATCAGCGAATTTCGTTTTCAAATCATGCTCCCTCGAAATGATGATTTTTTTTCTCTCCTTTTTATCGGTCACATTTACTAATTGGCGGTTGATGTCATTCATCACGGCACCGGCTTGTTTTGCGTATGGATATGTCACATATATCGCATTGCGCAGCCTGTCCCATTTTGCATAATAGTCTTTCCATTTTTGAGACATTTTTGTTTGGACGGAAACAGGATCTAAAAATCCGCAGGGAATGGTATCTCCATTGTCTTCAATGCAGCCTTGTACAATAATGGTATCGTAAATACCATGGCCGTTTTGGGCAGACACATTATTTATTTTTACAAATAAAAAAATGAATGCGCATATAAAATAACGGATATGTATTTGTACCGGGAAACGCATATTTAAATATAAAGAGGCTATGAGTAGAAATACGTTTTACCCGATAAAAGTAACCCTATAAAATTGTTATTTTTAATTTTTCAAACGACGCAGTTTTTTCACCCGCTGCCAGGCACTCATTAATAGGCCAATGACCATCAGTATTATTCCCAGCCAGACAAGTGTGATAAATGGAAACTCATATACTTTCAACGTCATGAGATCATTCATGCGTTTACTTTCTTTCACGCCAATTTCCAGTTCACCTGTTTTTTCATCAATGATCTTATTGAATTTGACGATCAGGCTTTGGGCTAAAACTGTGTCAGGAATATTTTCAATGTAATTACCGCCACGAATGATTATTTCAGGTCTTGCCTGGTAAGTCACACCTTCTTTCGTGATTACGGTCATATTGAGCTGCATGGAAGTTTCACCCGCGGTAACAGGCACACGCGGAGAAGCTGGATTCACATCTACATGATCCAGCGTAAGCATTCCATTGGTATAAAACGAGGTATCACCTACTTTCATCGTGACAGGCGCATAGGCTGTTGTATCTGCCTTATCGCCTTCCAGCCAGGAAGTGACGTAGACAAAAATATCTTTTGTGAGATAATGTTTTTTATCGGGATTGGCTGAAAATCCTTCCGCGCCTTTATTATTTTTTAACGCATCAGGGTAGAGATAAAAAATTTCACCATTATCTTTTTTCTCAAACTTTAATTCAAAATATTTTTTGCGGTCAAAATTATTGACGGTATCACGCAGGTAAGTGACATCATATTTCCCCATATCCGTGCGCACATTTTTAAACAATGTAATATTTTCTGCGGGATCTTCATTCGCCGTTTTTTTGAAAATATTAATTCCAGTGGTGTTCATACTCAGCGTTTCTTTTTTGCTGGAAGAAATCAACACGCCGAATAAAAATAGCATGAAACCAACATGCGCCACAGATGCGCCGAAAGAAGCAATTTTGCCTTTTAAATTTGTCCAGACATACATTGCATTTGCTACAACGCCATATACAGCGCCAAAAATAGCGAGGTAAATGGCAGCCAGAAATCCGGGGCCATGTTTATCATAATGTACATTTCCCCAAACAATAATTGCAATAGTAAAAAGTAAAGAGATGATTGTTGGTGCAAGAATTTTTTTACCAAAATAAGCGGGCTTTGTTTCCTTGTATTTTAAATATTGCGTAACGGCAGTTAAAATGCCAATGATCATAGCAATAAAAACGAGCACCTGGTTATAACCAAATTCTACATCCACCGGCGGCGCGAAGTTGGTACCAAAAACTTTATTGACAACAGGCAGGGAAGTTTTGGAGGAAATAATGATTGCGGATAAAAATAAAACGAGTGATCCGATGAACATCCAAAACTCGCGGCTGTACATATTCTCCTCTCTTCGTATGGCCGGAATATTTTTCTTGTTTTTAAAAAATAAAAATAAGAGCGGGAGCAGAAATACAAGCACAAATAAAAGCAATTGCGTGGTCATGTCAGCACCGGTGAAAGCGTGTACAGATGTGTCTCCAAGTACGCCACTGCGTGTGAGAAATGTGGAATATAAGACAAATGAAAAGCTGAGTATGTAAAATAAATAAGTACTCCTTAATGAATATCCACTATGGTTGAAAATAAGATTTGCATGTAAACCTGCAACGAGAATAAGCCAGGGAACGAGTGATGCATTTTCCACAGGATCCCAGGCCCAATAACCACCAAAGGAAAGACTTTCATAAGCCCAGGCCGCCCCCATCATAACACCTGTACCAAGTACTGCAGCAGAAAATAATGCCCATGGCAATGAAGATTTTACCCAGCTATGATCTTTATTAATAAGGCCTGCATAAGCAAAACCAAACGGGATTATTGTTGAAGCAAAGCCGAGAAATAAAACGGGCGGATGTATCACCATCCAATAATTCTGGAGTAATGCATTCAAATCATTTCCTGCAAATATCTTCGGTAATGTCAGGTAATTTGGAGATGAAAAAATGGGTAATCCCGGCATTTGCTCGCGGAATAAAATAAATGGATTGCTACCAATTTTTACCCCAAAGAAATAGATGCCGATGAGCATAGTTGCTATGCAAAACTGCGCAAATGAAACGATCGTCATTACAGGCGCTTCCCATTTGCGGGTGCGCCAGATAAACATCCAGCCAAGGACCATATTCCAAAAACTCCAAAGCATAAAGGAACCTTCCTGGCCTTCCCAGAAACTCGCCAGTAAATATTCTTTTTGCAATGACCTGGAAGAATGATTCCAGGCATAGAAATATTCGTGGTAATGATTGGAAATAATATAATAAAGCGAAATAAAAACGCCAAGCACACAAACCGATTGAACTAAAAACGAAAGCCTTGCTAATTTCAGCCAACTATTTTTTTCGGTTGGATTAATCGCCTTATTTGATTTGAAATAAGAAATAGTTGCGACCGCTGAAGAGACCAGCGATAAAATAGCAAGAAAATGCCCGATCTGGCCGGGCAGTAGATGTTCACCTGGATAAGTCATTTTTAATAAGGCTTTTTGGTTTCAGCAGAAGTAGCAGTTTTTTCATCCTGCCCATATCCATTATTGCCTGCATTGATATTTTTTTGCGTTTCGTTCATATCATCTTTATACTTACTCGGGCATTTCAATAGTATTTCTTTGCATTCAAAAGTGCCATTTTCTACATAACCTTTTAAAACCAGGCGTTCACTTTTTTGCATATCCGTAGGAATGCTATTATGGTAAACTACATCAATGGAATTTCCAAGCGTATCAATAGCTGTGAATTTCAGGTAATTCGGATCTTTTACGGGATCATAAATCAAAGGCTTCGTCTTGTCCAATGATGCTACAAGGTTCACATGTTTTCCGGGTTTGTTTTTTGCAGAAGCGATCGTATCATAAGAAGTAACGTCGCCCATAAAACTGATGAGTGTAGCTATAGCAACGGCTATTAATACCAAAGCCACGATATGCATTTTCTTCATAGCTGGAATTTTATACCGCAAAGTTAATTAAAATACAGGCAAGCAAACTGAAAGAAAAAAATTCCTTTGTTAAAAAAGCGGGATTGTTTTTGAAAAATTCTCCACAAACGCCCACGGGTGTTTTATTCCTGACTGCTGCTGTATATATTTGTGCCCATGGCAAAATCTTTCGCAGATACTCCTTTAATGAAGCAACATAAGGCCATTAAACAAAAATACCCCGACGCTATTTTATTGTTTCGCGTGGGTGATTTCTATGAAACTTTTGGCAGTGATGCCATCATTGCTTCAAAAGTATTGGGCATTACACTCACTAAAAGAAATAATAATTCTGATACCACGAATGAGTTAGCGGGGTTTCCGCATCACGCATTGGATACGTATTTGCATAAATTGGTAAAAGCCGGTTACCGCGTCGCAATTTGTGATCAGCTCGAAGATCCCAAACTGGCGAAGGGAATCATTAAAAGAGGCGTTACAGAAATGGTTACGCCGGGAATTGCAACCAATGATAAATTGCTCGAACATAACAGTAATAATTTTTTGGCATGTGTGCATTTGGAAGAAAATAAAAATGGCCTCGCATTACTTGATATTACCACCGGGGAATTTTTGGTGGCAGAAGGCAACGAAGAATATATTGATAAATTATTGCAAAGCCTGAAACCTTCTGAAGTGATCCTGCAACGCAATATGCTTAAAAAATTCAAAGAACTTTTCGGTGTAAAATTTTATACCTATACACTGGATAGCTGGATCTTTGAATCCAATTATACATCAGAAATTTTACTCAAACATTTTCAAACACATTCTCTCAAAGGTTTTGGTATTGAAAATATGCAAAGCGGCATCATGGCCGCCGGTGCGATCCTTCATTATCTGAAAGAAACCGAACATCCGCACCTGCAACATATTTCATCCATTCAAAGACTGGAACAGGATGATCATGTGTGGATGGACCGCTTTACAATTCGCAATTTGGAAATTCTTCCGGAAGGCTATAATGCCGGAAATTGTTTATTAAAAACACTGGATAATACAATTACGCCAATGGGTGCACGCCTGCTGAAACGCTGGATTGTATTGCCTTTGAAAGATATTCAAAAAATTAATGAACGCCTCGATGCGGTGGAATTTTTAGTAATTGAAACAGAACTGCGCAAACAAATTATTCACCAGTTGAAACAATGCGGCGATATGGAAAGATTGGTGAGTAAAATTTCTATGAAAAAAATTTCACCGCGTGAAATGATGCAATTGTCGAAAAGCCTGCATGTTACCGGCGAGCTTAAAAATTTATTTGCCCATGCATCCAGCGAATATTTACAAAGACTTGGCGATGCACTTAATCCATGCCACCTGATCGCAGAAAAAATTATTAAAGAGATCAAAGAAAATCCGCCGGCAGTTGCATATAAGGGAGGACTGATCAATGATGGCATTCATGGTGATTTAGATACCCTTCGGGAAATTGCGATGGGTGGAAAAAATTACCTCGTAAAATTGCAACAACGGGAAGCCGAAGCTACAGGAATAAATACTTTAAAGATCAGTTTTAATAATGTGTTTGGCTATTACCTGGAAGTGACCAATTCTCAAAAAAGTAAAGTACCGGATACCTGGATCCGCAAACAAACACTCGCTAATGCGGAAAGATATATCACACCGGAATTAAAAGAATATGAAGAAAAAATTACCGGTGCGGAAGAGAAAATTTTAGCGATAGAATTACAAGTGTATGATCAGCTCATGATGGCTTTGCAGGATTATATGCAGGCGATTCAAGTGAATGGCCACATACTTGCCATGATCGATTGCATTGCTTGTTTTGCAGGAAATGCGCTTCAATATTTTTATAAAAAACCGGTGTTGCATGAAGGCCTGGAATTGGAATTAAAAGAAAGCCGTCATCCTGTTATTGAAAGAGGTTTGCCACCCGGTGAAGCATATATTTCAAATGATATTTTTCTCGATCCTGAATCTTGTCAAATAATTATTCTTACCGGGCCAAATATGAGTGGTAAAAGTGCCTTGCTGCGGCAAACTGCATTGATCACATTGATGGCGCATATCGGAAGTTTTGTGCCGGCTGCTGAAGCGCGCATTCCGCTAACAGATAAAATTTTTACGCGCGTTGGTGCGAATGATAATTTAAGTGGCGGTGAAAGTACATTCATGGTGGAGATGAATGAAACTGCCAGTATCATCAATAATATTTCGCAAAGAAGTTTGATTTTATTGGATGAAATTGGCCGCGGCACATCTACCTATGATGGCATATCTATTGCCTGGAGTATCGTGGAATATTTGCATCATTCTCCCTTTGCACCCAAGACACTTTTTGCCACGCATTATCATGAACTGAATGAACTGGAAGAAAAATTAATACGTGTAAAAAACTTTCATATTTCCCACCAGGAAGCGGGCAATAAAATTATCTTTTTAAGAAAACTTACAGCGGGCGGAAGCACACATAGTTTTGGTATTCATGTAGCAAAAATGGCCGGCCTGCCACCGACATTGATAGAGCGTTCCAATGAAATTTTAAAACAACTGGAAGAAAAACATGTACATGAAAATGGCGAAGTAAAACAAAATGATCTTTCCACGAATATTAAAAAGTTATCTGCGCCACAAGTGCAACTTTCCATCTTTGATGCACATACAGAAGTTTTTGAAAAAATGCGCGATACTTTAAACGCCCTTGATATCAATCGCCTCACACCTGTGGAAGCGTTGATGAAATTAAATGAGATAAAAAATCTACTGAAATAAAAATATTCTTGGTCGCTTATCTTAAAATCACCGTCCCCAAATTATTCAATTTCATCTCGATAC
>JBBRSI010000006.1:0-58103 GCA_038245585.1 Chitinophagales bacterium
AAAATATCATCCAGCTCTGATTGTCCCAATACACTTCGTAAAGTTGTTTGAGAAAGTTGCGAAGTACCCACCAAAAAATTTTCAATTTCAATGATCGCTTTTTGCGGATCGATTACTCGGAAATATATAACTGCATTAACTTTAATAGACACGTTATCCTGTGTGATCACATCCTGTGGTGGTACATCCATGACCACTGTACGCAAACTTACCTTCACCATTTTATCAATGATTGGTACAAGCAGAATAAGGCCGGGACCTTTTGCACCTTGGTTTAATACTCGCCCAAGGCGAAATACAACGCCACGTTCATATTCTCTTAAAATGCGAATGGAGCTCGCTAAAATGTATAATACAATGACTATGATAATGATCAGGCCAATCGGTAATTGTTCCATGTTTTTTGTTTTTTATGTATAAATATTTAATTCATGTTTTCTGTAAAAGGTTCAACAAACAAAGTAAATCCTTTCATATCTTTTACCACTACTTTCTCGTCAATATTAATTGAACCTGTTAATGAAGAAGCCTTCCAGGTTTCGCCCATCATTTTCACCAATCCATCCGGATCAAGCTGGGAGATAGTTTGCGCTGTTTTGCCAATGATCGCCGAAGCACCTGATGCGGGTTTGGATTTCAAAGCTTTTAAACCAATTCCAACAACAAAAAGAAAAAATAATGCGGTCACACCCGTAGTAGAAAGAATTACTGTCCAGGAAAGTGAAGCTATATTTTCAACCGGGCTGCTGCGGAATAAAATCATAGATCCGATTAGCACAGAAATAATTCCGCCGATCGTGAGCAGGCCATGACTGGTAATTTTTATTTCCAATAAAAATAATGCGATCCCAAAAATGATCAACGCAATACCGGCATAATTTACAGGCAACATACTCATGGCATAAAATCCTAAAATCAGTGATATCACACCAGCAATACCAGGGAATATTGCACCCGGACTAAACAGTTCAAATAAGATCCCATAAAAACCTAGCATCATCAGTAAATATGCAATATTGGGATCACTCATTTTGTCCAGCACTTTTGCAAAAAATCCCATTTCATTTTGAACGAACTCGGCACCTTTTGTATGCAAAATTTTTGTACCACTTGCTAATTTCACTTCTCTTCCGTCGAGCAATCTTAATAGATCATTATCATCCACGGCAACAAGGTCAATCACATTATTTTGCAGCGCTTCCTGTTCTGTAATAGAAACACTATTTCGCACTGCATCTTCTGCCCAGTCTACATTGCGGCCTCTTTTTTCAGCAATGGTCCGGATAAAAGCGACTGCATCATTGGTGACTTTCATATTCATAATAGAATCCATATTTCCCTGCATGGCTACAGGATGCGCGGCGCCAATATTTGTACCCATTGCCATCGCGGAAATATTTGCCGCCATCGTAATAAAGACCCCCGCAGATGCAGCTCTAGTTCCCTCCGGCGAAACATATACCACGACCGGAACGGTAGATTGAAAAATATCTCCCACAATTTTACGCGTTGCATCCAGTAAACCGCCGGGTGTATTTAAATGAATAATAAGGCAGGCCGCATTCATCTTTTTAGCCTCCTCAATTCCATTGTGAATATATTCTGCAGAAGCCGGGTTGATTGCGCCATCAACATGAATGGATAAAACTTTTTGTGAAAAAGAAAACTGCGCTAGCATCGATATCGCAAGTATAAATCCCAGGGAAAAAAATCGCTGACGAAAATTATTATAAGTTTTATATGCGGACATTGCTGTAATATATGCTAAAGAAAATTGATGGCAAAAACAATTCACCCGGCATTGATTTTCCGGGTATTATTTAACAGCCATTTTAGGAATGGAAAATCTTTGATAAAATTTTATCCCGCGAATTCGCGCATTTCTTCTTTCTCCGGAATCCTAAGATAATTCATAAAATGATCATATTGCGAAGTCGTACTGACCAGTACTGAAAAGGTGGCGATAGCAGCAAAAATTTCCGGTGAGGAAGAATAGCGGGCAAACACTTCTCTGAAAATGCTGTAAAAAAGTACGGTAACGCCAATGCCGGCAAACAACATCAGCCAGAATAAACCCGCACGATTGAATTTTTTATAAAAACTGGCTATTAAAAAAATGACAAAGGAAGCAGGCACAAAAAGCCAGGCGCTCATTTCCAGCGTGAATAAAAATGTTTTTAGAATGTTGACAAAGGTATAATCCGTATCAGCCAGGATATGCGCTGTGGAAACCGTGGCATTTACAAATGTAGAAACCAGGAAAATAAAGATGGAAATGCGCAAGGGCATTGATAAACGTTTCATCCGTAGAAATTTTGGGTAAAGGTAAGCGGAAAATTATTGATGAAAATGGAGGTATGTTTTAAAAAAATGAAACAGAGAAATTTATAAATAGTTATTTAATAAGTACTCCATTATCATCACCTATTTTCCAAAAAAAAAGAGCCGTCCTTTTCAGGACGGCCCGGTACTTATAACCAATTTTTTTATTTCTCTGCTTTTACCGGCGGAACCGCGGCAATAATATCTTCACCCTTAATTTTCGCGCGGATCTTTTTTTCTATCTCATCAGCCATTCCCGGATTATCACGTAATAATTCTTTCACTGTTTCCCTCCCCTGCCCGAGTTTATTATTATCATAACTAAACCAGCTTCCACTTTTTTGAATGATGCCCAGTTCTACTCCCATATCTATGATTTCACCGATCTTACTGATGCCTTCTCCAAAAATAATATCAAACTCCGCAAAGCGGAAAGGTGGCGCTACTTTGTTCTTCACCACTTTCACTTTCACATGATTTCCGATAGCTGCGTCACCATCTTTGATCTGCGACATACGGCGAATATCCAATCGCACGGAAGCATAAAATTTTAAGGCATTACCACCGGTTGTAGTTTCCGGGTTACCAAACATGACCCCGATCTTTTCCCGCAACTGGTTGATGAAAATACAGATTGTATTTGTCTTATTAATTGTTGCAGTCAATTTCCGCAATGCCTGGCTCATCAGCCTGGCTTGCATACCCATTTTACTGTCACCCATTTCGCCTTCCAGTTCTCCTTTCGGAACCAGCGCCGCAACTGAATCTATCACCACCACATCCAAAGCACCGGAAAGTATCAAACGGTCAGCAATCTCTAAAGCCTGTTCTCCATAATCCGGTTGAGAGATCAACAAATTATCAATGTCTACGCCTAACTTTTGAGCGTAAGAATTATCAAATGCATGCTCCGCATCTATGATTGCGCAGATACCGCCTTTCTTTTGCGCTTCTGCAATAATATGAATAGCAATAGTTGTTTTACCACTGGATTCCGGGCCATAAATTTCCACCACACGGCCACGCGGAATTCCGCCAACACCCAATGCCACGTCCAGGCCAATAGAACCGGTAGAAACAACTTCCACCTGGCGCACACCTTTTTCATTCATCATCATTACACTGCCCTTTCCATAGTCCTTATCTATTTTGTCAATAGTTAGTTTTAAGGCTTTTAATTTCTCTGTATTACTCATATTATTTTCTTTACTGATCAAATATAAACAGGATGTAAAACTAATGTATTTTATTTATAAACACTAATATTTTTAGTATTTTTTGGAGAAATTTTTTGGCGCGGTCTTTTCTTACAAATTTCCTTTAATTTCATTCTATTAAACAACATGCAGGAAAAGAAAATCTCCGTTGTACAGGTTATTGACCAGCTAAAAGCTGGAGGTGCGGAACGTGTGCTGGTAAACTGGGCCAATATTCTGCATGAAAAAGGCCATCATTCTTCCGTTGTAACTACTGTGGCTCCCGGGATTTTAGCAAAAGATATAAATGAAAATGTTGCATATTTTGATGTTCGCAGGAAATGGAAATGGAACCCTTTTGCCATGTACAGATTGGTAAAAATTTTAAAGAATTATGATGTCATTCATGTGCATTCTTCCCATAACCTGCGGTATGTATGGCTGGCTTCAAAATTATTCCGGCTGAATAAACCCATTTTTTTTCATGAGCATTTTTATTTTGAAAAAATAAGCTGGCACCGGCGAGCGATTTACCCAAAAACACAAATGATTTGCGTTTCAAATTACGTGCGTGACTGGGCTATCAAAAACAAATTGTCCACGGATAAAAATGCATTCCTTTTACCCAATATTATTGTACCGCATTTGATTGATATTGCTCCCGGAGAAAAGCAAAATGATATTGTTCGAATCGTGATGACCGGAAATATTTCAACAATAAAAAATATTGAATTTGCGCTGGAAATTTTGAATGAATTAAAAAAACAATTATTTGAAAATTATGAGCTTACAATTATTGGTTGTGTAGTGGATAAAAAATATTTTAATTACATAAAAAATAAAATCATCATTTACGGGTTGGAAAAGCAAGTGAGGTTCATGCATGATTGTTACAATATTCAACCGATCTTAAATCAATTTGACCTTGCATTGCACACCTCTAAATCGGAGACAGGGCCATTGGTTTTAATTGAATACCTGGCAAAAAAATTACCTTTTCTTGCATATGAGACGGGCGAAGTGTCTGCTCAAATAAAAGAAGAATTACCTCGCTTCGTGATGCAGAATTATGAACCTGCAGCCTGGGTTGCCGCCATCCATGAAATCATATCTGCCGATAGAAAAATAGTAGATAAAAAAATGGAAATGGTTTTTGAAAAATATTTTTCTATCGATCAATACTATGAAAATGGCATGTCCATTTATACTAAAGGCTTAGAAAAAGATAAATGAGTTTTATATAAAAAATTATTTATCTGATACTTATCGCTTCATCTTCTTCCAGTATTCCTTCAATCTCAGAAGAATCTTTCTTCATAGCAATCCTGTATAATATAATTGCCAGCGTTAAAAACGCAATCACACCGATCCACTGGTAAACGCCCGGCGTTAGCCAGTCTTCCATTCTCAATTCCAAATTGATTGTTTCTAATTTTTTGGCAATCGTTTCACTGCCTGCAATGAGTAATGCTACGACGACGCCCGCCAATGCGCCACCCGCGACAAGGCCTGTGGCAAATAAATTTCCTTTCCCCAAATCATCTTCCGTAACCACTTCACCTTTTTTCTTTTTCTTCCAGTCAACCAAACCACGCAATGCACCGCCCGCGAATATTGGTAACGTTGTACTTAAAGGCAGGTAAGCGCCTACTGCAAAGCTCAGAGAATTCACGCCACACAATTCCATTACTACTGCAAGTGCAACGCCTACAAAAACAAATTGCCAGTCCAGGTTAAAAGATAAAATACCTTTTATCAAAGTAGCCATCAGTGTTGCTTGTGGTGCAGGAAATTTATCTGTGCCGATAGCATGTGTAAACCCTTGCTGTATCATATCGGAAGTGGGCGTATCCAAAACTTTAATAGTTAAGCCAATGACCAAAGAAGAAACGATAGCACCAATAAATAAAGCGATCTGCTGACTCTTTGGCGTTGCGCCAATAATATAGCCTGTTTTTAAATCCTGCGAAGTTGCACCCGCGTTTGCGGCTGCAATACAAATCATTCCACCAACAACCAAGACCATTGGTTCAAAAGTTTTTCCCGTCCAGCCAATACCAATAAATACCAGGCAGGTTGCCATAATAGTCGCAATGGTCATACCGCTGATCGGGTTATTACTCGCACCAATAATCCCAACAATACGCGAAGAAACAGTAACAAAGAATGCCCCGAAAACAACCACTAACACACCTAATAATAATTTACTTAGAATGGAATCTCCGGGTATCATCGGGATGAATGCCATTAATAAAACGAGGAGTAAACTTCCATATAAAACCACTTTAATATTGAGGTCTTTTTCAGTGCGTGAAGTGGCCACTTTGTTATCCCTGTTTTTTACAGAACCAATACTTTCTTTAAAAGAAGTGATAATAGTAGGAATGGTTTTCATTAAAGTAATAAAACCGCCCGCAGCCACAGCGCCTGCACCGATCTGGCGAATGTATGCTCGGTATAATGCCTGTGACGAATCTCCAAAAAGATGCGTTACAGGATCCCAGTTGCCCGGCCCGCCAGCAGTTGCAAGATCTTTCAGGTAGCCCAATTTTACCAATTGTGCAGCGATCATAGTCTGATCATGTACCATCAGCGTTGCCAACAAAGGATTCAGTACCAGCCAGCTTAAAACTCCACCTGCCACGAGAGCACCGCTAATGCGCAGCCCTATGATATAACCAACGCCCAAATATTCCGGCGTTATTTCTCCACTGATCTTAGCAGCGGGAAAATATTTATTCGTGAGGCTGGTTGTGTATTCCGGAACTTCAGAAATTACGTGCAGGATTTTTTGCATGAACGCATAAATCAATGCAATGCCTACGCCCCAGAAAGCAGTCTTCGCAATATCTCCGCCTTTTTCACCGGCTTTCAGTACAGCTGCACAAGCAGTTCCCTCCGGGTAAGGCAACACTCCATGCTCTTTTACAATTAATGATTTACGCAAAGGAATCATCATTAATGTACCCAGTAAACCACCAAAAATTGCCAGTACTAAAATGGTCATATAATTAAAAAATCCTGCACCCACGCTTTGCCCGTCTGCACCCATAGACAAAAATAAAAATCCCGGCAAGGTAAACGCCACACCGGATGCAATACTTTCACTTGCTGATCCCGTCGTTTGAATAATATTATTTTCTAAAATTGTCGTTTTGAGTAAGCGTCTGCCAATTGTAATGGCTATAACTGCAATAGGAATTGATGCACTCACAGTAAGACCTGCGCGCAATGCGAGGTAAACATTGGCAGCGCCAAATAAACAACCCATGATACAGCCTGTGACAATAGCTTTCAGGCTGAATTCTTTCATTATCGTTCCGGGAGAAACAAATGGTTTGAATACTTTTTTTTCTGACATAAGTGGGAGTTTGGAGAAAAATATTTTGGTCGTTAGTTTGCTAAAAAAAGATAGCAGCATTTTGATATGCCGCTATCTTTTTAATAAAAATTTATGCCGAACCGGTTTTGTCTTTTACGATCCTGTTGAGGGATTTTAACCTGGAGAAAATTAATATGCCGCCTATAAATGCAGAGATCACCAGGATTAGGAAAAACATTTTTTTATCGGTAAAATCATCCCAGAAACTGGTCATCACACCGGCAATTTTACCACCAATTGAAGTGGATAAAAACCATCCGCCCATCATCAATGCGGTCAATCGAGAAGGCGCTAATTTGGACACAAAAGATAAACCGATCGGGCTTAATAATATTTCACTCACTGTGAATACGAAATATGTTCCCCATAGCCAATATGGCGATGTTTTTTCCAGGTAAACTGAGTGTACTGACATGATCGCGAAAACCATTACCAGTGATGATAGACCAGAAATGAATAAGGCCATTCCAAATTTTGAAGCAGTACTTGGTTCTTTATTCCTTTTTCTCAAATAATCAAAAAACGGCACCAGGCATAAAGTCAGTAATACAATAAATAAGGGGTTTATAGACTGAAACAGCTCTGTATTCGCTACCTTTTCACTTCCGGATGGTGGCCATTCATTTTTTGGTACATTATTAAAATATGGATCAGGGCCCATTACCTGAACTACACGGGATGAACTATCCGCCAAATTTCCATCGCTTAACTTTACAAGGTTTCCACCCAGGTATTCTGCCACAGGCGCTGAGTCTTTTACATTCACAAAATTTTCATCTACTTTATCCACCATACGTGGTGTATCGCTCACTGTTTGTAAAAAGCCCAAAGAGCCTACAACTTTTTCCATGGATGGAGCTATGGTTCTATCCGTATGTTTTTGCGCCCAGAGTGTTAGTCCTGTTGAGTTTTGATTGTAAATGGTCCAGAAAATTATAGATATTGCAAAGATAAATAAGAGTGACCCAATGCCTTTTTTATCCTGGCCTACTGCTTTTACATACAATGAAATATAAAATGCAATGATCGGTATACAAGCAAAAATAAAAGCATCATTGGATTGGCTTCCCATGATTGTTGTGCCGAAAACTTGTGTGGGCACTATCCAACCGATAATTGCAGCAATGATCGCTGGTAAGAAAACATATCCAAAAATTTTACTCATAGGCATATCTTCCGGGCGTTTTTCCTTTTTTACTTCACCCATCTTCACATGTTTTAATTGGCTTGCCAGTGTGATAAGGCCAATTATAAGTCCAACACCCGCCGCTGCAAATGCATAACCCCAACCATAAGTATTCCTTAAATATGCTGCCACAAAATTGCAAATAAACGCCCCGATATTTATACCCATATAAAAGATATTATATGCATTATCTTTTAGTGGCTTTAAATCTTCCCTATTATAAATATTTCCAAGTAAAGTGGAAATATTTGGTTTAAAAAATCCATTGCCCACAATAATCATTGTAAGAGATATATATAAAGCAGTATTACCGGGAAATGAAAGACCAAAATAACCCAGGGCCATAATTGAACCACCTATGAAAATTGATTTGATATAGCCTAAATAACGGTCAGCAATTAAACCGCCAATAAATGGAGTAAGATACACCAAAGCAATAAAACTTCCCACTACATCGGCACCCATTTTTTGAGACATTCCTTTACCTCCGGTTTGTGTATCTATTAAATACAATAAAAGAATTCCAACCATCAGGTAGTAGGCAAACCGCTCCCACATTTCTGTGAGAAAAAGAATATATAATGCTTTTGGGTGCTTGCCGGTTTTAGGAGTTATTTCATTCATAAAAAATGGGGTTTTTATTTATGTATTAGAAAAAGAAGCCTCAAAATAGGAATAATTTTTAAATAGCAATACTTATTTTATCAAACGAGGTTACATTCGTTTTTTTTAAAATGCACATGGTATGAATATTTTGATCCTGGGATCGGGTGGACGGGAACATGCATTTGCCTGGAAAATCAGGCAAAGTGATTTATGCAAACAACTTTTTATTGCTCCGGGAAATGCAGGCACGGCGCAATATGGAACAAACGTGGATCTTTCGGTAAATGATTTTGAAGCTCAAAAAAAGTTTTGCCAGCAACAGGATATTAATATGCTTGTTGTAGGCCCGGAAGAACCGCTGGTAAATGGTATTTACGATTTCTATACTAAAGATGAAGCGCTCAAAAATATTATCGTTGTAGGCCCGTCAGCAAAAGGCGCACAGCTGGAAGGCAGTAAAGATTTTTCAAAAAAATTTATGCAGCAGTATCAAATTCCAACAGCTGCTTACGCCACTTTTGATGAAGCTAATTTTGATGAAGGTCTGGCATATGTCCAGGCACATTCAATGCCGGTAGTTTTAAAAGCCGACGGCCTGGCTGCAGGAAAAGGCGTTGTAATTTGTGACAACCCGGAAGAAGCCAAAAATGTTTTCACGGAAATGATCCGGAACAGGCAATTTGGAAATGCATCTGAAAAAGTGGTTGTAGAGCAATTTCTAGAGGGTGTAGAAGTTTCAGTTTTTATTTTAACCAATGGTAAGCAATACCGGGTAATCGGGCACGCAAAAGATTATAAACAAATCGGTGAAGGAAATACAGGTGCGAATACCGGCGGCATGGGATGTGTTTCACCCGTGCCATTTATGGATACAGTTTTTTTTGAAAAAATTCAATTGCGCATCATTGATCCTACCATCAAAGGATTGCAGGAAGAAGCAATAAATTACCATGGTTTTATATTTTTTGGTTTAATAAATGTGCAGGGAGAACCGTTTGTGATAGAATATAATTGCAGGATGGGCGATCCGGAAACGGAAGTAGTTTTACCACTTTTAAAGAATGACCTGGTTTGCCTTTTTCGCGATATGCAAGAAAATAATTTGGATAAAGTAACTATTGAATTTGATGAAAGAGCTTGTGCGACTGTCGTTGCGGTGAGTGGTGGCTACCCGGGTGCTTATCAAAAAAAGAAGGAAATAAAAAACTTACCTGCGGAAACATGTGCTGACAGCATTATTTTTCACGCAGGAACCATGCAGGAAAAAAATGGGAGTATTGTTTCAAATGGTGGCCGGGTATTGGCTGTGACTTCTTTTGGAATAAATATTTCAGCGGCTGCGGATAAGTCAATAATAATTTTATCGGGAATACATTTTGAAGGAATGTATTTCAGGAAAGATATTGGTTTTGAATTTTTTTAAAATAATACGTGTATTTATGAAGAAAAAAATTTACTTTCAGATTTTCCCGGTAATAGAAAATTCAATGTTGTTAATACTTGGCCAAACAAATCATGTGCATATATCTACTTTGTTATTTCCAAATTTTTCATACAACTTTGCGGGCATTAATTACACTTTAAGGAATCACAAAAATAATGGGCATATTTAATTTTTTTACACAGGAAATTGCAATGGATTTGGGCACTGCAAATACCTTAATTATTCATAATGATGAAATAGTGGTGAATGAGCCATCAATCGTTGCATTAAACAGGAACAATCCAAAAGAAGTTATTGCTGTAGGAAAACGTGCATTACTAATGCATGAAAAAACACATGAAAGTATTCGAACAGTTCGTCCATTAAAAGATGGTGTGATCGCAGATTTTAACGCCGCTGAACTAATGATCCGGGAAATGATCAAAATGATCTATCCTAAAAGGCCTCTGTTTCCGCCGACCTGGAGAATGATGATATGTATTCCTTCAAGTATTACAGAAGTGGAAAAAAGAGCGGTTCGGGACAGTGCAGAACAGGCTGGCGCTAAAGAAGTATATCTTTTACACGAACCTATGGCAGCAGCAATCGGTATTGGTATTGATGTAGAAGAACCTGTAGGAAATATGATCATTGATATTGGCGGCGGAACTACTGGCATTACGGTTATTGCACTTGCCGGTATAGTTTGTGATCAATCCATCCGTATTGCAGGAGATGAATTTACGGCTGATATTATGGAAGCTTTACGCAGGTATCATAGTTTGTTGATTGGAGAAAGAACAGCAGAACAAATCAAAATTCAAATTGGTGCTGCCATGAAAGACCTGGAAGATCCACCCGAAGACTTGCCGGTAAATGGAAGGGATTTGGTGACCGGTATTCCGAAACAAATTATGGTGAGCTACCAGGAAATTGCTGAAGCCCTGGATAAATCCATTTTCAAAATAGAAGAAGCGATTTTAAAAGCACTTGAAACAACACCTCCCGAATTAGCAGGCGACATTTACCGCAGGGGTATTTATATTACTGGCGGTGGTGCATTGTTACGCGGTTTAGATAAACGATTGAGTCAAAAAATAAAATTACCCGTTCATATTGCAGATGATCCATTGAAAAGTGTTGTTCGGGGAACTGGTATGGCATTAAAAAATTACCAGCGTTATCCATTTGTGATGCGTTAAAGGATTCTTCAAAAAATCCCGGTATTTTTATGGCCTAAAATATGTATATCCAGGATTTATTTAACCATCTATGCGCAATATTTTTTTGTTTATAAAAAGGTTTTTTGTTTTCTTCATGTTCCTGGTTTTACAGGCTATTTCCATATCTATCCTGGTCACGTACAATAAAACACACCAGGCTGTTTTTTCCGGGATTGCCAATGAAATGACAGGCTGGTTCAGCAGCAAGTATAATGGCGTGGAATATTATTTCCGTTTGAAAAAAACAAATGAAGACCTGGCTGCTGAAAACAGTCGTCTGCGCACGCTCCTGGCAACGCAACTGGACGACCCGGATACTACAAAAATTTCAAGAATTGATTCGCTGCTAAAAGATACGCTTGGAAGAGGGCGGAAATTTATTTTTTTACCTGCCAAAGTGGTGAATAATTCTGTGAACCAGGAAAACAATTATATAACATTATTTCGTGGTTCAAAACAGGGCGTAAATACAAGTATGGCGGTGTGCGGTCCCGATGGTATTGTAGGCAGAGTTGTTTCTGTAAGTGACAATTACAGTATTGTAATGAGCCTGCTCAATCACAATAGTAAAGTCAGTGCCATGATGTTACATTCTAATTATGCCGGCATCATTGAATGGGATGGAAGTGATCCGCAATATCTCGAAATGCATGGAATTCCTAAAGGCGCACAAATAAAGATCGGCGATACCGTAATCACCAGTAACCTCTCCGGCAATTTCCCGGAAGGCTTAATGGTTGGTACAATTTCTGAAAATACTATTGACCAATCAACTGGATATTATAATTTAAAACTGAAATCAGCCACCAATTTTCTCACCATTCAATATGCATATCTAGTAGAGAATTCTATGTGGACTGAACAAAAACAACTTGAAATAAAATCAGCAGTCAATCCATGAGTTCATTGCTAAAAAATATTATACGTTTTATACTTTTTATTTTGTTGCAGGCTTATGTACTCGACAAGATTCCGCCAATCCAGGAATACCTGAAACCTATTTTATATTTTTTATTTATTCTCTGGTTACCTTTTAATATTTCGCGTCCGGCATTATTAATCATTGCATTTGTTTTTGGCTTATGCATGGATTATTTCAGTGGTACACCAGGCTTGCACGCAGCCTCTTGTGTATTGATCGCTTACCTGCGTCCGTTTATATTAAATATTTTATTGCCGCGCGAAATTTCAGGTACGAGTTATGCGGAACCCAGTATAAAAAGTATGGGATTTGCTCCCTATGGTGTTTATATTCTAATTCTCACTTTTGTACATCACGCTTATCTTGTATTTATCGAATGGCTCCAGTTTGGCGACCTGCTTTTTTTCATAGGAAAAGTTACGCTAACAACAGCGTTAAGTTTATTATTAATTCTCATCACGGAAATGTTGTTTTACCGCAAGGCAAAATACAAAACAAATACAGCATAAAACTTCACGGAAATATTTCTTAAATTTAGTTTTTTTTAAATACTTTTTTTAAAGTTACATTCATCAAATTTGCATAGGGTTTTCACTAAAAAAATATTTTTATAAAATGCCGGTATATAATCAGTCCAGGAGCAGGATTATCCAGATCATTTTTCTGGGTGTTTTTCTTGTCATCATAGTGCAGTTGATGAACCTGCAGCTTTTTTCGTCTGATTTTAAGATTATGGCAGAAAATAATGCGCGATACCGAAAAGTTATTTACCCTAACCGTGGAATTATTTATGATAAAAAGCATCGGGCAATCCTGGAAAATACAATCATGTATGATCTCATTGTTACTCCATCTGAAACAAAGGGATTGGATACTTCATTGTTGTGTAATATCCTGGGTATTGACAGTGCAGAATACAGGAAAAAAATTATTACTGCAATTATCAAAAACAGTAGTTATAAACCAAGTGTTTTCGCACCACTGGTTAGCCAGGAAGTGTATGCGCGGTTAAATGAAAACATGTATAAATTTCCAGGATTTCTACTCACAGAAAGACCAATCCGTACGTATCCTTATCATGTAGCTGCAAGTGTATTGGGATACCTGGGAGAAGTGGATTCAGGGTTTTTAAAAAAGCATGTCAGCGATGGTTATGAGCCGGGAGATTATGCTGGAATGACCGGTTTGGAAAGAAGTTACGAAAAAGTATTAATGGGCCAGCGTGGTATACAATATTTTATCCGAGATAATCGCAGTCGATTGCAGGGTTCTTATGAAAATGGAAAATACGATACACTTGCTGTGGCAGGTAGAAATTTATACACGAGCATGGATGTTGAATTACAACAACTCGCCGAAAAATTATTTAAAAATAAAATAGGCAGTGTAGTGGCCATCGATCCGAAAACAGGTGGCATACTGGCAATGGCTACAAGCCCTACTTATGATCCTAATGTACTTTCCGGAGCTGCACGCAGAAGTAATTTTGGCCAATTAATTATGGATACTGCAAGGCCTTTGCTTAACAGGGCTATCAAAGGACAATATCCTCCAGGTTCTACTTTCAAACCCATGGGTGCTTTAATTGCACTGGACGAAGGGCTCATTACTCCTTCTTATGGTTTTCCATGTTATGGCGGATATTATTCATGTGGCAAAGAAGTAAAATGTACACATTCTGATCCGGGGCATGCTGCGAACCTGAGATTGGCGCTGGCTCATTCATGTAATTCCTATTTTTCCCAGATATTCAGAATGGTCATTGATAATCCAAAATATAAGTCTACTGCACAGGGATATCTGGTTTGGAAAAAATATATGAATGATTTTGGTATGGGGATTCGCTCCGGAATTGATTTACCCAGTGAGGATAAAGGGAATATTCCGGATACGGCTCAGTATAATCGTGACTTTGGAGGATTTGCGAGATGGAATAGTTGTAATATTCTTACCCTGGGAATAGGCCAGGACAGGATGCTGGTAACTCCTTTGCAGATGGCGAATTTGATGGCAATCATTGCAAATAAAGGATCCTATTATGTACCACATTTTGTGGATAGTATTGAAAACCAGGAGCCCGAAGATTCTATTTACCTGGACAAATATAAAATAAGGCACACGGTTACACATATTTCTGATTCAGATTATAACGCGGTACAATTGGGCATGCTGGATGTGACAGAATTTGGAACAGCCACCAACGTTCAAATCCCTGGTGTGGAGATTTGTGCAAAAACCGGCACAGCGCAAAATCCGCACGGAAAAAATCACTCCATATTTGTTGCATTCGCGCCCCGTCAAAATCCAAAAATTGCGATTGCAGTTGTTGTAGAAAATGCAGGTTATGGCGCTACCTGGGCTGCTCCGATCGCTTCTTTGATGATGGAAAAATATTTAAATGATACCATAGCTACAAACAGGCTACCTGAAGTGGAAAGGATATCAAAAGCCGACCTGATCCCAGCGGAAATAAAGCATTGGTATTATATGAAAGATTCTATCAAACAGGAAAAGCTGTCAAAGCAAATTGACCTGGATACCATTCCAGTTTTTCAAAATAACCTGGAAAATAAAAAAACAACTTTTGATCCGGAGGCCGAACCAAACAGAAAAGATCCGGGTACAAATGATACTTTAAAAATTAAGCAGGATATGATCAACCAGCAAAAGAAAATTAATAAAAAGCCCTGAAAATACAATGGCTAAAACGAACTCAATAAATATATCGAAAGGAGTAGATTGGTTGGTTATCGGACTGTATATTACTTTGGTGGCAGTTGGTATTTTATGCATTTTTATGGTTGAATATAAACCGGGAAATGCCACCCTGGAAAGCTTTTACGCAAGAGATACCAATTATAGTAAGCAATTATTTTTTGTAGTGATTTGTATTTGCACAGCTATTTTTATCCTTTTAAGTGATAGTAAATTATACACTGCTTTTGCGAATTTGCTATACTTGTTTGGAATCCTCCTCATGATCGCGACACTTTTTTTTGGAAAAAATATCAATGGTTCAAGGAGCTGGTTGCCATTGGGTGGTGGTTTCAATATACAACCCGCAGAACTCTGTAAAATTTTTACGGCACTCGCACTCTCAAAATTTATTTCAAGGCAGGACCTGGTTTTTACAAAACTGCGCTCTCAGGCTATTGCAGCAGCAATTGTTCTGGCACCCGCGGCAATTTCCATTATGCAAAATGAGACCGGCCTGGCATTAGTTTACCTGAGTTTTTTTATTGTCATGTACCGTGAAGGTTTACCAGGTATTTTTTTAATTATTGGTTTCTCTTTTGGCGCATTGGTGGTCGCTACACTCATTATGGAACCCAATTTACTCGCCATCATTCTCACACTTATTGCCGGTGCTGTAATCTTTTTTATGAGGAGGCAGGTAAAAAGAGATAAGGGTTTATTGGTTATGATTGTTGGTATTTGGGTTGTGTGTGTGAGCATTCAGCGTGTTGCTGTACCTTATATATTCAATAATGTTTTCCAATGTTATCAAAGCCAGCGGATATATAGCATGGTGGGTAAGGACTACGATTGCGGCCAAAATAAAAGTGCCGTAAAACAGGAAAGCAAAGATAAAGTGGTGCATAAGCCGGATGATTATAATGTACGGCAAAGCAAAATTGCCATTGGTTCAGGAGGCTTGCTGGGAAGCGGATTTTTAAAAGGAACCCAAACAAGAGGAAGGTATGTACCGGAACAGCATACAGATTTTATTTTCACCTCATTGGGTGAAGCATTTGGATTTACAGGTTGTTTAATATTTTTATTGCTGTACTTGATATTACTTGTAAGAATTATAAAAATAGCCGAACGACAACGTAGTACATTCAGTCGCGTTTATGCATATAGTGTAGCCAGTATTTTATTTTTTCATATTACTGTAAACGTTTGTATGACCATTGGGCTTTTCCCTATTATAGGTATACCCTTACCTTTGATAAGTTATGGTGGTTCTTCATTGCTTACTTTTACCATTTTAATTTTTATCCTGGTACGGCTGGATGCGGACAGGCAAATGGTACTTCGCTGAAAAAATTTATTCAACATTTTAAACGATCATTTCTCGTATGCAAATTATTCCCTTGCCGGAAGGCGTTTTTACAGTTGACCGAACTAAAATTTTCCAGCCATTTAATCTGGGCCAGGATGAATTACAGCATAGACCTGTTGGCAGTTTGCTTGTAGAAGTGCAACCTTTCCTTGTGATTACAGATTCAGATTATATTTTATTGGACACGGGCCTTGGCTTTAAAAAAAATGGGATTTTGCAAATACATGTAAACCTTGAAAAACACGGAATTTCACCCGAAAAAATCACGAAGGTTTTATTATCTCATTTACATAAGGATCATGCCGGCGGCATTTGTTTCCATGATGCGTTTGGCAATCTCCAACCATCTTTTCCTTTTGCCAATTATTATGTTCAACGAAAAGAATTGGATTATGCTGCAGAAAGATCCGGCACATCATACATTCCACAAACAGTGGCATTTTTAAAAGCGTATGAAAAAGTAAATATCCTGGATGGTTCAGGGAGAATTGATGATTATATTGAGTATAGTTTATCCGGCGGGCATTCACCATTTCACCAGGTTTTTAAGATCATTGAAAATGAAGAAATTATTTTTTATGGCGGAGACGAAGCACCACAGTTCCAGCAAATGAAAAATAAGGTGATTGCGAAATATGACTATGATGGTAGGAGAAGTATGCAATTAAGGCAAGAATGGTGGCAACACGGAAATCCGGGAAATTGGTCGTTTTTATTTTATCATGATGTAAAAAACGCTGTTTTTCAAAACCAGCAGTAAAAAAATAGGCCCGCCCTAAAAAGAGCTGGCCGTTGCTAACCTATGAAAAACACCTAATTAAATGTTTTTACCGCCTTTATTTCCATTTCGTTTGGGCGGCTTTCTTGTATTTTGTATTTGCCGTTTCTTTTGTTCATTTTTCAACAAATCCCTGAATCCTCTTTCTGCTGAAAATGCTTTATTTGCCCTCTCTGAATTATTTCCTAATATCTGCTGAAAATTATTTTTATACCTTTTCTGAATATTTAAAACCTGCTGGCTATACTTTATCTCATCATTCTGGTTTTGTGCCCTGGCTTGTTTTAATTCATTATTATATTGATTATAAACCGGCCAAAAACGGGCAGCTTCAACAGGTGATAAATTCAGCTGGTTTGTAATATACGCCATCTTTACCAACTCCACCTGTTCATCACCTCCACCCGGTTGTGCCAAACAAATGTAATGCTGAAATAGCAATGCAAAAAATATTATAAATAATTTTTTCATTTTTAATAAAATTTAAATATTACGTCCCGCCGGCACTGAAATATCCTTTGTATCATCTAAATAATTCTCAATTTGTTGATCACTAATATTATATAATAAAGAATTGACATCTAATTGCTGATTTACAGGTGCATTTACGCCAATGCTATAAATAGTTGTTGAATCCAGGTAATTAGAAATAACAGAATCCGGCAATTTTTGTAATTTAGTAGCGAAAGAATTTTCATTTGCTGCTGGCAAAGTATTATTCCCCACATAAAAAACTGCACCAATTGCAATCACAGCAAAAACTGAAGCCGCTACCAAATAATGCGTCCAGTGCGGTAAAGAAATAATTTTTGTGGATGATTTTTTCTTTGTAGAAATAAACTTCCAATCCCTTATATCAAAATAATCTATGTCAATGGCATAAACATTCGTTTTGGAAATCGATGCAAGCAGTGGTGCTATTTCCGCTAATTCATCACTGCTATTTATTTCTAGAGCTCCCTGATTACCTACCTTGATTTTTTGAAAAATTGTTTGTGGTAAAACTTTAAAGTAATCATCCGGAACAGTAAAAGGTAATTCAGCAACTGGAATGCTGTCAGCTTCTTCCAGGATTGTAAGCATAATTTTTTCACTAAGTCCATTAAAATATCCTTCCGGTATTTCATTCATCATTTCGTTTGAAATACCGGCTAATAAAGGACTCATGTCATTTAATTCCTGCCGGATATGTTCTGCATCATTCATAGCGTTTGGTTTAGACAATTTATTTACCCATTGGTTTAATTTTCTTTTAAATAAGCCTCCACTTTTTTTGCTGCATGATGATAACTTGCTTTTAAGGCACCCTCACTGGTATCCAGTATTTTACTCATTTTTTCATAAGGCATTTCATCATAATAGCGCAGGTTAAAAACAAGCCTTTGCTTTTCGGGCAATTGTTGGATAGCCAATTGTAACTTCCATTCTAGTTTTGAGGCATCAAAATTTTTGTCAGCAATTATTTTATTTGCAAGCCCTGATTCATCGTTACTTAAAGAAACGGATGATCTTTTCTTTTGCTGTTCCAGGAAAGTCAGGCATTCATTCGTTGCTATCCGGTATAACCAGGTAAATAGCTGGCTGTCACCCCGAAAATTTTCCAGTGCTTTCCACACTTTTATAAACACATTTTGCAATACATCATCTGCATCATCATGGCTAATTACCAGTCGCCGGATATGCCAGTATAATTTTTCTTGGTATTTCTTAATGATTAGCGTAAATGCTTTTTCCCGGCTTGCTGGAATTTTAAATTCTTCTAATAGCTCCTTATCATCTGGGTACATGCAGGGAAATGTTTTGCTGATATTAAATACTTTCTAATAAGATGCCAATATTATGAAAAAGTTTAAGTATCTTATTTATTCAAAAGGTTATAATTTGTCTTTTAGTATGTCTGATACAATTTCCGGGTCCAGTAAAGACGTTGTATCTCCCAGGTTTTCCGTTTCACCTTCTGCAATTTTTCGGAGTATCCGTCGCATAATTTTACCACTCCTGGTTTTTGGAAGACCGCGCACAAGCTGAATTTTATCCGGCTTGGCAAAATGGCCAATTTCTTCTGCAACCATATTCCTGATTTTTTCCTCAGCCACATTACCGGATGTATTTTCACCTTTTAAAATTACAAATGCATAAATGCCATGACCTTTTATATCGTGCGGATATGCTACGACAGCGCTTTCCACAACACCTTCGCTCATATTTATTGCATTTTCTACTTCCGCAGTTCCGATACGATGCCCGCTCACATTTAATACATCATCTACACGGCCGGTAATCCTGAAATTCCCTTCTGCATCTTTCAATGCACCATCTCCAGAAAAATAAAGTCCCGGGTATGTACTAAAATAATTCAACTTAAATCTTTCATGATCTCCATATGTTGTACGCAAAATGGAAGGCCAGGGACTTTTTATACATAAGTTCCCTTTATATAAACCATCAATGACTTCTGTCACTTCTTCCCCAACATCATTTACCAAAACAGGTCGCACTCCTGGCATGGGTAAAGTAGCCCAACATGGCCGTGACGGTGTAATTCCGGCTAAATTTGAAATAAGTATCCCGCCTGTTTCTGTTTGCCACCAGGTATCTACAATGGGACATGTGTTTTTACCAATATATTGATTATACCATTCCCAAGCTTCTACATTTATTGGTTCGCCAACAGTACCCAGAATTTTGAGTGAAGAAAGATCTTTCCCTTTCAGTGGTTCTAATCCAAAACCCATCAGGCTGCGAATTGCAGTGGGCGCTGTATAAAGAATATTTACATTGTATTTATCTACAATATCCCAAAATCTGCCTGCATCAGGCCAGGTTGGTATCCCTTCAAACATGAGCGATACTGCACCTGCGGATAATGGTCCATACACGATATAACTATGGCCTGTAACCCAACCTATATCAGCGGTACAGAAAAAAACTTGTTCCGGTTGATATTGAAATACATTTACAAATGTATAGTTGGTAAAAATCATATAGCCGGCTATACTATGCACCACCCCTTTTGGTTTACCCGTTGAGCCGGATGTATATAAAATAAATAAAGGGTCTTCTGCATCCATAATTTCCGGCTGAAAATTGTCCTCTTTTTCGCCTAATTTATTCATTTCATCTGCCCACCAAATGTCTCTGCCTTCGGTCATAATAATTTCCGAATTTGTATGCTTTAATACAAAAACTTTTTTTATAGCAGAAAAAGATTCCAATGCATCATCGATGACTTCTTTAAGCGGAATAACTTTTGATCCGCGAAATGCTCCATCACAGGTGATAATAAAAGTTGCGCCGGCATCTTGTAACCTGTCCAGAATACTATGTGCACTAAATCCTCCAAAAATCACAGAATGAATGGCGCCCACGCGGGCGCAAGCCAATAAAGAAATAGCCAGCTCAGGGACCATGCCCATATAAATACAAACGCGGTCGCCTTTTTGTACCCCATTATTTTTCAACACATTCGCAAAGCGGCAAACCTGCCTGTGAAGTTCTTTATAAGTAAAGGTTCTTGTTTCATGTGCCGGATTATTCGGTTCCCAAATAAGTGCGGGTTGATCACCATTATCGACTAAATGCCTGTCCAGGCAATTTTCGGTGATGTTTAGTTTTGCACCCCGGAACCATTCTATTTTTGGTTTCCGGAAATTCCAGTCAAGTGTTTTTTCCCATTTTTTATACCAGGTAAAAGTTTCTGCTACTTTATTCCAAAATTGTTCGGGATTTTCAATACTTTCCCGGTATGCTTCCCTGTATTCTTCCAATGATTTAATTTGATAAGAATATGCCATTCCTGAATTTTTTAAGGCTAAATTTACTTCATTCTTTTTATCATAAAATATATTTTTAATAAACTTTATGCATATTCAGAAATGCATTCGTCCTGTTTACATTATTTTTGAAACAATAAATAAATAAAACGGAAGTTTTTAAAGTACCAATTTTTAAAATTAAAACCAGCAAATATGTCATTACCAAATCATAATACGAAAGAAGGAAAAAATAAAAAGAAAAACTCACTTCAAAAAGGCAAGCCGGCATTGCCCGGCGCAAAAGTAAATGTAGTTTCAAAAGCCATGAACAGGAATCCCAAATTGACTGGCGGCTCACAAAGAGGTTCATAATTTATCCATTAAATAATTTTTTTCTTCTTTTACTCTGGATCAGATTATGTCAATTGAATTAAAAAATCTAGAAAAGATTTATGGCACTCAAAAAGCCGTAGATAATATTTCATTCACACTTCAAAAGGGTGAAATTGTAGGGTTTTTAGGTCCAAATGGTGCGGGAAAAAGTACAACTTTCAAAATCGTAACCGGCTATTTGGAACCCGATAAAGGTGCGGCCTTCGTTTGTGGTTTAAATGTCATTGAAAATCCACTAGCTGTCAAACAAAAAATAGGTTATCTACCGGAATCAAATGCATTGTATCTTGATATGTATGTACGGGAATATATTTCTTTTATAGCTGGTGTACACCATCTTCCATATCCCAAAAAAGCGATGGAGCACGTGATCGAAATAACAGGACTGGGATATGAATCCAAGAAGAAAATCGGGCAATTATCAAAAGGTTATAAACAACGCGTTGGACTGGCTGCCGCCCTTGTTCATAATCCTGAAGTGCTCATACTGGATGAACCTACGAGTGGACTTGACCCTAACCAGATTGTGGAAATCAGGAATGTAATTAAGGATCAGGGAAAAAATAAAACGGTTTTGTTTTCATCACATGTATTGCAGGAAGTAGAAGCCATTTGCGACCGGATCATTATTATTCATCATGGCAAAATTGTAGCTGATAATTCGATGGAAAATCTTCGTACAGGTACGAATAATAAACGGGTAAAAATTGCATTTGAAGAAAAATTAGACAAGGCAGTTTTTAATAAAATCCCGGGTTTATTGCAGGTAGACCAATTAAACCCCCATCAATGGTCTTTGTTATCTGCGGATGCTCCTTTCGTTAGAAAGCAATTATTAGAACTCGCGGTTCAGCAGAACCTGAATATTCAATCACTGGAAGTAGAAACCGGTAACCTGGAAGAAATTTTCAGGGAACTCACCATGCATTAAATAGCATCATTTTCCCGGAAAAAAAAGTCACAAATTTTTTTATATTTTTCTTATATAAAAGTGCATAGATTTTATGGGTGCAAACAATGATGTAACTATAGTTTTTAGTATATTCGCTGACTTTAAAAAGCATTAAAATTTTGAAGGCTGAATATTATTATGACTGAAGAAAAAAATGAGTTGAATTCGCCGGAAAAAAATTCTTATGGCGCAGACAGTATCCAGGTATTAGAAGGATTGGAAGCCGTAAGAAAAAGGCCTGCGATGTATATTGGCGATGTAAGCGCCAAAGGCTTGCACCACCTTGTGTATGAAGTAGTTGACAATTCAATAGATGAAGCACTTGCAGGCTATTGCAAAATAATAGCTGTTACAATTCATGAAGATAATTCGATCAGTGTAACGGATGATGGCCGAGGAATTCCTACTGGCATAATGAAAAAAGAGGGCATTAGCGCATTGCAGGTAGTAATGACTGTTTTACACGCCGGGGGAAAATTTGACAAAAATACGTATAAAGTTTCCGGTGGTCTGCATGGTGTCGGCGTAAGTTGTGTGAATGCTTTAAGTTCAACAATGATTGTGAATGTGTACCGGGAAGGTAAAATATTCGAACAGGAATATCATAAGGGTATTCCTGCATACCCTGTTCGTGAAAAAGGAACCAGTGATAAAACCGGTACTTCTGTACATTTCTGGCCGGATGATACTATTTTCCAGGTCACAGAATTCAATCGGGATACACTCGAAAGCAGGTTGCGTGAACTATCATTTCTGAATAAAAAGATCAATATCAGTATGTCTGATCTTCGCGAAAAAAATGAAGATGGAACTACTTATTTCAAGAATTTTTACAGTGAAGGCGGTATCGTGGAATTCGTGGAAATGCTGGATAAAAGTGGCAAAAGAAATTCGTTGATTCCACAAACTCTCTATGTAGACGGTCACGATGCCGCATCCAATGTAGCTGTGGAAGTAGCTTTAACTTATAATGACGATTTTAAAGAGCATATTTTTTCCTATGTAAATAATATCAATACAGTCGAAGGCGGCACACATGTTACCGGTTTCAGGCAAGCGCTCACCCGCGTGTTTAAAAGTTACGGCGATAAACAGGGATTTTTTGAAAAAGCAAAAGTGAATATTGAAGGGGATGATTTCAGGGAAGGTCTGAGTGCCATTATTTCCGTAAAAGTACCTGAGCCGCAATTTGAGGGTCAAACCAAAACCAAATTGGGCAACAGTGAAGTGAGTGGTGTAGTACAGGTAACTGTAGCCCGGGTATTAGAAGCATATTTGGAAGAAAATCCAAAGGACGCCAGAAACATTATCAATAAAGTAATACTTGCTGCGCAAGCCCGCGTTGCAGCCAAAAAAGCGCGCGAAATGGTTCAACGTAAAACTGTTTTGAGTGGAAGTGGTTTGCCGGGTAAACTGGCAGATTGCAGTGAGCGGGATCCGGAAAAGTGCGAATTATACCTTGTTGAAGGAGATTCGGCTGGAGGTACCGCTAAGCAGGGACGTGACAGGAGTTACCAGGCTATTCTTCCCTTACGTGGAAAGATCCTGAATGTGGAAAAAGCGATGGAACATAAAATATATGAGAACGAAGAGATCAGGAATATGTATACGGCTTTGGGTGTTACGGTAGGTACACCTGAAGATCCGAAAGCATTAAACCTGGTTAAACTCCGTTATCATAAATTAATTATAATGACGGATGCCGATGTAGATGGAAGTCATATCGCGACATTGATCCTCACCTTTATTTTCCGTTATATGAAGGAATTGGTGGAACATGGTTATGTGTACATTGCCCAACCACCTTTATACCTTATCAAAAAAGGGAAAGAGCAGGAGTATGCTTATAATGAAGAACAGCGAAAGTTTTATATTGCAAAATTGGGTGCAGGAAAAGAAGACAGTGTTTCTATACAACGTTATAAAGGTTTGGGTGAAATGAATGCTTCTCAATTGTGGGAAACTACGATGGATCCTGCGCGCCGCACTTTAAAAAGAATTACGATCGAAAGCGCTGCCGAAGCTGATCGCATTTTCAGTATGCTGATGGGTGATGAAGTGCCCCCGCGCCGGGAGTTTATCGAAACCCACGCACGTTACGCTAAAATAGATGTCTGATAAAATACCCTTTTTATGGTATTATATATGAAAGCTGGATTCATACTTTTGATTTATAAACTAAAACAAAAATTATGAAAAAGCTTATTTCATTGGCATTATGTAGTTGGTTCATTGGCTTTGCAGCAAATGCACAAACACCTGAAAAAAAAGAAGTGCACTCCGGGGCCACTCTCGGAATTGGTATTGAAGGTGCTTTACCTCTGGGAGATTTAAAAATTACATCAAATTTTGGAATTGGTGGTAGTATCAAAGGTTGTTTTCCAGTAGGGAATTCAGGAGATATTACATTTACTGCAGGATATATCAATTTTAGTGCAAAGTCGCCATTTACTTCTTTGTCATTAATTCCAATTAAAGCAGGCTATCGCATTCGCACCACAAGCGGTTTTTATGCTGAACCTCAGGCAGGATATGGTGTATTCACTAAAGGCGGAGGCGGAGGATTTCTATATGCCATAAATGCCGGCTATCTGGATAAATCAGGTTTTGATGTCGCTGCACGCTATGAAGGAATCAGCAATAATGGTACAATTTCTTATATTGGATTAAGGGTAGGTTATAATTTTAGCCTTAAAAAATAAGGAGAAAATTTATTAAAAAATAAAAGTCATGCTCACTGGCTTTTATTTTTTTTTCAATAATACATTTAGATTGTGTATGTTTACCCCATTGAATTATTTTTTCATACATTAAATTCTATTAAAATGGATACATCCAAAATGATTAAAGCATATTGCTTAAAAACAAAAGAAAAAAATGTTCCAATGCAGGATGCAGTCATCCGCAAAACAGCCAAAGGCGGATATATGGCAGCAGGCCATGACGGTAAGGGTAATAAAATGGCGGCTATATTAAGTGAAGTAAAAGCAAAACAGGCTATTGCTGATGGTGTAGCTAAAAAAGATTATTAATTCAAGAATTTTTTTTATGTAAAAAAGTGGCTGTTAACAGCCACTTTTTTTTATCCTCAATTTTATTCCACTGTTAATTAATCTTAAAAATTTTTTCTATCTTAAACCTGCTTGTTATATGGCATCTAATTTGAATATTTTTATAAAAATCAAATCTCAAACAGGTAATCATGAAAAATATTTTTTTTTCGCTCACCGCATGTACATTGCTTTTTTTATTTGGTTGCAAAAAAACAGATGCCATTCCGAATGTTCCTGGTGGTTACCAGGGTCCCATCACCTATGATTACCGTAATACCTTTTTGGCTAATTCAAACAGGTTTGATACCATACCTTTATATACGACAGCAAAACTTGAAGTTAAAAATGGCATCTATGGCCAAAATGTAAATTATTATGGCGAAATGCAGGATTTACCCTTTATTTTCAAAGCACCGATTCTTACGAATGACACTTTAAAAAAAAGGCCTTTTATAATTTTTGTCCATGGAGGTGGTTTTCTAGATGGCGCATATGATGACGATACAGCTATACAAACTGTTGACTATTTTGCACAAAGAGGATATGCTGCAGCAACTATTGAATATAGGTTAGGCTGGAACACGGGAGGTAAAGATCCGGCAGATTGTGCGGGCGATACCACTTCAATGACGGAAGCAATTTATCGTTCAGACCAGGATTTACAGGCAGCTCTCAGATACTTTACAGCTTATGCCAGTGATTATGGCATAGATCCCGATCAGATATATTTATTTGGAAGTAGCGCCGGCAATGTAGCTGCAACAGCTACTACGTTTATGACTCAGGATGATTTCAACGCAGTCATTCCAAATATAATGAACACATTAGGAGCGTTAAACAATGCATCCAATAAGCTTCGAACTACATATAACATTCAGGCGCTACTCACTAAAAATGGATTTGCACTTTTCAACAAAAATTATATCAACCTGGAAAATTGCAAACCCATATTTTTTATGCAGGGTACAAATGATGAAGTATTGCCATTTACGCAAGGAACACCATATTATTGCCCACATTATACAGTATCTTATGGCTCTGATGTTGTAAAAACCATTGTGGCATCATACAAATTTCCATATATACAATATGCTGAAATTGGTGGCTTGCATAAAGTAGATTACCCAATGGAATTTGCAGTAAATCAAATATGTAAGTTTATTAAAACCTTATGGTCAGCTAATTACCGCGAAATAGATTATCAAAATTATACACTGGTAAAAGATCAGCAAATACATTAAACCCTTTAAATTCCACAGTTTTTTTAGATTTGTAAAAAAATATCATGAATAAAAAATATATCATTTGGCAATTTATTGCACTTCTTTTCACTTTTTCATCTTGTAACGCTTTAAAATTTCCCGGCAAAAGAAAGGGCAACAACGGTACGAATACACAAAATCAAACGCCTCCGCCACAACAGCCACAAGTAAATGAAGTACCACATGCTGTTACATATAACTTTAAAAACGCATCACTTGCAGCATCCCCCATGTATGGTGAAAAAATTATTTATGCTTCTACTGATCTTAAAAGATCAGAGGGGACTTATGGTAGTAATACCACATATGCAGGGAGCAAAATGGATCTTCAATATTTTTTTACAGCACCTAACGAAAAAAGTACCACTAAAAGGCCTTTTGTTTTATTAATACACGGAGGAGGCTTCCTTGCAGGTACTTACAAATCTTCCATGGCTCCGGCATTATTGTTTGCACAAAGAGGTTATGCTGCTGCAAGCATAGATTACAGGCTCGGTTGGAATACTGGCGGATCGAATCCGGGGTCTTGCAAAGGAGATACCATGAGTATGTATAAAGCAGTCTACCGCGCAACACAGGATGCCAGAGCTGCCTTAAGGTATTTTATTGCCAACGCAGATCAGTTTGGAATTGATACAAGTCAAATATTTATATGGGGTAGTAGTGCAGGAAATATCGCTGCTTCAGCTGTAACATTTATGACCCAGCAGGATTTCGATGTGAAATTGCCGGGTATAGAAAACAGCCTTGGAAGTCTTTACACTGCTTCTAATAATCTTCGGAATGATTTTCATATAAAAGCTTTATTAACTGTTACTGGCTTTGGACTAATTAGTAAATCTTATATAAATAGCAGTAATGCTGTCCCGGTATTTTTTATGGTGCGTGCAAATGATCCTGTTTTACCTTACGGCCACGAGCCTGCTTTTAAATGCAAGAATTATTTCCTGCTATATGGTGCTTCTGAAATTAAAAATGTTGTGAAATCATATAACATGCCTTATACACTATATACTGAATCTGGATCTGGACATCAGGTTGGCTACACCAATGATTTTGTAATTGGTACTATGAGTAATTTTGTAAAAAGTTTATGGTCGGGTGATTACCGGTTCCTCGAATACGCTGATTATACAAATAAGATGGACAGCAAGGCTGCACAATAATTTTTTCAAAAAAAGTTTAAATATTTTTTGTTAATTCAAAAAATGCTGTATGTTTACGTTCGCATTTTTTTAAAAGGGGCATTTTTAACCTGAAATGCTTTATTTTATTGGAATGTCACCAATATCCTACCGATTTATTTTCTAAATCCGTCTTTTTAAACGCAAACATTTTTTATGAAAACATCAATTATTCTTACAGCCCTTTTTATGGCGGGCGCTTTGACTGCATGCCATAAAACCTCTTTTTTAGAAGACCAAAATGACAGTGGCGCTTATGGCTCCACAGGTAAATCATTTACAGGTATGGATGCCACGGACACAATGTGTATTCCAATTAATGAAATGGGATCTCAAACTTATTTGGGTTACCAGGGCGGCTTTTATCCGAATGGTTCAACTGTGCCTCAAGGGCAGTATGCAGCTGACCTGGATTCTATTAACAAAACGATTTGGGGTTTGGATACACTGGGTGTTCGTAAAAATAAGGCGGGCACTATTGTTATTGGTGGTGTTGGAGCTTGTTTAGCCGGCGCACCAGTTAATGGCTTACGACGGAGAAAGAATAATCCAAGTACGATTGGAAACATTAATTGGGTTAATTTTGAATTTGGAGGTGCTTCTTTTGAACATCTGGCGGATCCAAACAGTACTTACTGGCAACATGTGGATCTAAAAATGTCGAGCCAAAATACAACCTATAAGCAGGTACAAATGCTTTGGATTTGTACGGACGATTCATCCGGTATAACAGATTGGCCAACTCGTCCTTTAATAGCTAAAGAAAATATTAAGGCCGCTGCAAGAACTTTAAAGATCAAATTTCCAAACCTGAAAATTTTATACATGGTTGGACGTCCTTATACCTGGAATTTAGCAGTAGACAGTAAAATACAAAATACGCGTAGTAAAAATCCGGCACCTTACCATCAGGGCTGGGCTGAAAAATGGGCTGTAGAAGACCAGATCAATGGAGATCCTGGTGTAGCATATAAAGGGCCAAATGCAGTTGCTCCTATTTTGACCTGGGGAGAGTATGAATGGACACATGCCAAAGCGCCAAATGCCGATGGATTTTTCTGGCTGCCGTCTGATACACGGGATGGCTTACATCCAACTGAAGCAGGCAAAGATAAAATAGCTCAATATTACTGGAATTTCTTTTATTCTGATCCTTATACATCACAATGGTTTCTTAGATAATTTAAAAGCATTTATAAAAAAAAGCCTGTAATATATAACAGGCTTTTTTTTTGAGTATTATTTTGCGATAGCAGCCAGATGCATCTTGAATAAAAATTGATGCATAGCAACCATGTCGGAAATATTTTTTACTAATAAAATAAAATTGTTACCGGATTGTTTCAACTGCCCCTGGTTTGTACCTGTTTGAAGATAACCCAAAATATTTTTAAATAAACTGGATTCAAAATATGGTGAATCATTTTTATTAATGAAATAGCAACGCAGTATTTCATGCTTTAAAGTCATTTTTTCAAACCCCAGATCCACCGCCAGCCACCTGCATCGAATAGTAATAAATAAATCTTCCACTTCTTTAGGTATAGGCCCAAACCGGTCAATCATATCATCTTTAAAAATTTGAAGTACGTCTTCGTTTTCACATTGATCCAGCCTGGTATATAAAGACAACCGTTCAGTAATACTTTCTACGTAATCATCCGGTATTAAAATTTCAAGATCGGTATCTATCGTACAATCTGAAACAAAATCATCCTGCCTGCTGATCTCTTCTTTGAATAATTCCTTGAAATCACTTCTTTTTAATTCACGAACTGCTTCATCCAAAATTTTCTGGTACGTTTCAATCCCAATATCCGCAATGAAACCACTCTGTTCTCCACCAAGCATATTTCCTGCTCCACGTATATCAAGATCGCGCATGGCAATCTGGAAACCACTTCCCAATTCACTAAATTGCTCAAGCGTTTGCAAACGTTTTCTTGAATCTGCAGGTAAAGTGCTTAATGCCGGTGCGAGTAAATAACAAAATGCTTTGCGGTTACTCCTGCCCACACGGCCACGAAGTTGGTGCAAATCACTCAAGCCAAAATGATGCGCATTATTTATAATAATCGTATTCGCATTGGAAATATCAACCCCACTTTCTATAATATTTGTACAAACCAATACATCATATTCCTTATTTATAAAATCCATTATTCTTTTTTCCAAAATATGGCCTTCTAACTGGCCATGCGCAAAACCAATTTTTAAATCCGGGCAAAGGCCTTGTATAATACCCGCCATTTCGCTCAAACCCATTACCCGGTTATGAATAAAAAAGACCTGGCCATTTCTTTCCGTTTCAAAATAAATAGCATCGCGGATAAATTCCTGGTTGAAAACATGTACTTCTGTATGAATCGGCTGGCGGTTTGGCGGGGGTGTATTAATTATACTAAGATCTCTTGCGCCCATCAATGAAAACTGTAATGTCCGTGGGATTGGAGTGGCAGTAAGTGTGAGGCAATCAACACTGGCTTTGATAGTTTTTAATTTTTCTTTATGTCCTACTCCAAATTTTTGCTCTTCATCAATGATCATTATTCCCAGATCCTTGAATTGTGTGCTTTTCCCCAACAAACCATGTGTACCAATAATGATATCAATTTTACCAAGCGATAATTTTTGCAAAATTTCCTTTTTTTCTGCGGCAGATTTAAACCTGTTTAAATATTCTACCTGCACCGGGAATTCTTCCAGTCGCTCAGAAAATGTTTTATAATGCTGAAAGGCCAGGATTGTTGTTGGCACCAAAACCGCAGCCTGCTTTCCATCTACACAAGTTTTAAATGCAGCGCGGACGGCAATTTCCGTTTTTCCAAAACCTACATCGCCACATATCAAACGATCCATTGGCGAAGGACTTTCCATATCTTTTTTCACGTCTGCAGTCGCTTTATTTTGATCGGGTGTGTCTTCAAACATGAAAGAAGCTTCCAATTCCGTTTGCATATACGTATCTGGAGAATGAGCAAAACCTTTCTGCGCTTTTCTTTTGGCATATAATTTTATAAGGTCAAATGCAAGTTCTTTTACTTTTACTTTTGTTTTTTCCTTGAGCTTATGCCATGCATTGCTGCCCAGTTTATATATTTTAGGTGCAGTTCCTTCCTTGCCTGTAAATTTTGAAATTTTATGCAATGAATTTATATTCACATATAAAATATCTCCATCTTTATAAATGATTCTTACGGCTTCCTGCATTTTTCCATTGCTTTCCAACTTTTGCAAACCACTATAAGTACCTACACCGTGATCAATATGCGTCACAAAATCACCGGGTTGCAGTTCTCTTAATGTTTTTAATGTAAGCGCTTTATTTTTATTATATGCCTGTTTGATTTTATACTTATGGTAGCGTTGAAATATTTGATGATCTGTATAACAAATTATTTTAAGCGTATGATCTATAAAACCTTCATGAATAGATTGAATGACAGAATTAAAATCAATTTCGGTTTGCAAATCCGAGAAAATACTTTGAAGCCTTTCTAATTGTTTTGCCTGTTCGGCAAAAATGAACAGCTTATACCCTTTAGATAAATGATTTTGTAAATCGGCTATTAGCAAATCAAATTGCCTGTTGAATGCAGGTTGTGTAGATGTAGAAAATTTAATTTTATCCTGTGAAAAAAAAGTTTCGTAACCAAATTCAATAACCGGTTTATTTTTCATTTCCAGTTCCAATGCTTCAAACCCAATAAAATCATTTTGCTGCGGATTTTTAAAAAAATGTTCTTGAGTTTCATCTTCATTTTTTCGATTTCCTCTAAAATTCAATAAAAATTCATCCAGCGATTGTTGTTCACGTGAAAGTTTTTCTGTTATAATATTCCAATCCTGAATCCAATACAAAGTATTTTGTGGCATGAATTCCAGCAGAGAAATTTTTTCACTACTTTCCCGTATATTTTCAATTTGAGGAATGATGGATACCTGAATTAAACGCCTTTCGCTCAACTGGGTTTCGGGATCAAAAATTCTTATACTGTCCACTTCATTACCAAACAATTCTATACGATACGGTTTCTCATTTCCAAAAGAATAAATGTCGAGTATTCCACCACGCAAAGCAAACTGACCAGGCTCATAGACAAAATCAGTTCGCAAAAAACCATATTTTACAAAATTTTCTAATAAGCCATCCAGGTCCAGTGTATCGTTACTTTTAATTTGAATGAGATTTGTTTGCAAATTTTCAGGAAGGACAACTTTTTCAAATAATGCTTCCGGGTAAGTGACCAAAATTTTCTTATTACCCGGCCCTGCAATTTTTACGAGGGCTTCGGTTCTTAAAACGATATGGGAAGAATTCAATTCTTCAAAGTTCTTTCTCGTTTTAAAGGAGGAAGGAAAATAAAATAAATTGAGTGCTTGTGTCAAAGACTCCAAAGAATTTTGAAAATACGCAGCTTCTTCAGCATCATTCAAAATGATCAAATGATTGGCATTTGCAAAATCCGGGTTTAAATAAATGCTGCTAAATAAAAATGCGGGACTTGAGCCGGTTAAACCATCCAGGAAAAATTTATGGGGATCTGAAAGCGTTTCATTACTAGGCAAAAAATTCCCAGCCAACTCTTTTACGAGTGAAGATTCCTGGTAAATTTTAATCAGTTCTTGTTCCTTCATATCCTGCCCGGCGCAAAGATATAGCGTGGTAAGGAAAGCTGGATAATTTTTAGCAGGGGGAAATGTTATTGTAAAATGAAATAGTATTGTATCTTCAATAAAAAATTTATGGCTGCACCATGGCGTACCGGTAAGTTTATAAAAATAGAACAAGCAACAGCAAACACAAGGCGATACTGGATTCAAATTCCCGAACTAGAAGATTTTGAATTTAAACCGGGTCAATTCGTTACGCTTGATTTACCCATACACGAAAAAATGAATAAGCGGTGGAGAAGTTATTCTATTGCTTCGCATCCGGATGGAACAAATGTTATTGAATTGGTTATTGTATTGCTGGAAGGTGGTGCCGGAACAACATATCTTTTCAATGAAGTAAATGAAGGTGATGAAGTATTGCTACGCGGTCCTCAGGGTGTTTTTGTACTGCCCGCAGAAATAGATAAAGACCTTTTTTTTATTTGTACGGGAACTGGTATAGCACCCTTTAGAAGTATGCTTAACTTTATCAAGCTTCATAATATTTCACATAAAAACATATATCTTATTTCAGGTTGCAGGTATATCCCGGATGGCTTGTATAATGATGAAATGAAAAAACTGGAGGAAGAAATGCCCGGGTTTACATACATACCAACCTATTCAAGAGAAAAGGTAGATAGTGGTGTTTGTACTGGTTATGTACATGGCGTTTATGAAAGCATTGTTCAAAAGGATAAACAAGATGCTAAATTTTATTTATGTGGCTGGAAAAATATGATTGATGACGCCCGCAAAAATATCTCAGCCCTCGGCTATGATAAAAAAGATATTCATTTTGAATTGTATGGATAACTGATCAGGAAGCCAACAATTTCACCTTTTGAGAGGAAACTTCATGAATGTTTTGAGGCTGTTCATTTTTCAAGTCCTCTTTCAACATTGTGTTTCTCTTTTCCAGTTTTAAGATTCGTGCATGATTTTTCAGCATTTCATCTTCTAAATCAAGGATACGTTTTCTTTGTTTTGCAAGTACCCTGGATTTTATTAAAACCCCGGATATAATTCCCGCAATACCTGCCCCGACAACTGAAATAATTGTAAATGACTGTGGGAGCATTAATAAGTTAGCAACGTTTGTCATAATTGGATATATGGTGATTAAAATTTAACTATTAACTTTTAATAATGGTAATGTTATAAATACGTAAAACCTTAAATAAGGTTTACTTAGTTTTCAGAAGGGGTTGCAAATATATAATAAATTTATAAACGGAGATAGTTTTGAATAGTTTGAGCAATTGATGAAATACTAATCCTTTCCTGAAGCATCGAATCACGGTGACGCAATGTGACCATTTCATCCTCTTTCGACTGGTGATCAATTGTTATGCAGAATGGTGTTCCAATAGCATCCTGTCTGCGGTATCTTTTCCCAATAGTATCTTTTTCCTCATAAAAGCAACGGAAATGATATTTACAGGTCTCTAAAATATTCCTGGCTAATTCCGGCAATCCATCTTTTTTAGTTAGAGGTAATATGGCCAGTTTAATTGGAGCAATAATTGGCGGAATATGCATCACTGTGCGCGTGTCGGTACTGCCATCTTCTTTTTTCAATACTTCTACTTCAAAAGAATTAGACATAATTACCAGGCACATACGATCCAGGCCAATAGATGTTTCAATTACATAAGGTATGTAATGTTTATTCAGTTCCGGATCAAAATAAGTAAGTTTTTTATTACTGAATTTTTGATGGTTGGACAAGTCAAAATCAGTGCGGGAATGAATTCCTTCTACTTCTTTGAACCCAAATGGGAAATTATATTCAATGTCCACCGCAGCATCTGCGTAATGCGCCAGTTTAACGTGATCATGAAAGCGGTATTTTTCCGGATCAATCCCTAAGGATAAATGCCATTGAAGGCGTTCATTTTTCCAATATTCATACCATTGCATTTGCGTGCCGGGCTGAATAAAAAACTGCATCTCCATTTGCTCAAATTCCCGCATCCTGAAAATAAACTGCCTCGCCACGATCTCATTCCTGAATGCTTTGCCCGTTTGTGCAATGCCAAAAGGAATTTTCATCCGGGCACTTTTTTGCACATTCAGAAAATTTACAAAAATCCCCTGTGCGGTTTCCGGCCTTAAATAAATTTCATTGGTTTCATCACTTACGGAACCAAGTTGTGTAGAAAACATCAGGTTAAACTGGCGAATTGGTGTCCAGTTTGCAGTTCCGCTTACAACACAGGAAATTTTATTTTTTTCAATCAAACTTTTCAACCCATCAAAATCATCCTTTTTCAACAAAGCATCCATTTCATCCAATAAAAGTTTCGCCTCATCCGGTTTATTATTCTTTTCCAGTTTTTCTGCAAAAGTTTCTATCAAATGATCCACCCTGTACCTTTTCTGACTATCCTTATTATCAATCATCGGGTCACTAAAATTGGCCAAATGACCACTGGCTTTCCAGGTAGTCGGGTGCATAAAAATGGCTGCATCAATACCTACAATATTATTATGCATTTGCGTCATACTCTTCCACCAGTAATCGCGGATATTTTTCTTTAGTTCGCTGCCATAAGGGCCATAATCATATACAGCACTTAAGCCATCATATATTTCGCTGCTTTGAAATATAAATCCATATTCTTTGGCATGGGCAATGATAGCCTGCAATTGATTGTCGTCAGTCATACTCATAAGCGGGCAAAGATACTGGAAGTGCAATCATTAAAAAAGCAGATTTGCAGGAGCCTGACCTGGTTTTACAGATGCTGTATTGCAGTTATTGCACTTTGCAAGCGGGTATTTTCATTGCCCTCAATAATTTTCCAGGGTGTTTGTTGCTGCGCGAGCAAATCTTTATAAATATGAAATAATTCTATTCTCCGCGCTTCATCCGGGTATTCACGTAACTCATCTTCAACCCACGGCAGATCTATATTACACAATAAATAAAAATCATATTTCCGCGTTGCGATCTGCTCTAAAATAAAAGGATGGCATTTCCCAAAAACATATTCACTCCATACTTTCAGTACATAAAGATCTGTATCTATAAAATAATAGGCTGCATTGCCCCGATAATTTTGGAGGATATGATCTTCGAGTTTTACCTGTCCTTTTGCAATGATTAACAGATCATCATAGGTGTAATGTTTTCCATTTTCCAGTAAAAATTTCCGAGCATATTCAGGGCACCAGGGTGCGGAAAAATGTTTTGCCAATGATGGGCATAGCGTGCTTTTTCCCGTGCTCTCCGGCCCAATGGCAACTATTTTTTTCATACACTTTCAGCTTTGTATTTTTTTATCCATTCTGTTAAACCGGCTATAGCCAACACTAAAAACAATAAAAACATTATTGCAAAAAGAACCAGGTGTTTGTAAAAAAATAAGGGAATGGCCACAAGGTCTGATATAATCCAGGCGATCCAGTTTTCTATTTTTCTTAAAGCCATCCACCACATAGCTGTTATAGCGGATGATGAAACAAAAGAATCTAAAACGGGAACTGTACTATTTGTATAGTTTTTCAGTAAAAAATAGATGCCTGCCCAACCAAAAACAAATAAAATAGTTCCGGTAATATATTCGAATTTGGTGCACCAGCTGATAGGATATTTATAGGCATCTCCTTTTTTTAAAACCCAATGATACCAGCCATAAATACTCATAACTACATAAAAAATATTTAAAATACTATCTGCATAAAGCTGTGCTGTGTAGCAAACAAAAACAGCAATTGCCACACCAACAATTCCCGTTGGATAAACGAGTATATTATTTTTTTTAGCATACCATACACTGGCAAGTTGCAGGATGGTTGAAATAAATTCCAACATTGAAAATTGCTGAAGGTCAAGAATAAACTGGTGATAAATTTCCGGGAAACTCATTTGTAAAAATGTCAAAGATAACTTTATCTTTATTAGTTCAGGATGCAGCTTTACCATTCAGTAAAGACTATTATCTTTAAAAAATTATTTTAAAAAATACATATATGAAAATTGCAGTTTTAGGTGCAGGCATGGTTGGAAGGGCTATGGCTATTGATTTAGCACATGATTATAATGTTACTTCATTTGATAGAAGCGTGGAAAATCTTCAAATCCTTCAAGCAAGTAACCCGAAGATTGAAACACAGGAAATGGATCTTGCAGATTTTACACAATATGAAAAAACATTCAGTGGTTTTGATTTATTAATTACTGCGGTACCCGGCTTCATGGGTTACGCAGTTTTAAAAGCCGCCATTGAAGCAGGTAAAAATATAGCTGATATTTCCTTTTTTCCCGAAAATGCATTGGATCTTGATGCATTGGCAAAAGAAAAAAATGTAACCGTAATTACTGATATAGGTGTTGCACCCGGCATGAGTAATTTGATTTTAGGAAAGTATAATGAAGAAATGGATATTTCAGAATTTGAGTGTTATGTCGGAGGGTTACCAAAACTTCGCAAAAAACCATTTGAATATAAAGCACCCTTTTCTCCGGTGGATGTGATTGAAGAATATACACGGCCGGCACGATTGAAAGAAAACGGTGTGATCGTTACCAAACCGGCTTTGAGTGAAAGAGAGTTGATGGATTTTAATGAAGTGGGAACGCTGGAAGCATTCAATACGGATGGTTTGAGAAGTTTATTATTTACCATGGAACACATTCCTACATTAAAAGAAAAAACACTTCGATACCCTGGACATATAGACCTGATCATTGCATTGAAGCAAGCAGGATTTTTCAATCCTGAAAAAATAAATATCAATGGGCAATCTATTTCGCCACTGTCTTTTTCCTCAAAAATTTTATTCAATGATTGGAAACTGGGCGCGGAAGAAGAAGAGTTAACAATCATGAAAGTATTTATTAGTGGCTATAAAAACGGACAGCCAAAACATGCTTTATATACTTTATTGGACAGGTATGATGCAGCTACCAAAACTTCATCCATGGCGCGCACAACAGGTTACACCTGCACGGCTGCTGCCAATTTGATATTGAAAAATATGTTTACAAAAAAAGGCGTTTTTCCACCCGAATTAGTGGGAAATGATCCTGCCTGCTTTGAATTTATTTTTCAATATTTAAAAGACAGGAACATAATGTGGAAAAAAGTGATGTAACAACTTTATGGTATATACAACCGGAAACTTTCTTTCAAAATATTTATTTGAATATTTTCTTCCGTCTCCGCGGGTTCACCATCAATATGTAAAGGTGCAAGCTTTAAATTATGTATCGTAATCGAAGGCGTTTGAAAATAAAGAATATTATTTTTTGAAACCTCCTCAACCAGGTTTTGAAGCCTGTTATTACCACGGATCTGTTTAAGGATGGCAAAAGGTAATTTCGCTTTATTCATTTTCTGCACGATAACGATGTCCAGCAAGCCGTCACTCAGACTAGCATGCGGCGCTATTTTAACATGATTTCCAAACTGATTGCTATTGGCAATACTAATGAAAAAAGCTTCAGTAAAAAATGAATGTTCTTCCAGTTTTATTTCAAACTGGTAAGGATGTGCTTTGAAAAAATGTAACAAACTTTGTTGGGTGTATGAAAGCAAGCCACGATATGCTTTCTGCGCAAATACATGCGCCACTTTTGCATCAAAGCCAAGCCCGCTCAGCATGCAGGAAAACCGGCCATTTACTTCAAATGCATCAATGTATTTTGGTTCACCATTTAAAATAAGTTCAAGTGCTTTCGTAGTTTTTTTAGGAATTCCGGCAGTAAATGCAAGCCCATTCCCGCTTCCACATGGAATAATTCCAAAGTTAATTTTTACCTGTGCTGCCACCATGCAACTCATAACCTGGTTTACCGTGCCATCTCCACCAACCAGGACGAGGTCTGTTATATTTTCTGATTTAATTTTTTCTACTAAAAAATCATAATTTCCCAATGCATTAGTAGGTAATATTTCAAAAGACAAATCTTTAGTAGTACAAAAATTTTTTATCTCCTCTATTACAACTTCTTTTTTCGCAGTGCCGGAAATTGGATTGATGAGGAAAATAAATTTTCTCGGCATTCTAATAGCATTTTATTGAACAATCGTTTTGCTGATAAAAAAACATATCAGCGAATTTCCTCAAAGGTATTGACAAAAAAATTGAGCATGTATGATTTAAAACAGGAACCTGCTTTACCATTTTAGCAATACACTTGCCCATGTAAATCCACTTCCAAATGCAGCAAGACAAACAAGATCACCCTTCTCAATTAATCCATTTTGCCATGCTTCACATAATGCCATTGGTATAGATGCAGCAGTTGTATTCCCATATTTCTGTATATTATTATAAACCTGGTCATCTTTTAAACCCAATTTTTGTTGTACAAACTGGCATAAACGCAAATTGGATTGATGGAATATCATCATTCCCAGGTCCGCGGGCTTTTTTTCATTTGCATTCAGTGCTTCCATAATAACTTCTGGCAACATTACCATGCCTTTTCGCAATACAGGTTGACCATTCATGAATGCAAAAATTTCCCCTGTATCGAGCATTTCCTGTGTAATGAGTGTGCCTCCAAACTCGCCGGTGAGATCAAAAGTGGCGAGATCTTTTTCTACCCAATAATTACCATGAGAACCGGGATTGAACATACCCAGCATTTCAGCATAATTCCCATCACTATGTAAATGTGTACTAAGTATTCCGCGGTTTTCATCTTCGGAAGGTTGCAAAACCACGGCAGCAGCCCCGTCTCCAAATAAAGTCGCTAAAGTTCTTCCTCGCGTAGAGAAGTCCATGCCATAAGATTGTTTCTCCGCACCAATCACTAAAATGTTTTTATACATGCCTGATTTTATAAACTGATCGGCAGTACTAAGTGCATACAAAAAGCCGGTACATTGTGTACGGATATCCATCGCACCGACATTTCCCAGTTCCAGTGCACGCTGCACTAATACGCCACAACCCGGAAAATAATAATCTGGTGTAAGTGTTGCAAACAAAATAAAATCAATATCATCTTTTGAAATACCCGCGCGTTCAATAGCTACTTTTGCAGCTTCGGTGCCCATGGATGCTGTGGTTTCTTTCGTGCGATGTGCAAAGCGTCTTTCCTCTATGCCTGTATGTTCACGAATCCATGTATCATTTGTATCCATGTATTTTGAAAGCTCATCATTCGTTACGATCCGCTCCGGAACATACATACCAATTCCTGCGATTACACTGTGTTTCATAAAAAAAATTGAGGCACGAAGGTAAAAAGCAGAAAAAAATAAATTGTTAAAGTAGCTTCGTTTCGCTTATCCATACATTACAATAATTGTTTTTTGGATTCAATCTTATAGCCAATACTTCACCATATGAGTGCGATAACACATCGTTTTAAAGCGCTGGATGTTTTCAGGGGAATGACCATCTGTTTGATGATTATTGTAAACACACCCGGTTCCTGGGATTTTGTATACAGCCCGCTGGATCATGCAGTGTGGAATGGTTTTACACCAACAGACCTTGTGTTTCCATCGTTTTTATTTGCCGTAGGCAATGCCATGAGTTTTGTGATACCGAAGTGGGAGGAAAAGGGAAATTTTTTTGTAATTAAAAAAGTGCTGACACGCACGTTTCTACTTTTTCTTATTGGCTTCCTTATGTATTGGTTTCCTTTTTTTCGCCTCGATAGTCAAAACCATATTCAATCTTTGCCTATCTCTGAAACCCGTATTCCCGGAGTATTACAGCGGATTGCATTAGCCTATGGTGCGGCTTCATTAATGCTACATTTTTTGAAAAAAAGACAAGTTCTTTTTGCCAGTATTTTTATATTGATCGCTTATTGGGGTATACTTTATTTTTTTGGAAATACAACGGATCCATATAGTATTCACGGGAATGTGGTTTTAAAAATTGATACCTGGTTTTTTGGTATAAATCATTTATATACCGGCGAAGGATTTCCTTTTGACCCGGAAGGTTTACTCAGTACATTGCCATCAATTGTAAATGTAGTGGCCGGTTTTTTTGCCGGATATTTTTTGCAAAAAAATGGAAAGAATTATGAAAGCCTGTTCAAACTGATCCTCGTTGGATTCATTTGTTTCGTTATTGCCTGGTGGTGGAACCTGGTTTTCCCCATTAATAAAAAAATATGGACGAGTTCATATGTGATGCTCACTGTTGGGCTCGACTGTATGATCCTTGCAGCAATTGTGTATGTGCTGGATATTAAACAAAAAAAATGGGGCGTTTACTTTTTTGATGTATTTGGCCGAAACCCTTTGTTTATCTATCTTTTGTCAGAATTAGCTGTTGTTATTTTAAGCATGATCCCCATTCAGGGGACAAACCTTTTAGATTGGCTATATGTTCATATTTTTTCAAATGCCGGGAATTATTTTGGTTCATTTCTTTTTGCTGTTGCTTTTATGCTTTGCTGCTGGCTGGCCGGGTTTTTTCTGCATAAAAAGAAAATTTATATCCGGATTTAGATATTTTTAATTTATCAAAAATTATCAGCCTGTCATTTTCGTAAATAGCTTCTATACTAATTGTACTTATTTTTACCTGAATGAAGTTAAGCATAATCATTCCAACACTGGATGAAGAGAAATTTATTGATAACCTTGTACGCTATTTCTTTGCGCATAAAAATGGACAGGATATCGAAGTCATAGTTGCGGATGCAGGGAGCAAAGATCAAACAGTAATGAAAGCCGCCGCTGCCGGAGCTATCATACTGCAATGCCCGGAAAAAGGCAGGGCTGCGCAAATGAATTTTGGTGCTAAATTTTCCCATGGTGATATACTTTATTTTGTGCATGCAGATTCATTTCCACCCAAATCATTTGCGCAGGATATCAGCAAAGCCACTCAAAATGGTTTTGCACTCGGCCGTTACCGCACAAAATTTGATACGTCCAATTTTCTTTTAAAAATGAATGCATTCTTTACACGGTTTGATCTATTTATGTGTTATGGTGGAGATCAAACTTTATTTATACAAAAAAAATTATTTGAGCGTATTGATGGATTTAATAAAAAAATGCTGATCATGGAGGAATATGACCTTGTTGAAAGGGCGAGACAAAAAGGTAAGTATAAAATTTTTTCGGGAAAAGCACTAATTTCTACAAGAAAATATGAAATTAATAGCTGGCTGCGCGTGCAAAAAGCAAATTACAAAGTGATTCAACTTTATAAAAAAGGTGTTCCGCAGTCTGAACTTGTAGCAACATATAAAAATATGCTGGATCAAAAGTGATTTAAATCTTAAGAAATTACTTTTTAAAAATTAAACTTTTAAATTAAGTATAAAGAAGTTGCTGCCGAATGGCAATTTCTTAGAGAACGCTTATTTTTGAAAAATATGTGGATGATTTGCAAAAAAGAATGGAGGCAATTTTTTAGCAGCCTTACGGGCTATCTCGCCATCATTATTTTTTTATTATTGAATGGTTTATTATTATTTGTATTTCCGGATACAAGTATTTTGAATTTTGGTTATGCTACACTCAGTGGATTTTTTGCATTGGCACCATGGGTTTTGCTTTTTTTAATTCCAACTGTAACCATGCGAAGTTTTGCCGATGAATATAAAACCGGCACTTTTGAAATTTTAAAAACATTGCCGCTTTCTCCGCCCGCAATTGTTTGGGGAAAATTTTTTGGCGCTTTATTAATTGTTTTACTGGCACTTATTCCAACAATCATTTATGCTTTTTCTATTCAGTCCTTAAGCAGTGCTGGTGGACTGGATATTGGCAGTACTGCCGGAAGTTATATCGGCCTGCTTTTATTGGGTGCCGCATTTACTGCTGTGGGAATTTTTACCAGCAGCCTTACCAATAATACCGTAGTGGCTTTTATCATCGCAGCTTTTGCCTGCTTTTTTTTATTTACGGGTTTTGATGCGATCAGTAAATTACCCGTATTTGCAAACGGTCTTGATTATTATATTGAAATGCTGGGCATACAATTTCATTATGCAAATATCAGCAAGGGTGTAATTGACCTGCGTGACTTACTTTATTTTTTCAGTCTTAGTTTCATTTTTATTTTACTCACCCAAAAAAATATACGTAAAAAGTAAATGCAGCTTTTAAAAAAAATATATGCCTCCCGTTTTTTCTGGATCGTGGCGCTCATTATTTTTTTAGTGATCTGCTGGGGCAGTTCATCCGTGCACTACACGCTGGACCTCACGGCAGAAAAGCGTTTCAGCCTGGGTGAGCCAACAAAAAATTTATTAAATAATTTAGACACGCCCATACAAATACAGGTTTTCCTGGCCGGGGATTTGCCGGCAGATTATAAAAAATTGGCCATGTCCACCAAAGATTTGCTGGACGAATTTCGGGATATTAGTCACAATGAAGTGCGCGTAAATTTCGAAGTTCCGGGTGAAGGTTTACCAGATAGCAGCAAAGCAATGTTGTACGACAGCCTGCAAAGAATGGGTGTAGTGTTTGAAACCAATGAAGATTTTTCAGATAATTCCGGAAAAGCTACGAGGCAAATAATTATTCCATCAGCAATTGTTACTTATAAAAATTTAAGGCCGTATGTAATTGACCTTCGTAGCAGTAAAACAGTTTTTAAAACGTATAATGTAATCAATGATCAGCCGACTGAGGATAAAGAAGCAACTCTTAATGCGGCAGAAGCTTTACTTGAATTTAAATTTGCCAACGCGATAGAAAAACTCACCCGGCAATATATTCCAACGATTGCTTATGCCGTTGGAAATGGCGAACCAGTTGATTACAGCATAAATGATTTGGGTGAAAGTTTGAGAAATGATTACCGGTTGGGCATTTTTGATCTGTCTTCTTTTTATCCGCGGGCAGATCAAATTGATGCCATGTTAATTGTAAAACCAACGAAACCTTTTTCGGATGAAGATAAACTGAAAATAGACCAGTACATCATGCATGGCGGAAAAGTGATCTGGTGTATTGATAAATTATATGCAGAACTGGATAGCCTCATGCGCAGCCAGGCTGATTTTATTGCTTATGACCGCAACTTAAATATTGACGATATTTTATTTAAATATGGTGTGCGTATTAATGGAGATCTTTTGCAGGATTTGAATTGTTCAAAAATTCCCATTGTCGTTGGCCAGAACCCTGATGGCAGCCCGCGTTTTCAAAGAATTCCCTGGCCCTATTATCCATTTGTTTCTTCTACAAATGAAAATTTAATTTCAAAAAACCTGGATCGTGTGCTGACTATTTTTCCTTCCAGTATAGATACTGTAAAAGCGCCGGGCATCCGGAAAACAATTTTGCTTGCATCGGATACCAATAGCCGTGTTTTAAGTTCGCCTGCAATGGTTTCTTTAAACAGTGTAAAAGATGATGCTGACTTTTTAACTTTTAATCAAAGTCATTTACCTGTTGCTGTTTTATTGGAGGGAAAATTTCCTTCTTTATTTGCTAACCGCCTAACACGCGTGCAGGAAGATTCTGTGGAAATGCAGTTGGGCAAGCCTTTTGCGGCAATAAGCAATGAAACGAAACAAATTGTTGTTTCGGATGCAGACCTGGTAACAAATGCAGTGAGTGCTACCAGCGGGCCATTACAAATGGGTATGTTGCCTTTTGAAAATTATCGTTTTGCAAACCGGGAGTTCTTGTTGAATTGCGTGGATTATTTGGTAAGTAACAGTGGTATTTTCGCTGCACGTAATAAAGATTTTACACTGCGTTTGCTGGATAAGAAAAAAGTGGAATCACAAAAATTAACCTGGCAATTGATCAACATTATTTTACCCATCATATTAGTAATTATTTTTGGATTTATTTACCAGGAAATTAAAAGAAAGAAATTTTCAAGGTGATCAAAAAATTTATATGTTCAGGCAGGAAATAACATGATTAAAAAAATTGAATGACAGCAAAAGAAATTACATATATCGTTTTTGGCGTGGTGCTTTTATTGGCCCTCATATTTGACCTCGGACTAATGAGCAAGGCCGGAAAAAAAGTCACGATCAAACAGGCGCTTATACAAACATTTTTTTGGGTTGGTTTAGCAATGAGCTTTTTTGTTTTCATGTGGATAGAAGACGGGCGTGGACCGGCATTAGAATACCTAAGCGCTTACTTTATGGAATGGAGTCTCAGCATTGATAATATTTTTGTTTTCATTCTCATCTTTTCTGCGTTCTCCGTAAAAGAAAAATATTATCCGCGTGCATTACTAATCGGGATCATTGTAGCGATTGTTTTCCGTGTCATTTTTATAACCGTTGGCGTTGCACTTGTAGATAAATTTGAATGGATCCTGTACATATTTGGCGCTTTCCTTTTATACACAGGTATTAAAATGTTTGCTTCCGGCGAAGAAGAAGAATTTAACCCGGAGAAAAGCAAAGTGTATAAATTTTTGAAAAAAATATTTCCACTTGCACCGCATGACGGTGAAGGAAAATATGTGATCCGGGAAAATGGGAAAAGAAAATACACCACTTTATTTGTTGTGGTGATTTTACTTGCAAGTATTGACCTCGTTTTCGCCCTGGATTCAATACCTGCAGTTATGGGTATCACGAGAAACACGATGGTCATTTATACATCCAATATTTTTGCAGTACTGGGTTTGCGTTCCTTGTTTTTCTTACTTCGCGGAGCAGTCAGCAGATTTGATTATCTGCAACAAGGCATTGCCATCATACTTGTTTTTATTGGAGCGAAAATGCTTGCAGAACATTGGATTTCTCAATTGGGTATCAGTAATGAAACGCAGGTATTTATTTCACTCGGCGTGATTTTACTGTGTATCAGTGGCTCCATTTTTTATTCTATATTTAATACAAGAAAAGGCAATCCTGAAGATTATAAAGAGGAACCTGGATCTTAAAATTTAATTGTTGTCCTATACCATCATTGATATCGCAAATATTATCGGGGGAAAAAATATTCTCTCATCACCGGCTTCGTTCATTGAACATTTGCTGACAGATTCCCGACGGATTTCCTTTGTAGAAACTTCTTTATTTTTTGCTTTGAAAACCAAACGCAGAAATGGTGCAACATTTTTACCGGGCTTATATGCAAATGGAATTAGAAATTTTGTGGTGCAGGATGAAATAGATTTTGAAGCATACCCGGATGCAAATTTTATTATTTTAAAAAATACGTTTGATGCACTGCAAAAATTAGCTGCATATCATCGGGCAAATTTTAATTATCCCGTTATTGGTATTACAGGTAGTAATGGAAAAACCATTGTAAAAGAATGGCTGTATCAATTGCTTTCTCCAGATTTTTTGATCATCCGCAGCCCGCGCAGTTATAATTCCCAAATAGGCGTAGCACTAAGCGTTTGGCAAATGAACGCAGAAAACAACCTGGCTATTTTTGAAGCTGGTATTTCCGAGAAAAATGAAATGGAAGCGTTGGAAAAAATAATACAACCTTCTATCGGGATCTTTACCAATCTCGGCCACGCACATGATGAAGGTTTTGAAAATATGGAAGAGAAATGCAGGGAAAAAATGAAATTATTTTCCCATGCAAAAGAAATTATTTGTCCCTTTGGAATTAAAGAGATTGTAGAAAAAAATAATATTCCCAGCAATTCAACCTTTTACACATGGGGCAGGGAAAATGAAAATGATTGTTGCATTCTTGATTTTGAAAAAAAGAAAGATGCCACTCAAATAAAACTGCGCACCAATGAAGAAATCTTTGAAGTAACAATTCCATTTACTGATGAAGCATCACTGCAAAATACCATGCACTGCATTTCATTAATGCTGGTGTTATCTGTTCCAATTCCTGTGATTCAACAAAGATTGTTGCAGTTAAAGTCAGTGGAAATGCGCCTGCAAATGGTGGAAGCAATTAATGGTTGCACGGTGATCAATGATAGTTATAGTTTTGATATCACTTCACTGGAAGTAGCCCTGGATTTTTTAAACCAGCAAAATCAATTTGCAAATAAATCCGTGATCCTGTCTGACTTGCCGGCACCAGCAAGCAAAGATCTTTTTTATAATGTGATCAAAATGTTACGCGCAAAAAAAGTGCAACGAACTATCGTGATCGGGCAGGAATGGAAAAATTATATGGACGAATTACAAAAAAAAATCAAAGAGGTTTTTCATTTTAATGATACCAATACATTTTTACATGACTTTCCATTTCATCGCTTACACAATGAAGCGATACTGGTAAAAGGTGCGCGCATTTTTGAATTTGAAAAAATCATGTCAGTGTTGGCAAAAAAAGTACATCAGACTGTACTCGAAATTAATCTTACAGCATTAGCAAATAATTTAAAAGAATACCAATCTGCTTTACAACCAGGCGTAAAATTGATGGCCATGACAAAAGCATTTGGTTATGGCAGCGGAGATGCTGAAATAGCCGCTGTGCTTCAGTTTCACAACGTTGATTATATTGCCGTTGCGTATGCGGATGAAGGCGTTGACCTCCGCAATGCAGGAATTCGTTTACCCATTATGGTGATGAATGTAGATGAAGAAGCATTTGAAACTTTAGTGCAGCATCAACTGGAACCTGAATTATTTTCCGAACAAATCTTATTTTCATTTTTTACTTTTCTTCAAAAACTGGGCATACAACAATATCCTGTTCATATCAAAGTAGATACGGGCATGCACCGGCTTGGTTTTGAAAAAGTGAACCTTGATTTTTTATCCGGTGTTTTTAAAAACAACTCAAATTTTCTCGTCAAATCTGTATTCAGTCATTTAGCAGCAAGTGAAGACGAAAAAGAAGATGCATTTACATTTCAGCAGGCAACTTTATTCCTGGAATTTTGCGAAGCACTAGAAGCTATTATTCAGTATCCGTTCCTTCGTCATCTTGCCAATACGGCTGCAATATTTCGTCATTCAAATTTGCAATTTGATTTGGTGCGTTTGGGTATAGGTTTATACGGCATTGATTCTGCTAAAGATAAAAGGCATATTTTACAGCATGTAACCACGTTAAAAACAACCATTGCACAGATCCGGAAAGTGCGTGCGGGCGAAACAATTGGCTATAGCCGGAAAGGAAAATTTGATTCGGACAGAATGATCGCAACGATCAGGATCGGCTATGCCGATGGCTTTTCACGAAAAATGGGCAATGGTAATGGATATGTTTTTATCAATGGTAAACGTGTGCCTGTAGTGGGAAATGTTTGTATGGATATGGCCATGGTGGATGTTACGGATGTATGGCCGGTGGAGGAAGGTGATGAAGTAGAAATTTTTGGAAAAAATATACAGGTGCAGGAAATCGCCGCATGGTGCGACACTATTTCTTACGAAATTCTTACAAGTATCAGTCAGCGTGTGAAGCGTATATATTTGGAGGAATAAAACTTAATTTTTCTACAAGATTCCATCCCGCAGAAAGCTTCCTGCATTTTTCCATCAACATTCATTTATATTTGCCTCTTCAAAAAATTGAGCGTGAAAGGCAAGCATGTATTTTTCCTGGTATTCTTAATCATTCTGGCAGACCAGGCATTAAAAGTTTTCATCAAAACAAATTATTATATCGGCGAAGAGCATAATGTGATTGGTAATTGGTTTAACCTCCACTTCGTGGAAAATGAAGGTATGGCCTGGGGCTGGAAATTTGGTGGAGATACAGGAAAAATTTTATTGACTTTATTCCGTTTGGTAGCTGTCATTTTTGGAACGTTTTATTTACGGCACATCATCCGCAAAAAAAATCATCCGGGTTTTATAATCTGTGCTGCCTTAATATATGCCGGCGCTTTGGGAAATTTATTGGACAGTATGTTCTATGGATTAATATTTGAAAACAGTGATCCTTATTTACAGAACGTAGCTTCTATTTTTCCTGCGGATGGCGGATATGCATCTTTTCTTCATGGCAAAGTGGTGGACATGCTTTATTTCCCAATCGTTCAGAATGCGCATTATCCTTCCTGGTTTCCATTTTGGGGCGGTGAAGATTTTGAATTTTTCCGGCCCGTTTTCAATCTCGCTGATGCGTCTATTTCTACAGGCGTAATCGCATTGGTCATCTGGCAAAAAAGATTTTTTCCTCAAAAATCAGAACCAGTGACAACAACTGTTGAAACTCCTGTAGAAGTGGATGACAGGGCACAGGTTGTATAATTTTTTCAGTCATTTCATTTCTCCCTTAACTGAAATTTATAATAAAAAAAGTTGTTGTAACTTTCACTTCTCTTTTTTTTATCTTATATAAATTTTTATGCAGAAAATTATTTGGCTTGCTGTTTTATCAGCAACAACTTTTTTTTCACAAAATGTTTTTGCGCAAAAAAATGAGATACAGGTTAGTGTTGTGAAAACACCATCAACTACAAATTCCAACTCCTTTTATACAAATAATAAAACACCTTTGCTTCCACTATATTTCATCAAACTTCCCGTGGGTAGTATTCAACCGGGTGGATGGATCTTAAAATATTTAGAACTGCAGCGGGATGGGCTTACAGGCCATCTCGGTGAGATCAGCGCCTGGCTGGAGAAAAAAAATAATGCCTGGTACAGCGGAACAGGGCAGGGTGATCACGGTTGGGAAGAAGTGCCTTACTGGTTGAAAGGGTATGGTGATTTGGGGTATATTTTAAAGGACCAGGAAATCATTAATGAAACAAAATCCTGGCTGGAAAAAGTTTTTCAAAGCCAGCATGCAGATGGATTTTTCGGCCCAGGAAATATTGGGTACAATACACAAAACGAAATCATTAAAATACCAGATCTCTGGCCGAATATGATCATGCTTTGGTGCCTTCAATCTTATTATGAATACAGCAATGATCCGCGTGTAATATCATTAATGACAAAATATTTTAACTGGCAGGCGAAAGTACCAGACAGCTTGTTGCTTAAAACATATTGGGAAAACAGTCGTGGTGGAGATAACCTCTACAGCATTTATTGGTTGTATAACCATACCGGCGAAAAATCTTTGCTTACACTCGGAGAGAAGATTCATCGCAAGACGGCCAATTGGTCGCAGGATAATAAATTACCCAACTGGCATAATGTAAATGTTGCACAAAGTTTTCGTGAACCGGCAACCTATTTTATGCAGGAAAAAGACAGTTCATTTTTAAAAGCATCTTACGATGATTTTTATTTGATCCGAAAAATATATGGACAAGTTCCGGGTGGCATGTTTGGCGCAGATGAAGACGCGAGAAAAGGGTATAACGATCCGCGGCAGGCAGTGGAAACATGTGGCATGGTGGAGCAAATGTCTTCCGATGAAATCTTAACCGGTATCACCGGTGATCCAATGTGGGCGGACAATTGCGAGGATGTTGCCTTTAATACTTATCCGGCTGCAGTGATGCCTGACTTTAAAAGCCTTCGATATTTAACCGCGCCGAATATGGTCATGAGTGATAGTAAAAATCATGCGCCGGGAATACAAAATGAGGGACCTTTTTTAATAATGAATCCATTCAGTAGCCGATGTTGCCAGCACAATCATTCGCAGGGCTGGCCGTATTATGCGGAACATCTCTGGATGGCCACTCCTGATAATGGTATTGCCGCAATTTTGTATGGAAGCAATACTGTTGCTGCAAAAGTAGGTGAAGGAAAAGGTGAAGAGGTTTCATTGGTTCAAAGCACGCATTATCCATTTGAAGAAAAGATCAGTATCATAGTCAATACAAAAAACAAAGTGCACTTTCCCCTGTATTTACGCATTCCGGGATGGTGCAATAACGCAACTGTTTTTATAAATGAAAAAAAGTTAGAAGTAACAGCATTGAAAGATTCTTATATACGAATTGACAATGAATGGAAGCAGGGCGATGAAATTATTTTAAACCTGCCTATGAAAATTGAATTACGTGAATGGGAAAAAAATAAGAATAGTGTGAGTATAAATTATGGACCACTTACATTTTCATTATTGATTGATGAAGTGTATAAAAAAATGGACAGCAAAGCTTCCGCCATTTACGATTCAAAATGGCAGGCAAATGCAGATCAATCAAAATGGCCGGCTTATGAAATTTTTCCCGGGAGTGCCTGGAATTATGGATTGCAACTTAATACATCTCCATTGCTGGATCAGTTTGTTTTGGTAAAAAAGCCGTGGCCTCAAAACGATTTTCCCTTTACACAAAAAGATATACCGCTAATGATAAAAGCAAAAGCGAAAATCATCCCGCAATGGACAATTGATCAATACGGTTTATGTAGGATTTTACCCCAAAGCCCTGTTCAGGTAAATACCAGAACGGAAGAAATAAAATTAATTCCCATGGGCGCAGCGCGGCTAAGAATCTCCGCGTTCCCGGTAGTGAAGGAATAAAATAAATTCATATTACCGCTAATATAATTACCGAAATTCATTTTAAATAAATTCTTACATTGCAACAAGCAGTTTCTTATTTCCCAATTTCAAAATCTTTTAGCATGAAAAATTTTTCGTTCACCCTCGTTCTTCTCTTTGTATCATTCACCGTTTTTTCTCAGAATAAAATCTTAACGGATAATGATTATACAAAAGCAGAACAGGCGCTTCCTTACTATATTCAAAAATATGTAGACCATGGCGATGTTCGGCCGCATTGGATCAACGACCATGTTTTCTGGTATCGCGATATGACTTCGACCGGTAGTAGTTATATGCTGGTAGATGCTCAAAAAGGCACGCGTACCATGGCTTTTGACCAGGCCAAATTAGCGGCTGCAATTGGCACAGCCACAGGTAAAAGTGTAACGGCGGATATGTTGCCTTTTGCAAATATTGATTACTCCAGTGATAATAAATATTTACTATTCGATGCTGCCGGCAAACATTGGAAAGCAGATCTTTCATCCTATACTATTTCTCAGGATGCAGCATATAAACCCGCAGAAAGACCAAACCGCAATGAAGTAGTATCACCGGATAAAACAAAAGCTGCTTATATAAAAGATTATAATTTATGGGTACGCGATGTGGCCACAAATAAAAGTACCCAACTTACAACAGATGGCGTGCAATATTTTGGTTATGCCACCGACAATGCCGGCTGGACACATAGTGATGCGCCGATTCTGCGCTGGTCTGATGATTCAAAAAAAATTGCCACATTTCAGCAGGATGAGCGTCTTGCCGGTGATATGTACCTTGTTCAAACCACCGATGGCCATCCTATTTTACAATCATGGAAATATCCATTGCCCGGCGACAGTAACATCATAACTATACAAAGAGTCATCATTGATGTAGATAATCCAAAAGTAGTTCGCCTGCAAGTGCTGCCTGATCAGCATCGTGCATCACTAAGCGATGACATTTCCAGTAGTGGTACATTCGATGATGTGGATTGGAATGCAGACAATTCACAACTTGCATTTGTATCCACTTCAAGAGATCATAAGATTGAAAATTTCAGGATAGCAGATGCTGCAACAGGCGCTGTGCGGGAGGTTTTCACAGAAACAGTTCCTACACAATATGAATCCGGGCAGGGTGCGATCAACTGGTGTTACCTTTCAAAAACAAATGAAATAATCTGGTATTCAGAGCGGGATAACTGGGCCCATTTATATTTATATGATGCAACTACAGGCCAGCTTAAAAACCAAATCACCAAAGGTGATTATGTAGTTACTCGTTTAGTAAAAGTGGATGAAAAAAACCGTATGTTGTATTACCTCGCAGTGGGTAAAGATGCAGCGAATCCTTATTTCATGCATTTTTATAAAATAGGATTTGATGGAAAAAATATGATGGACCTCACACCTGAAACTGGCGACCACCAGGTAAGTGTATCTCCAAACGAAAATTATTTTGTGGATGATTATTCCCAGCCCAATGTACCGGGTGTAATGGTGTTGAGAAATATGGATGGAAAAATTATTACGCCGCTTGAAAAAACGGATGTAAGCAGGCTTGTGGCAACAGGCTGGCAAGCGCCCAAACCAATCACTGTAAAAGCTGATGATGGTAAAACAGATTTATATGGCCTGATGTTTACACCCCCGAATATGGATCCGAATAAAAAATATCCAATCATCGTTTATATATACCCCGGTCCACAGGGTGGTAGCGTGGGTAGCTGGTCATTCAGTGCTTCCAGAGGTGATAATAATTCTCTGGCAAGTCTTGGTTTTGTTGTCGTAGAAATTGAAGGAACAAGTAATCCTTTACGCTCCAAATCATTCCATGATATGAGCTATGGAAATATGTCTACCAATACGCTTGCCGACCAGGTTTCCGGTGTTCGTCAATTAGCCAAAATATATCCGTACATGGACCTCGATAAAGTTGGCATTTGGGGACATTCCGGTGGTGGATTTGCAACAGCCTGTGCCATGTTTACTTACCCTGATTTTTTCAAAGTAGGAATTTCAGAATCTGGTAATCATGACAACCGCGTATATGAAGACGATTGGGGCGAAAGGTATAATGGTTTATTGGTAAAAAATGCCGATGGCACTTCCAATTATACATTGCAGGCCAACCAGGCTTATGCAAAAAATTTAAAAGGGAAATTATTATTGGCGCATGGTATGATGGATGATAATGTACCGCCATATAATACGATGCTCGTGGTTGAAGCTTTGGAAAAAGCCAATAAAGATTATGACCTGATTATCTTCCCTTCCAGCCACCATGGCTATGGCACGTATTCATTGTATATGATGCGCAGACGATGGGATTATTTTGTACAAAATTTAATGGGTGCAACACCGCCAAAAGAATTTGAAATTAAATACTCGGGGGATCCGCGGAATGATTTTAAATAAAATATAGTACTTAATTTTTTTATAAAGGAATTTAAAAAGGTCGCATGTGAAAAGCATGCGGCCTTTTTAAATTAAACTATTAAAACGTACTTCATTTAAATGGATTTATAATCAATGATCACCTTCTCAAAAATCTTACTGAGTTTTTTATCTGCCTGTTCTGCTACGGCAATTATTTCTGAAATATCCACAGCCTGCAAATTATCCGGGTCACATTCATCTGTGATCACACTAACTGCAGCACAAGGCAATTGAACATGATTTGCAACGATTACTTCCGGCACTGTACTCATGCCTACCAAATCAGCGCCAATCCTTTGCAGATATCGGTATTCCGCCCTTGTTTCCAGGTTTGGTCCGGGTACTGAAGCATAAACCCCATGTTTCATCACTTCAAAAAAAGCAATAGCAGCTTGCGAAATTAAATCACTGATTCTTTTATCATAAGGTCTGCTCATATCTACAAATCGATTTCCAAATGCCGGATCATTCAAGCCGCGCAAAGGATTGTCCGGTAATAGATTAATATGATCCTCTATTAACACGAGGTCTCCTTTTTTATACATCTTATTGATACCGCCTGAGGCATTGCTCAGCAATACATATTGCACACCCAGTTCTTTCATTACCCGAATTGGAAATGTGATTTCCTGCATATCATATCCTTCATAATAATGAAACCTGCCAAGCATTGCTATTACTTTCTTTTCGCCTATCCAACCACAAATTAATTGCCCTTTGTGAAACTCGACTGTAGCTGTGGGGAAATGCGGTATATCTTTATAGGCAATAGCTTTCTCTACTTTCATTTGCTGTATAAAACTACTTAAACCTGTTCCCAGTACAATACCCGCTTCCGCATTTTTAAAACCCTTTTGCTTTAGAAATTTTGAGGCTTCTGAAATTTTTGATAACATATTTTCCATGATGCAATATACTTACTTGTATTAAATCTGAAATTTCTTTGAAAACGTATATTTTGCAGTGAAATGATTTTTTCATTGTTCAACGAAGATATTATCTTTAATTTTATGTATTTAATAGGTAATTTAAACCACCCCTAAAAGATTATTACATTACACAAAAATAAATCATGGCAAATCATTATTATAATGCAGAAGACCTCGCAAAGTTTGGTGAGATCGGCACTTTCCAGAAAGACCTGGCTGATAAATTTTTTAACTGGTATGGCGCAGCTTTTGCCGATGGCGCATTAACTGCAAAAGAAAAATCACTAATAGCATTGGCCGTTGCGCACGCTGTGCAATGTCCATATTGCATTGATGCCTATAGCAGCGATGCGTATGAAAAAGGTTATAATGAAGCGCAGATGATGGAAGCAGTGCATATTGCCGCGGCCATTAAAGGAGGCGCAGCGCTTGTTCATGGCGTACAAATGATGAATAAGGTGAAAGAAATTGCCATGTAAATATGTATAATGAAATCATTAAAAGCTTCTCATAATATTCTCGCGGATGCACACGAACAGGTTGACATTTTAGAACATGGAGCCAACCATGATGATAGTTTTCGCATTGTTCCTTTTCAGCAAAAACTGGAAGCTATTGGCCTGTTCCCGTTAATGCCAACACAGGTTGAAATTTTGCAAATCAATGTTGGGAAAATGTGTAACCAGGTTTGCAAACATTGTCATGTAGATGCAGGACCGGACCGAAAAGAAATCATGACGCGAAAAACAATGCAGGAATGTATTGATGTGATTGCGCAAAACCCATCCCTGCATACAGTTGATCTTACTGGCGGCGCGCCGGAAATGAATCCTGATTTTCGCTGGTTCATTGAAGAGATTCGAAAAGTCAATTACAATATTCATATCATTGTAAGATGCAACCTTACAATTATTCTTGCCAATAAAAAATATTATGACCTGCCGGAATTTTATAAAAAACATCGGCTTGAAGTTGTATCGTCATTACCTTTTTATACAAAAGACAGAACAGACCGGCAAAGAGGTGATGGCGTGTTTGAAGATTCTATCAAGGCATTACAAATGCTGAATGAAACCGGTTATGGAAAAGAAGGCACAGGCCTCGTACTGAATCTTGTATATAATCCTGCCGGTGCATTTTTACCACCGGCACAAGAAAGCCTGGAATTAGAATTTAAAATTTCACTGAAAAAAGATTTTAATATTGAATTCAATAATTTGTTTGCCATTACCAATCTTCCTATCAGCCGTTACCTGGATTATCTTTTACAGACCGGAAATTATGAACGCTATATGGAAAAATTAATTGCTGCATTTAATCCAGTCGCGGCAGTAAATGTGATGTGCAGGAATACAATCTCCGTGGGTTGGGATGGATTTTTATATGATTGTGATTTCAATCAAATGCTGGAATTAAAAGTGGATACACCACAAAATCATATTCGGGATTTTAATATTAATGAACTTAATAAGCGTGAAATAATAGTGAACCAGCATTGCTATGGTTGCACAGCCGGTATGGGTTCAAGTTGCGGTGGTGCAGTTGCGAAATAAAAAGTATGAAAGTAAAAAATGCCATTATTATATTTGTTCGCAAGCCTGAATATGGAAAGGTAAAAACGAGGCTGGCTGCTGCACTTGGAAAAAAGAAAGCATTGGACGTATATGAATTATTATTAGAACATACCCACAACGAAACCGAAAAAGTACAGGCCGATAAATTTGTTTTTTATACCACTGAAATCTGTGAAAACGATATTTGGAATGGTTATAGAAAACAGTCGCAACAAGGAACCGATCTTGGTGAACGAATGGAATTTGCATTCAAAAATATTTTTGCTGAACATTATGAAAATGTGATCATCGTTGGAAGTGATTGTTTTGAATTGACAAGTGAAATAATTGATAATGCTTTTTCTTTATTAGAAAAGAATGATATTGTAATTGGGCCTGCAAAAGATGGCGGGTATTATTTACTCGGCATGAAAAAAATGCATTCCTCCATTTTTAAAAATGTCAACTGGAGTACGCATGAAGTTTTTGAAAAAACAATGCAGAAAATAAAATCGCTTGATTTAAAAGTCTCATTACTCCCCGTATTAAGAGATATTGATACCGTGCATGATCTGCCGGAAGAATTAAAAACTGTACTTTCATAAAAGAATTTTCTCCAAATTTTTTTGCTAAATCCATTTCAAATTTTATTAAGCTGCCGCCAGGAGGCTGTGATGAACATAAATAGTTTTTAAGTGACTAAATAAAATCAGTAATTTCAATTTTAAATTTCTTTCACTTTTCAACTATTAGTATGAAAAATATATTTGACCAAAACGTAACTGCAGAGTTGATCGAACGTCTTGATAAACTTACACCTGAAACGAAGCAGCTCTGGGGAAAAATGTCTGTAAGTAAAATGCTCGCACATTGTAATGTGGCGTATGAAATGGTGTATGACAACATTCATAAACCACCGACTGCATTTATGAAAATGGTTTTACAACTACTGATAAAAGAGCGGATCACGAATGAAAAACCGTATAAAAAAAATAACCCAACAGCGCCGCAATTTATCATAAAGTATGACAAAGATTTTGAAACAGAAAAAAAACGCCTGGTTGCTTACATTGAAAAAACGCAACAACTGGGTGAAGAATATTTTGATGGAAAAAAATCATTATCACTTGGCAAGCTGGATAAAACGCAATGGAATAATATGTTTTATAAACACCTTGATCATCATTTGACGCAGTTTGGAGTTTAGGTATTTCTTCTGGTTGCTGTAAGAATTGTGCAAATAATAACGCTGAAACATGACAGACCAAAACCGGCCAACATATACATTACGTCAACTTGTTTTATATTTTCTAAAACTCGGCTATGCAGGTTTTGGCGGACCTGTTGCTTTAGTTGGTTATATGCACCGTGACCTTGTTGAAAAAAACAAATGGATTTCGGAAGACGACTACAGAGAAGGTTTAGCACTTGCACAACTTGCACCAGGACCTTTGGCTGCACAATTAGGAATTTATATGGGCTTTGTTCATTACCGTGTCATTGGCGCAACAGTTTGCGGTCTTGCTTTTGTAATTCCATCTTTCATAATGGTTGTATCGCTTGGCATCGCTTACAAACTTTATGGTGGACTGCCTTGGATGCAAGCAGTTTTTTATGGAGTGGGTGCAGCAGTAATCGGCATTATTGCAATAAGCAGTTATAAACTTACAACAAAATCTATCGGTAAAATAAACCTGCAATCGTTCAAACATAACTGGATGCTTTGGGTTTTCTACATTATTGCAGCAATAGTTACCATTATAACACAATCAGAAAATGTGTTGTTGTTTGTAGCAGCAGGTCTTATATATATGTTTGTAAAAGCACCGCCAAAATGGATGAAGAAAACAATAACAGTAAATACAATTTTACTAACAGGAATAGGCTTTTGGCAATTTGAATGGAACACACTTGGAAAGATTGCCTTTTTCTTTACAAAAGCAGGGGCATTTGTTTTCGGAAGTGGTTTAGCAATCGTTCCTTTTTTACATGGAGGCGTAGTAACGGAAAATCATTGGTTGTCTGAACAACAATTTGTGGATGCAGTGGCGGTTGCAATGATCACACCAGGACCAGTTGTTATCACAGTTGGTTTCATAGGATACTTGGTAGCAGGTTTCCCCGGAGCTTGTATTGCAGCATTAGCAACATTTTTACCTTGTTATTTATTTACTGTCATACCCGCGCCGTACTTTAAAAAAATTGCGAAGAATACAAGCATCAAAGCATTTGTTGATGGCATTACAGCAGCCGTAATCGGTGCATTGGCGGGAGCCGTTGTAATTATTGGTATTCGCAGCATTACAGATATTCCTACAACGTTAATTGCCATTGCTGCTATTTTTGCTTTATTATACATTAAAAAAATTAAAGAACCGTATATCATTTTAGTTGCTGCTATAATTGGGTTAATTCTAAAAACATTTTTATAAATGAATGCTGCATTCAACTAATAAATGCGAATTTATAATATTGTTGTAAAGGCGTATGAAAATTAAATAATTTCATAGGCCTATTGTTCAATTTCCTCTCTACAAATTTTATTGCTTGAACTGAAACTGTTTTAAAATCTGTTT
>JBBRSI010000007.1:0-54817 GCA_038245585.1 Chitinophagales bacterium
GAACTGGAAATTCTTGATTGTACAGCGGCTCTTATAAAACGGCGTGCGCCCGGTTCTTTACTTTTAATGCGCTTCGCAATTTTTTTATCCAATAAAATATTGGAGATATTTCCTTTATTGCTTTTATAAATTGAATAAAAAATATCCAGGAAGTTGGAACGAATAATACAACCGCCCCTCCATATTTTTACAACATCATCCAAAGGGATTTCCATTTTTAATTCTGTTGATGCTTTATACAACATAGATAAACCCTGTGCATACGCAATGACCATTGCAAAATATAAAGCGTCTTGTGCATCTTTGATCAATGCCTCTTTTTTTGAAATAATTTTTCGAACCTCTTTTTCGTACAATTTTGCTGCCTGCATTCTTTCTTCTTTATAATCAGAAAGATCACGCATGGCAACAGCCATATCAATGGAAGGAATAGAAACCGGCAAATCCATGGCATCCTGTGATGTCCATTTTCCAGTGCCTTTAGAACCCGCCTGGTCCAAAATCATATCTACTAAAAAATTATTTGTTTCGGTATCTTTTATTTGAAAAATATCACCGGTTATTTCTAAGAGGTAAGATTTCATGTCACCACTATCCCATTGTTGAAAGATTTTTGCCATCTCTTCATTTTCCACACCGAGTTTTGTTTTCATAAAATCATACACTTCACTAATCATCAGCATGATGGCATATTCAATTCCATTGTGTACCATTTTTACATAATGGCCGGCGGCATTTTTACCCATATAAGCCACGCAGGGATCGCCATTTACTTTCGCAGAAACCGCTTCCAGTAAGGGTTGTACCGCTTTCCAGGCAGACAAATCTCCACCCGGCATAATGCTCGGGCCATACCGTGCACCTTCTTCGCCACCACTTACGCCAACGCCCATAAAATGAATTCCTTTTTCTTCCAATGAAGTAATGCGGCGCAACGTATCTGTATAATGTGAATTGCCGCCATCAATAATGATATCACCTTTTTCTATTAATGGCAATAAATTGCTGATTACCTGGTCCACTGGATTTCCTGCAGGTACAAGCATCATTATTTTGCGCGGTGTCTCCAGGCTTTTTACCATATTCTGCAATTCATGAAAACCTTTTGTGATGGTTCCTTTTGATGCAGTGGTTTCTAATAATTCACATTTCGAAGGATCAAGGTCAAAACCTGCTACGGCATATCCATGATCTGCCATATTCAATAAAAAATTCCTGCCCATTGTGCCTAAACCGATCATTCCGAAATTGTATTGTCGTGTATCCATATATTATTATTTTTTGAACTATTGCAATGTAACAATAAGCGGTAGTAAGCTTTGCAAAATTGAATGTTTTATATCGCTAACTTAACAGTTACTTAATACTTTTGTGAAAATTTAATGATCATGCCTGACCCAGTAAATGAATTTAATGAATACCGCGAAAAGATGAACGCCGTAATTCTTGGAAAAAATAATCTCGTTTTGAAAAGACTTTTCAATCTTGATACAAATACCTATGAACCTGGCGCGCTTGATGTGAAGACCCAGGAAATGCTGGGTTTGGTAGCTTCATTGGTTTTGCGTTGTGATGATTGCATCAAATACCATTTGGGGAAATGTAAAGATGCCGGCACTACCACAGAAGAATTGTATGAGATTTTCGCAGTGGCCAATATTGTGGGCGGTACCATCGTAATTCCACATACACGACGCGGTGCGGAATATTGGGAATCTTTACATGATTTGCATGTGTAAAAGGCCGAACTTTGTATAATTAATTTGAATAAAAATGGCTACAATACCTGAAACACTTACAGCAAAAGATTTTGCAACCGACCAGGAAGTCCGCTGGTGCCCGGGATGCGGTGATTATTCCATTCTCGCCCAGGTACAAAAAATTATGCCTGGCATTGGAGTTCCCAAAGAAAATATTGTGATCATTAGTGGAATTGGCTGCAGCAGCCGCTTTCCGTATTATATGAATGTGTATGGCATGCATTCCATTCATGGAAGAGCAACAGCAGTTGCGACTGGTTTAAAAGCTTCACGCCCGGAATTGAGTGTCTGGATCGTAACCGGTGATGGTGATGGCTTAAGCATTGGAGGAAATCATACAATTCATTTATTGAGAAGAAATTTGGATGTGAATATTATGTTGTTTAATAACCAGATTTATGGTTTGACTAAAGGACAATACTCTCCAACTTCTGAAGAACATAAAATTACGAAGAGCACACCATTTGGAAGTATTGATCACCCGTTCAACCCGCTGGCGCTCGCACTGGGTGCGGATGGCAGCTTTATTGCGCGGACTATGGACAGGGATCCAAAACATTTGCAGGCAATGCTTACAAGATCACACCAGCATCATGGTACATCTTTCCTGGAAATTTATCAGAACTGTAATATTTTTAATGATGGCGCATTTGAAATATTTACGGAGAAAAAAAGTAAACCTGATGAAGCATTATTTTTAGAACAAGGTAAACCGCTTGTGTATGGTGCGGATAATGATAAAGGAATTCGAATCGATGGACTCAAGCCGGTGATGGTAGATTTAAAAGACGGCTTCAGCCATGATGATCTGTGGATACATGATGAAAAGGATTTTTACAAAGCACAAGTACTTACACGCATGTTTGATTCACCCCATCTCGAAGGACATTTTCCACGACCTTTCGGCGTTTTTTATGAAACAAAAAGAGCCTGCTATGAAGATGTTATGCGTATGCAGATTGAGGAAGCGATCATATCAAAAGGGAAAGGTGATCTTGATAAATTATTGAGTGGAAAAGATGTATGGGAAATTGCTTAATTTTTTTTATCACGAATTTATTTTACCAAAAAATTTATACATAAAAATTTATGCCCGGAATTGATATAAAAAATATTAAAGCAGGACAGCGACAGCAATGGTTGCAACATGCAATAGCACCAAGGCCCATTGCATTTGCAAGTACGATTGATAAAGCTGGAAATGTAAATCTCAGTCCATTTAGTTTTTTTAATATGTTTTCTGCCGCACCGCCAATAGTTATTTTTTCGCCGTCAAGAAGAGTGCGCGACAATACAACAAAACACACACTACAAAATATTTTAGAAGTGCCGGAAGTAGTCATTCATATTTGTGATTTTGATATGGTGCAACAAGTGAGTTTGGCGAGTTGCGAATTTCCGAAAGGCACGAATGAATTTATTAAAGCTGGTTTCACGCCGGAAAAAGCAACTCTTATTTCACCACCTATGGTGAAGGAAGCAAAAGTAAAACTGGAATGTAAAGTGCTGGAAGTAAAAAGCCTGGGCGAAACTGCCGGGGCAGGACAGTTGGTCATCGCTGAGGTATTATATATGCATGTGGATGAAAGTATTTTGAATGAAAACAAAGACATGATCGATCAGCGCAAATTTCACCAGGTAGCGCGTCTTGGAGGAAATTGGTACTGCGTGGTGAATGAAAATAATTTATTCGAGGTAGAAAAACCCAATACGCAAATCGGCATTGGTGTGGATTCAATTCCTGCATCAATTAAGAATAGTAAAATCCTTTCCGGCAGTCATTTAGGTATGCTTGGAAATGTGCATGAGCATCCTGAAATTGATCCCGCTTTTGAAGATGAACAACTCAAATCTATTTTCCAATATTTTTCTTTAAACCCTGAAGAGATGGAAAATGAATTGCATGCCTACGCCAAAAAATTATTGGATGAAGGTAAAATCACAGAAGCCTGGCAGGTTTTATTGGCTTTATAATCGTTGATTTGTTTTCGAATAATTTTAAAATCTTTTTTATAAGTAAATTTGCCCATGAGAAAATTGCTGCTGCTTGTTTTTATTTTTATTGCAGGACATGTGCATGCGCAAACTGTTACGGGGACTGTATTTGATGAAGTGCAGAAAAAACCGGTGGCGTACGCGATCATAATTTATTCCAACCATAAAAAAATAATATATACAGATTCCACAGGGGGATTTTCATTGCCTAAAGATTCTTTGTCCACTGAAGACACCATTTTTATTGAGAATGTGGGATTTCAAACTTTAGTCATACCAGTGAAGGAAATGAAAGAGGCGGCTAATTATTATTTAGCCATTCAAGAAAATGTTTTAAAACCAGTTTTTATAACTTCCTGTAGAAAAATAAAAAGTTTTGACATCAATAAACGAGTTGGGCGAATTAAACAATATATCGGGCCGGGCCCGGAATATAAACTGATCATACTTGCGAAATATGAAAACAGTTCAGGTAAACCAGGATACATGCATTCCTTTTCCATTTACCTGGATGAGCCGGATAAAACACATGCGTTGCCATTGAGACTTCGCTGGTATGAATATGATGTGGTAAATCAAAAACCCGGAAAAGAATTAACTGATACAAATCTTATTGTTCACCCTTATAAAAAAGGCTGGAATACATTTGACATCCCGGATTATACGATATTTTTTCCCGCCCAGGAATTAGTGCTGGGTATTGAATTTATTTACTCCCCGGAATACAATAAAGAATATGCCGGATTAAAATCTTCTGCTGAAAAGTTGAAATGGCTTTCGGACATGAAAAACAGGTGGGCACTGGGTATGCAATATGTTCGTGATAATTCGGATGGTGGTTTTTATATGGTCAATAATGTTACCACACCAACTTCATATGGCCAGCGTTTCGAGCGTTATTATATTCGGCCTGCACTGAAATTTTCAATAAAAGTTTGTGTAGAAAAATAAAGTAGCAAAGGGTATCCGGCGCTTTTTATATAGCGCATTTTTCATGGTAATTGATCAATTCAATAGGTGATTTCTGCATTTCAAAACCGGCATATTCTTTTTCAATTTCATCCAGCACTTCATTGATTTCTTCAGGCAATTTTAAAGTAACGAGACGATTGCGATAATCTTTGATATTGGGTAAACCTTTCAAATAATTTGCATAATGCCGGCGCATTTCATTGATGCCCACAACAGCACCTTTCCAGGAAAGAGATTCCGTCAAATGTTTCCTGCAAACTGCTACCCGGTTTTCAACTGTTGGTGAAGGTAAATGTTCACCAGTTTCCAGGAAATGTTTGATCTCTTTAAAAATCCACGGATAACCAATTGCAGCACGACCAATCATAATTCCATCTACGCCATAGCGATTTTTATATTCCAGCGCTTTTTCTGCACTGTCAATATCTCCATTTCCAAAAATAGGAATATGTATGCGCGGATTGTTTTTCACTTTTGCAATTAGTGTCCAGTCTGCATGTCCCTTATACATTTGTGCACGCGTGCGTCCATGAATGCTCAAGGCCCGGATACCCACGTCCTGTAAGCGTTCTGCGACTTCTTCAATATTTAAACTGGCATCATCCCAGCCTAATCTTGTTTTAACTGTTACAGGCAGATTTGTGCTTTTTACGACGGCATCTGTCAGTCGCACCATTAAATCTATATCTTTCAAAACACCTGCACCAGCGCCGCGACAAGCAACTTTTTTTACAGGGCATCCAAAATTTATATCCAATAATTCCGGCTGTACTGTTTCAACGATCCTGGCACTCATGGCAAGCGCTTCTTCGTCTCCTCCAAAAACCTGTATGCCAACGGGACGTTCATTATCAAAGATGTCCAGTTTTCGCATACTTTTTATAGCATTCCTTATCAAGCCTTCACTGCTTATAAATTCTGAAAACATGAGGTCGGCGCCGTTGTCCTTACAAACGGCACGGAAAGGCGGATCACTCACATCTTCCATTGGAGCAAGTAAGAGCGGGAAATCAGGCAATATGAGGTTTCCAATTTTAACCATGTGGCAATATTATATACCCGAAGTTTTTTATTGTGAATAAAAAATTTAAATGCAAATTTACACCCTTATTTTTGAAAGATATGCAAGGCACAAAAAACTGGTCTCCATGGATGCAACTCGCGATCCTTTTAATGTTATGTGGCGCGGGGTTAATAATTGGTTCACTTGCTTCTGCGGGAATTGCCATTTTCTTTTATCATATTCCTTTTGATAAACTTTCCGGGGAGTTATTAAATACAAAGAATGTAACGCTGCTTCAAATCCTGCAAACAGTCAGCAGTTTTTTTGTAATGGCATTACCTGCATTTGTATTTGGGTGGATAATGAATAAAAAGGATGCATTGAGCGAACTGGGATTCAATCGTGCCATAAGTGGAAAACAATTTTTTATAATTGTGCTCATGGCAATTTCCGGTTTATTTATAGGGAGCACTTTAGCCGAGTTGAATAGTATGATCCCGATATCAAAAACTGCCACGCAATTTTTTCAACAGATGGAAGACCAGTATAATGAACAGGTTTTTGCACTGGCAAATATGAAGACGAATACAGATTTTATTATGTCACTTTTAGTGCTGGCATTGGCTCCGGCCATTATGGAAGAAATGCTTTTTCGCGGCAGCCTGCAACCGGTTTTTATTTCTATGTCGAGAAATGCTTTCATAGGAATCCTGGTTACAAGTATTTTATTCAGCGCCATTCATTTTTCTTTTTATGGTTTTTTAACGCGCTTATTTTTAGGGCTATTATTGGGATTCGTTTATTATCTCAGCAAAAATTTATGGTTAAATATAAGTATTCATTTTCTTAATAATGCAGTTGCAGTTGCGCAAATGTATGCACTTAGTAAAGCAGGCATGCTCAATAATGATACAATGAATGATCATATACCTTTGTATTACGGTTTGATTGGTGCTGTAACACTGGCGATGTTGTTTTTCAATTTTAAAAGAGAGAGTGAAATCGTGATTGCAAGGCATAATATAATTACTAATAAATATTTGAAATAATGAAAGGATGGATAAAAATATATGCGACCCGGAGTTATCCCACAGCGAATATTATTAAAGGCATGCTGGAAGAAAATAATATCAAAACTATTATTTTAAATAAGCAGGATAGTAGTTATGTAAATTTCGGTGACATTGAATTATATGTACCGGCACATTTAAAAGAGATCGCGCTGAACCTGATGGAGAAAGGCTTATTAAACTAATCAATATCGTTATATTTTTTATCAAAATATTTTCATGGCATTTAATTTCCAGGTTTTCAAAACAAGGGCACTCACTGCAATTATATTTGCAGCAGTTATGCTTTGTGGCTTGTTTATAAATACCTGGAGTTATTTTTTACTTTTCACACTGATCCATTTCGGTTGCTGGTATGAATATCAAAAATTGGTTGCTTGCATTTTTCCTGCGTACAAAAAAATTTCATTCATTCAAAAAATGATTTATCCGTTCTGCGGATTTTTATTGATGCTTAGGGTTGCGGGTCTATTAAATAATATTTCATTTTTACAGGATCGCTATAAATTTTTTGGATTCATAATTTTATCAATGATAGCTAGTGAAATAATATTTTACAAAAAATCAGGCGCAAAAATTATTGCATCCTCAATAGCCGGTTATATATATATATCGATTCCAATTGCATGTATGATCTCGTTCAGGTTTTCAGGAAATTATTTCGTTGGTACAGATTTTAATTTTGATATGGGTTTATTTGTACCCGTTTTGCTTATTGCAACTATTTGGATCAATGATACAATGGCGTATATTGTTGGATCACTTTTTGGCAAAACACCACTGACAAAAATATCTCCTAAAAAAACCTGGGAAGGTACAATAGGTGGGGCTTTGCTGGCAATGACAGTTATAAGTATTGTAGCTTATTTTTTATTCAATGCAAATATTTTCAGTACGCTCATCTTCACAGGTATTACAGTGATTTTTGCAACGCTCGGTGATTTATTTGAAAGCAAACTAAAACGCCTTGCAAATGTAAAAGACAGTGGTAATTTTTTACCCGGACATGGTGGTTTCCTGGATCGTTTTGATTCTTTATTATTTGCCGCACCTGCAATTTGGGTGCTCATCCATTTTTTGTAAAATAAATTTCAGCCGATTATTTATGTTTGAGCTGTTGCAGCACTTCCTCTTTTCGCCTGCGGGAAATTTCAACAATAGAATTATCAGACATTTGCAAGCCAGTATCCATATTATAGGATTTCACATAACTCGTATTCACTAAATGTGATTTATGTGTTCTTAAAAAAAAGCAATTTTGCAAAATATCTTCATATTCTTTTAAAGTTTTGGAAGACAGGAGTGGCTTGCGGTTGGTGAAATAAAAACGTGTATAATTACTCATGCCTTCAAGCCGGATGATCTCATCGGGATTAAAAAAATGAACGCCTTCGCTGGTACTGATCGCCAGCCTGAAATCTTTTTTTTCTGATTGTATATTATGCAATAAATTTTTATACAATGCATGCTGATTTTCCTTTTGTATGGTTTTATGTACAAATCTTTTTATCGCATTGCGTAGTTCATCAGCATCAATTGGTTTTAATAAATAATCCAATGCGCTAAAACGTATGGCCTGAATGGCATACAGGTCATGTGCTGTTGTGAAAATTATATCAAAAGGAATATTATTAAAACTGTTCAAAAGATCAAAGCCTGTTTCATTGGGCATTTGAATATCGAGGAAGACCAGTTCTGGCTTATACGATGCTATCAATGGCAAAGCCATACGTACATTGTTAGCGGATTTTAATTCCGTTATTTCAGGTACGTACCTTTCAATCATTAGTTTCAACGTGTTCAATGCGGCAGGTTCATCATCCACCATCAAGGCCTTGATCATGCATACTAAGATAGGAATTTCTGATCACAAAATATAAATACTCAGTATCACTTCTGTACCGAGGATATTACCGTCGCTGTCCGTTATATCAGAAATGGATGCCCCAAATGGCTTATTATATTGTTGTTGCAAAATGCTCAAACGCTCTGTGATGAGTGAAAGACCGCGGGAGGGATAATGAATTTTCACTGTATTCTGTTCTTTCAATTTAGCTGAAGCATCCCTTCCGATACCATTGTCATTAATTTTCGCAAGCAGGATATTTTCTGATTGCAAAATGAATTCCACCAGTATCTTTTTATTATCCTTTTGCGACATCAGCCCATGCCAGATAGAATTTTCCAGGAAAGGCTGCAAGATCATGGGCGGAATTTTAATTTCTGAAACCTCAATTTCCCCGTCGATAAAAATCTCAAATTCAAAGCCTTCATCAAATCTCAATTGTTCCAGTTGCAGGTATAACGTGAGCATTTCAATTTCTTTTTCAAGAGAAATAAAATGTTTATCACTTTGATTTAAAATCTCCCTTTGCAGCCGGGAAAATTTTGATAAATATTTATTGGCGTTATCTACATTTCCTGTGAGTATATATTGCTGAATACTGTTTAATGCATTGAAAATAAAATGTGGGTTCATTTGTGTACGCAAAGCGGTAAGCTGTGATGCGGCGAGGTCGCGATGCAGTTTTATTAATTCAATTTCTTTATCCCGCGCAAAATTTTCAGCAATTACCTTTTTGATTTTATCGGAACATAGTGTAGCGATCGTAGTAAGAATTTGTAAATGCATACCAGTATAAAATCCTTTTTCCGCATATTCACTGTCTAATACCCCAATCACAGTTCCCTGGTCTAAAATAGGCACACAAATTTCCGAGAATCGCAGGGCATCATCTATGATGTAGCGTGTATCACGGCTTGTATCATTGATAATTTCACCTTTACCCGACATTGCTACAGAACCGACGATGCCTTTACCAAAAGGAATTTCAATTGGATCTATGATTTTATTTTCTTCGGTGGTTTTTGGTCCCCAGGCAGCTTTTTGCTGTAGTACTTTTTTTTCTTTATTAACCAAATAAATAACACAATCTTCAAAACCCAGCTTTGCAATACAATTTTTAGCTACATCCCATAAAATATCTTCCACAGAATTTTTATCCGAAATGGAGTTTGCAAAATAACTGATCACTTTTTCTATCTCGAGTTGTAAGCGGAATGAATTTGCTTTGATAGCTTGCAATTCTGTTTTACGAGCTTCTTCTTTTTTAATTACTGCCACTCTTTTTTTCAATAAATAAAAACCCAATCCAAACAAACTAAACAGTGCTAAAGAAATTATCCAGGTATTTAACCAAAAAGGTGGTTTTATTACAAAATTTAAAACTGCCGGACTTGTCCATTGATTGCCGCCTGCAGATGCACGCACTTCAAAAGTGTAATCACCTGCCGCTAATTCAGGCAGTGTGACAGATGACGCCGAATAAATGTTTATCCAGGTTGAATCCAAATTCGATAGCCTGTATTGATAATTGATTGCAGTGGGATTCGAAAATGATATTTCCTCAAATTCTATCCTTAACGGGTACCTGCTATATGAAATTTGGTTTTCTTTTTTTCCGGTTTTTGCTGAAAAATATAAAGTAGAATCATTTTGAATACCTTTTGTAATGTGAATTGGTGGTAATTTTTCTTTTTTAGAAAAATCTGCAGGATTAAATGAAACTGTACCGTATGAGGATGCTGCCCAAATTATTCCATTGAAAGATTGCATCAATTCAATAAACTTATAACTGGTGTTCAAAAAACCAGCACCAGCGTCATAATACCTGAACATAAAAGTGCCCGGTTCCATTCGAAAAATCCCATTATAAGTAGCCATCCATATGATATTATCCTTATCGATCAGTAAGGATAAAAAACCAGCGCCTTTATATTTACCAGAGGTAAAAAAATGTTGTCTAAGTACCGGTTTATTATCTTTATTTATATGGCAAACTAAAACCCCATTTCCCAATGTTGCGATCCACAAATCTCCATTCGCATCTTTTTTTATATCAGAGATTTCAAAATCAGAAATATCAGAATTTATAATAGGCGTTCTAAATAATGTATCATTCGATAACCTGAATAATCCAAACTCAGATCCAATCCAGATATTACCCGATTGATCTTCCGCTGCTGTGTTGAAATGGTTATAAGTTGCAGATTTACTTTTGTATATAAAATTTTTAAATAGGACTTTATTGCCTGCGGTGTCTGAAATAATTTCTGATATTCCTTTATCGCCACCTGTAAATAAGCGGCCGTTATGGGAGAGCAAAAAAAAGTTATTTGTATTGTCTCGCAGTCCTTCTTTGATGGTGTAAAAATCAAGCTGATTATTTTTATATCTTCCTATTCCTTCATAGCCGGAGTTAAACCAAATAGTACCGGCGGCATCTTCCTGTATAGAAAATATTTCAGCACGGGAAAAAACTTTAGGTAATTTTTTATAAGGCAATATCTCATTATTATTTACCTCGTATAATATCCCGTGATTACTGCCTGCAAGAATTTCCCCGGACTTTTTTTGATAAATACTGTATATTTCATTTTCCTGTGCATCTTCCTTTTTTATAAAGTTTTTAAACAGCTTAGGTTTCATATATAGCAGGCCTTCATTCGTAGCTATCCAGAAATTACCTTCATGATCCTTCCACATTTGTTTTACCCAACGAATATATTTTTCTTCGATCTCCGCAGTTTCTTTAAAAGCAAGGGTTGCAGGATTTATTGTATAAATATATTTTCCGGAAAAATATAAAATGTCTTCTCCGCTTTGTAAGAGGGAATATCCATAAGATAATAAAATATTTAGTTGCTTCAAATTTTTCCCGTCATAAACTAATAAGCCGGAAACACTGCAACTGATAAATAATTTGTTATCAATAAACAACATGGAATTGCAATAATCCACGGGACTTGCCGTGGTCCAGATTTTGGAAAATATATTATTTTTTAAAGACAACACTTCATCATTGGTAGAAAAATAAATGGTGCCATCTGAAGCAGTTTTTATTTTATTGACTTTTCGCTGGTCCGGGTATATTTTAAGCCAGCCATTCAATTGAAATTGATTTAAATCAATCGTTCTATTTTTAATAATTTCCTGCAATTTTTGTAGTGGAATTTTTATCGGCCCAATTCCTGTTCCCAGCCAAAGGTTATTGGCGCTGTCCCGGCAAATATCATATACCGGCACTTCCAGGTCTTTAAAGACAATTAAAACAAGTGAATCATTATTAAGATAAAACAAACCATTTTCCGAACCTACCCAAAGCCGATTTTCAGTATCTTCCCAGAAGCAATACACCGCCCCAACGGGTTTTCCTGAAGCATACATAAATTGCTCCATGCTGCTTCCATTAAATTTTGTACAACCCATACTATGGCCAATCCATAAGTTGTATGAATGATCCTGAGAAACAGAAAAAATATCGGAAGAGGGAAGCCCGTCTCTTACTCCAAATAATTTCGACTGATAGTCAGTAAGTGGTTGCGCTATAACCTGCGTTGAGATACAGCAAAAAATAACTTGCAGGTACAGAAAACGTAATATTATATAATGCTTGCGCAACGTATAAATGGGTTTAGGTATTGGTTAAAAGCTCTTCTGATAGATGTTTTTGCAGTTATATTACCAATTTAAATATTTTTTTTAAACTTAAACAACTTTTAAATATAATGTGTAAGAAAACCCGGGATTGCAAAGTTTATGTAGCGGGCATAACCGATTATTAAACGGTAAGCTCAATTTTTATATGAATTTGGCAAGAGGCTTGAAACGCCCGTATTGTGTAGTACATTTGCTGCACAAATTGCTTCCATGTACATTCATAAAGAAGGCTACAAAACTATTGTCCTTATTGCCTGCTGCCTCGGTTTAATAAATGTAATATCCTTTTTATTTCTAAGTCCGCTTATCCCAGTTTTATCAATTTTATTATTAATACTTTCAATCGCTTTTTTATTATTTATTATTTCCTTTTTTCGAATCCCAATACGCACACTTAGTATCTCGGATAATGAAATCATTTGCCCGGCTGATGGGAAAGTGGTAGTGATAGAAGAAGTTTTTGAACAGGAATATTATAAAGATCAGAGAATACAGGTAAGTATTTTCATGAGTCCGGCAAATGTGCATGTCAACCGTAATCCCATCACTGGCCTTGTGAAATATAAACAATATCATAAAGGAAAATACCTTGTAGCCTGGCATCCGAAATCTTCTACAGAAAATGAACGTTGCAGTGCAGTTATTGAAAATAATAAAGGGAGTATCCTGGTAAAACAAATTGCAGGTGCTGTGGCAAAACGAATTTGCAATTATGTAGAAACAGGTCATGAAGTAAAGCAGGGAGAAGAGTTGGGATTTATAAAATTTGGTAGCAGGGTTGATGTTTTATTACCACTAAACGCTGAAATAAAAGTGCAGATTAATGATAAAGTACAAGGAGGTGTGACCGTTCTTGCAAAATGGTAAAATTGTAAAATCAGTTCATCATTTTTTTCGCTTCTTCCAAATCAATTTCTTTTTCTTCACCACTGTTCATGGTGTGGCTAAATTTTAAAACGCCCACAAACAAAACGCCTCCGACAGCATTTCCCAAAGTAACCGGCCAGATAAATTCCATGTATTGCTGAAATGAAATTTGGTGCGCAAAAAATGCGGAAGCAACTTCAATATTACCAACAATACAATGCGGCAAATTGGCAAAACCAATTGCGGCGGTAATGATCCAGATGATCGCGATTTGGCTGATTGTTTCACGCGCTGCGGCCACCAACCATGCCAGCAGACCCATCAACCATCCGGCAAGTGCTGCAGTTAATAAAGTGGTCAGCCAGGAGTTTTGTGTAAAAACAGATGCAATTTCTTTTAAAGATTCCGGTTGTAAAAAATGCAGGTTGTTGGAGAAATAAGAAAGAATTAATGCAAAAATAATTCCACCTAAAATATTACTGATAAAAACGATTCCCCATAAACGCAATAATTTTTTGACGGATGAAAGACCTTGCAAGACGGGTAATATGGCCAGTGTAGTGTGTTCGGTAAATAATTCAGAACGCCCAAGCACTACGAAAATAAAACCGAGCGGATACATATTAGAAACCATCAGGTGCACGACGGGATCGGGGAACACGCCAGTGAATGCTGTAAAAAAAACAGCCATCAGCAACACAGAAAATCCGATATCTAACCCGGCTGTTATACCTGATAAAAAAAGGCCTTTTGTACTTCTTTCGAGTTGTGTGAGTGCTGCTTCTTCTGTATGCTGTAAAATAAGCACCTGGCTTTTTTGAGGTTTTTGTTCCACCGGCTCAATATTCTTTTTTTTATTTCTAAGTGGCATAAAATACTTCTGAAAAATTTATTTGTAAAAGAAAAAAATATAACATCATTGCATATACAAATATCAGTCTTTTTAATTCTTCTTTTTAAAAACATAAAAAAATGCTGCAAAAATTTGCAGCATTTTCCCGGATAAAATATTTGAACAAAAAATTATAACTCCCGATCACTCGTACGCGATTTTGCCCGGATTTCCATACCAGTTTATTTTCCGGCTTGCATACATTACAATTGCAAGTATTACAAACAAACCAATGCTGCCTACAATCAGTGCGGTATCTTCTAATCTTATCAGAATAAAAATACAACCATACAAAAAACTTAATAGACAGAAAAAAATTCCGGCCGTTTTCCAGCTTTTAAAATGACTTTTCACATAAAAGCTTATTAGTGAAACTGTTGCCAATGCTGCAATTAAATAGGCATAATCAAACAAAATATATTCACTCAGTGAAAGTAATAATGTATAAAAAATAACGAGGGCCAATCCAACCAATACATATTGCACAGGATGAAATGGTTTCTTCTGCATGATTTCGATGATAAAGAAAAAGGCAAAACTAAGGCCGATAATTAGAATCGCATATTTTACGCTGCGCAAAGTTTGATCGTACTGATCTGCAGGCTGCACAAGGCTTACGCCAAATGACAGGTCATTTTTTACCTCTTCATTTTTGTGTGCATTTCTTTGTGGTTCATCATATTGCACCTGGTTATTTTGCGTGGTTTCAAATTTAGTTATATCATTTTCACTCATCACCGTTCCAAAAGGTAAATTGGCCTGGTTAAAATCCCAATTTGCAGAAAAGCCTTTTTCGGAAACACTGTGTTTCCCCGGCAATGAATTTCCATCAAAGGAAGGATTTGGCCAAGCGGATGAAAGTTGAAAAGAACTGTTTGCACTTAAGGGCATAAAATGTAACTGGCTGCTACCTTTCAATTTCATATTCAATTCAAAATTGATGGGTACATTTAAAAATGAAGAATCAAATTTTACCGGTGCCGATAAGCCTGTTTTTCCAAAATCTGCCACAGGAAGGCCGGGTGCAAAATGAACTGTTTCTCCATTATATTGAAGCAGCATTTCTTCTTCAATTCCTTTGAAATCTGATAATGAAAAACATATACGCGCACTTTTAAAATCCAGGTTCTCTGGGATAATGTCTTCAGGAATTTTAATATTGAAATTCCCTTTAAAATTCAAGTCAGATTTATATAAAAGCACTGTATATATAGATCTTTTTCTTTCTTCAGGGGTGATATTACCCACTACATGAAGATTCTCCGGCAGCATGATAATATTCTTTATTGCAGGTACCATTTTTCCATCATTGTTGGTAACTGAATAATTATACGGCACTACTAAAAATGGGCCGGACAATGTTTGAGCAGAAGCCCATTTACTGCTTACTTCGCTAACCACTTCCTGTTGCCTGTCCTGTCTTTCCGTTACAAGGTTGTAAATAAAAATTGTCGGAATCAGCATCAGTAATATTAAAAAGCCTGTGATAAATCCTTTTGCTAAATAGCTGTGGGAAGGTTTTCCCGGATCGGTTTGTTGTTCTGAAATTTCCATATTTGTTTTTTTATGTGTGGATGAAAAAATGAAAGCAAAAATTTGGAGAGAAGAAAAATGACTAAGTCCCGGAATAAATAAGGCGTCTGCGATTCTCCTGCTCAGGATTTCGCTTGTAATAAATATTGATATTACCAGAATGCCAATTATAGTAACTGCTATCCCGGGAAACCCGAAAGTATTTTCAAACCCAAATGCATACAATATAAGGGCAGCCAAAAATCCATATATTACTGCAATAGTATAGAGTTGTTTAAAAAAGCGGATAAGCTTTGCCCGTGATGGCCTGGATGATATTTGAATAAAATAAATGCAAGCCCATACAACCAGGAAACCAGGCAAACTTGAAATTACAGTTGCAATAAAAAAAATAAAATACATAGGAAACTCAAAAGCATTTTCACTGTACCTAATATATACATCTAAACCTGCTGCAACGAATGTAGAAGCTATGATCCAAAAGGCAAAAAATGTATAAAGGGATGAGTATTTCATTTTAAAAGTACTTTGTATTTCAAAGTGTAATTATAAAAAAAATTATTTTGAGTTTTTAATTAATATTTCCAGCCCGGCCAGGTGATCTTTAAATAATTTACTGCCATATTTAGTTATGTGGTAAGTCGTATTTGTTTTGCGCCCGATAAATCCTTTTTCCACCTTAATTATTTTATTTTCTTCCAGTGCTTTGATATGACTGGCCAGGTTGCCATCCGTAATGCCGAGCAATTCTTTGAACTCATTAAAATTCACCGCATCATTCACCATCAATGCACTCATAATACCGAGCCTTACCCTGCTTTCGAAAAGTTTATTTAATTGATCTATTGGTTTCAGCATTGAAGGCTTATTATATTTTTTTATAAAAATTATTCGGCATCTTCATTTTTCACCGTTTCATATTTACGCCACATATACAGGCCATAGATAATATGCAGGATACCAAAACCGAAGGCCCAAAAATATAATCCACAACCCACAAACCAAAGACTAATGATACCCAGGAGTAATTCGCAATAGCCCAGGTACTTAATTTCTGTGAGTGTATATTTTGCTGCATTCACCAGCGCCAGGCCATAAAAAATAAGACAGCCGGGAGCGATCAGTCCAAAAGTGCCAAAATGTAATAAACGCAATAAAAATAATCCACCCACTAAAAGTGGAATTGACATTTGAATCATTAAACGCCTGGCTGCAATTCCCCAAATTGGCATGTGTTGCTTTTTACTCCGGCTGAATGTAAAAATAAAAGCAAATAAGATTGCCAGTATAAAAGTTGCTGCTGCAATCCAGAAAAGCCAGGTATTGAAAAGTAATGTGTAATCATCCAAACCACCGCGGAATAATGGCTGATCACCGGAAATAAAAATATTTTTATACCCGTATACAAAAGGCCATGCCAGCCATGCGCCGGCCAATGCAATGATACCGGCACTTATTCCGCTCAGGCCACTCAGGCTGATAAAACGGCTGCTGCGCTCCATCATATTTTTAATGTCACGCAATGTATTGATAGAATCCTGCTCTTGCATAAAAGTACTTTGAAATACAAAGTAAATATATTCTTTTATTGTATCCAAAAATATTTTTATTCATCATAAGGCAAAAAAAATTGCCACCCCAGGGGTGGCAATTATGCGTAAGCATATTTCACTAAAACCTATTTTGGTAATAATACTTTATCAATTACATGTATCATCCCATTGCTTTGATTTACATCAGCAATAGTAATTTTGGCCATGCCACCACTTGCATCAGTAACCATAAGATTCTTACCTTTCATTGTGATATAAAGGTTTTCACCCTCAACTGTTTTTAAAGTTGCTTTACCATTATTATCTTTCACCATTTTCATTAAATCCATAGAACTTAATTTTCCGGCAACAACATGATACGTTAACACTGCTGTCAATTTTGCTTTGTTTTCAGGTTTTAATAAAGTTTCAACAGTACCTTTTGGCAACATATTGAAAGCTTCATTTGTTGGAGCAAATACAGTAAAAGGTCCTGCACTTTCGAGTGTTTCTACCAATCCTGCTGCTTTCACGGCTGCAACAAGCGTTGTATGATCTTTAGAATTTACAGCGTTTTCAACAATATTTTTTGTTGGATACATTTCTGCACCACCAACCATTTTGTTTTGAGCCATGCTGCTGTTTGCAAGGAATAATGCAAGAACGCCTATTCCAAAAACTTTGATTTTTTTCATAATTGAAATTTTTTTAGTTGAATTGTTTCGATCATGTACGCAGCATGGAAATAACTGGTTTTAGTATTTAATCAATTTTGTTTTATTTATGATTTGACTATTGAAGTATATGTCGAGCTACATTAATACTAGGAATTGAATAATATAATCACCATTGGCTTTAATTCCTTATCCTAAATTTGTATATCATGAAAGACGAAGTCCTTATTGTTGAAAATATTTTAAATACTACTGCTGAAGATGTCTGGAATGCAATTACTGACCCGGTAAAAATGAAAGAATGGTATTTTGATATCCCGGATTTTAAACCCGAGGTGGGTTTTGAATTTCAGTTTACTGCTGGAAGTGAACAAAAAAATACCTGCACATGTGCAGGATCATCGAAGTGATACCATATCAAAAAATCAGTTATACCTGGAGCTATGATGAACTTCCAGGCATGTCATTGGTTTCCTTTGAATTATTTCCTTCCGGCAAAAACACGCAGTTGAAATTATCACATTCAGGGCTGCTAACATTTCCGCAGGACTTAACTAATTTCAATATCAAAAGTTTTACTGACGGCTGGAATCAAATAATTGGTAAGAATCTAAAAGCCTTTGTAGAGCAATGATTTTTAAAAATATCTTCTTCATTATTTTTCAATCAAATTTTCTCCGGTCATATCTTTTGGCACAGGTAAATTCATCACATGTAAAATAGTTGGAGCAATATCTCCCAGTTTTCCGGGCTTCAATTTTCCATGCCAGTTGTTATCAATTACAAATAAAGGCACAAGATTCAATGAATGCGCCGTATTGGGTGTACCATCAGCATTTATTAGAAAATCAGCATTCCCATGATCAGCAGTTAGAAAAATTGTATAGTCTTTTTTCAATGCCGCTTCAACTACTTTTTGCACACAGCTATCCACTGTTTCCACTGCTTTGATGACTGCTTCCCATACGCCTGTATGGCCTACCATATCAGCGTTTGCAAAGTTCAGGCAAATGAAATCTGTTTCACCACTTTCAATTTCAGGAAGTAATTTTTGTGTTACTTCATTGGCGCTCATCTCCGGTTGTAAATCATAAGTAGCCACTTTAGGCGAAGGCACCATGATTCTTTTTTCACCATTAAAAGGCGCTTCCCTTCCACCACTGAAAAAGAAACTTACGTGCGGATATTTTTCTGTCTCTGCAATTCGGATCTGCTTTTTATTTTGCTGTTCCAATACTTCACCCAATGTATTTTTTAAATTATCATTTTCAAAAATCACATGAATATTTTCATAGGTCTTATCATATTCTGTCATAGTGGTATAATGCAATTGAAGCTTATGCATATTATATTCATGCACGTCAAACTGTGTGAGGACTTGCGTGATTTCACGGCATCGGTCGGTGCGGAAATTAAAACAAATAACTACATCATCATTATGTATAAGGCCTTCCCCATCCTGCAGGTTTGCATTGATGATGGGTTTTATAAATTCATCGGTTACACCATTTTTATAGGAGGCCCGAATTGCTTCCAATAAATCTTTTGCCGGCGTTCCATCGCTATGCACTATTGCATCATACGCGACCTTTACACGCTCCCATCTTTTATCGCGATCCATTGCATAATATCTTCCCGTGATTGTTGCAATAGTACCTGTAGAATCTTTCAAATGATTTTGCAATTCTTCTATAAAGTGTATTCCACTTTTTGGATCCGTATCACGGCCATCCGTGAATGCATGTATAAATACTTTTGATAACCCTTTTGCTTTACATAAATCACAGATTGCTTCAAGATGGCGGATATGTGCATGCACGCCACCATTGCTTACAAGTCCGATAAGATGCAAAGGCTTATTATTTTCTTTGGCATATTGAATGGATTCAAGCAATTCCTTATTCCGGGCAAATGAACCATCGCGGATAGCCACATTTATTCTTTGCAATTCCTGGTACACGATACGCCCCGCGCCCAAATTTAAATGGCCCACTTCACTATTACCCATTTGTCCTTCGGGCAATCCAACATCTTCGCCACATGTTATTAATGTAGTATGCGGATATTTATGATACAAAGAACTTACAAAAGGCGTTTTTGCATGTTGTATAGCATCAGCAGTTTCTATTTTTCCTAATCCCCATCCATCCATGATGATGAGCATTGCTTTTTTATTATTCATATGTTAAAGCTTTTTGAAAATGATTCAATTCTACTTTTTTTGAAGTTAAAACTAAATTGCCTTTAATTTGGCATATTTTTAGAGCATATAAGCGCAAAGATAAATTATGAAAAAAATAATCCTGATATTATGTTCCGCTTTTTTAGTTTCAAGTGCAAGTTTTGCCCAAACAGGTGAGGATATTGCAAAAACATTAAAGCAGGGAAATGCAGATGCATTTGCAAATTATTTTGATGGTTTTGTAGATTTAAAATTACCGGAGAAAGATGAAATTAAAAATGTAGGTAAAAACCAGGCTACGATCACAATCAAAAGTTTCTTTACGGATGAAGGTATCAAGGGATTTGACAAAACCTCCGAACGCGAACTTTCCGGAACGAAATATATGACCGGTAAACTTACAGGAAAAAATAAAACCTATAATATTACCATCATGATGAAAAAAGAAGGTGATTCATTTGCCATCATTACGGTGCGTATCAACTAAATGTAAAGACACAAAATATTGTGTCTCTACATATTATACATCCCTGCAATCTTTCTTGCAGGGTTTTTTTATGCCTAATAAAATGGCATGCTTATTTTTGTTGTAATGAAACGTGTGCTGAAATTCTTATTTCTCAAAATACTTCGTAAAGCCGCTGAAAAATTCTCGTCCGCTCCTGATAAACAAAAAGTACATGCAGCGCTGGACGGTCTCTTAAAAGCAGCACATGATAATACAGATAAACGAAGTTTATTGCTTGATATTAATCCTGTGATCCAGCCGGTGATTATTTTTTCAGACCAGCATAAAGGCGCGCGAAATGCCAAAGATGATTTTAAAAATGCAGAGAAAAATTATCTTGCTGCACTGGCATATTATGACCAGGGAAATTATTATCTTATAGACCTTGGAGATTCGGAAGAGCTTTGGAAAAATTCTGTGAATGCAATTCTAAAACACAACAGGGAAATCTTTTCACTGGAGAAACAATTTATCCAGCGCGATGCATTTTGCAAAATTATTGGCAATCATGATTTGATATGGGAAGAAGATCCGCTTGCACCATTTTATCTTAAAAATATGTTTGGAAAACATATACCCATTTTTGAGTCTGTCGTTTTAAAATATAAAAAAGATGAAGTATCATGCAGGATACTTTGTACACATGGCCACCAGGGCGATAAACAAAGTGATGGCAATGCTTTTAGCAAATGGTTTGTTAGCAATGTTTGGGGGCCTTTGCAATCTTACTTCGAACTCAACCCGAATACACCTTCCTGTAATAATGAGCGCAAAAGTCTACACAATGAATATATGTATGAATGGTCTTCTTTGCACCAGGATTTGATCCTTGTCACCGGCCATACACATCAACCGGTTTTTAAATCACTCACGCATTTGGAGCGTTTATACCTTGACCTGGAAAATGCAATAACAGAAAATCATTCAGATAAAATTAAAAAAATTGAATTAGAAATTCCGCGCAGGAAACAGGAATATAAAATTGTCAATCAATCCTTCCGGCATCTGCTTCCATTTTATTATAATTCCGGTTGTTGTTGTTTTGATGATGGTACAATAACCGGTATTGAAATAAAAGGCAATGAAATCATGTTGATCAAATGGTCTTATGTCAATGATATGCCGCAACGGACTGTGTTGGAAAGAGTGGAATTGGAAAAATTATTTTAAACATAAACCTAGAAGGTTTTAAAAACCTTATAGATCTTTAATTTTTTACTTACATATTTCTTCTGTACTGCCCGCCCACTTCATACAATGCATGCGTGATTTGCCCGAGCGAACAATATTTTACTGTTTCAATCAGTTCTGCAAATAAATTTTCATTTTTTATTGCCACTTTTTTTAAACGCTCCAGCATCTCCGCAGATTTGCTTTCATTGCGTTTCCAGAAACTATGCAGGTTATCAATCTGTTGTTCTTTTTCTGCAGTGGTGGAACGGATAACTTCAGTTGGAATAATAGTTGGACTTCCATTTTTATTTAAAAATGTATTCACGCCAACCAATGGTAATTCACCCGTATGTTTCATCATTTCATAATGCAAACTTTCTTCCTGAATTTTATTTCTTTGATACATTCTTTCCATCGCGCCGAGTACACCGCCACGGTCTGTGATGCGATCAAACTCAGCCAGCACGGCCTCTTCCACGAGATTCGTCATCTCTTCAATTAAAAAAGAACCCTGTATAAAATTTTCAGTATTGATAGTTCCCAATTCCCTGTTGATTATTAGTTGAATGGCCATTGCGCGGCGAACACTTTCTTCTGTAGGTGTTGTAATTGCTTCGTCATACGCATTTGTATGCAGCGAATTACAATTATCATAAATGGCATACAACGCCTGTAACGTTGTGCGTATATCATTGAAATCAATTTCTTGTGCATGCAAGCTTCGCCCTGAAGTTTGAATATGGTATTTTAATTTTTGTGAACGGTCATTGGCCTTGTATTTATATTTCATGGCTTTTGCCCAAATGCGGCGTGCTACTCTTCCAATCACGCTGTATTCAGCATCCATACCATTACTAAAAAAGAAGGAAAGATTTGGTGCAAATTCATCCACGGACATGCCGCGGCTTAAATAATATTCTACATACGTAAAGCCATTGGACAATGTGAAAGCAAGTTGCGTGATTGGATTCGCACCCGCTTCCGCAATATGATAGCCGCTAATACTTACGCTATAAAAATTGCGCACATTATTTTCTATAAAAAATTCCTGCACATCACCCATTAATTTAAGCGCGAATTCCGTACTGAAAATACAGGTATTTTGCGCCTGGTCTTCTTTTAAAATATCTGCCTGCACCGTTCCGCGAACCTGCGCCAGCGCTTCTGTTTTTAATTTTTGATATACTTCTTTAGGCAACACTTCTTCGCCACTACAACCTAGCAATTTAAGCCCTAAACCATTATTACCTTCCGGCAATCTTTCAGGAGAAGCGGGATTGTAATATATCGGTAATGGCTGCTTCAAAAATTTCTTTTGCATCTTTGCCTGCACATCATCCCACAAATTATTTTCGGTAATATATTTTTCACATAACTGGTCAATCGCTGCATTCATAAAGAAAGCCAGCAACATCGGAGCCGGCCCATTGATGGTCATGCTCACCGAAGTCTTTGGATTGCATAAATCAAAACCACTGTATAATTTTTTGGCATCATCCACGGTTGCAATACTCACACCGCTATTACCTACTTTACCAAAAATATCCGGCCGGTGATCCGGGTCTTCCCCATATAAAGTCACCGAATCAAATGCCGTGGAAAGCCTTATGGCGGGCTGTCCCAGCGATACATAATGAAAACGTTTATTGGTGCGTTCCGGTCCGCCTTCACCGGCAAACATGCGCGTGGGATCTTCGCCTTGTCTCTTTAATTCAAATACGCCGGCAGTAAATGGAAACTTACCCGGAATATTTTCCTGCATACACCAGCGCAACAAATCGCCCCAATCTTTATAAGTAGGTAATTCTACTTTCCTGACCTTTGTACCACTTAAAGTTTTAGTCGTCAGTGGTTGCTTTATAATTTTATCCCGCACTTTATATTCAAAAAAATCTGCGCTGAATTTTTGTTGTATAGCCGGCCAGTTGGCGATGATTTTTTTACATTCAGGATGAAAACTTTCTTCCAGTTTTTCTTTTATTAAAATCAATTCATGCGTTGATGTTTCAGACAATTTTTCAGAATCATTCAAAACAATATGTAATGCATATAATTTCCTGGCAAGAGCCGATTGTTCATTTACCCAAAAATCATAACTCCTGTTTGATTCCGCTATCTCAGATAAATAACGCACGCGTTTTGGTGGAATAATTTGTGCCGTTGATTTAGTATCAGCAATATGTTTATGTAATTCCAGGTCTCCTAAATGTGTGCCGGTTTTATTTTCTATTACGCTAACTAATTTTTCGAAAAGCTCATTGATACCGGCATCGTTAAACTGCGCGGCAATTGTACCAATCACCGGGAGCTCTTCATCTTTTGCAGAGAACAACAAGTGGTTTCTTTTATACTGTTTGCGCACATCATGCAAAGCATCCAATGCCCCGGCTTTATCAAATTTATTGATGCAAATAATATCTGCATAATCCAGCATATTTATTTTTTCCAATTGAGATGCTGCGCCATATTCGGGCGTCATTACATAAAGACTTAGATCACAAAAATCAAGGATAGATGCATCACTTTGTCCCACGCCGGCCGATTCTAAAATGACCAGGTCGAAAGCCGCTTCTTTACAAATTTGCAAGGCTTCCTTCACGGCTCCGCTGAGTGCCGTGTTATCTTCACGTGTTGCGAGACTGCGCATATAAGCGCGCGGATTTGAAATAGCATTCATGCGAATCCTGTCGCCAAGTAAAGCACCACCGGTTTTTTTCTTGGATGGATCTACGGAAATAACAGCAATAGTTTTTTGTGGGAAATAATTTAAAAACCTGCGTACAATTTCATCCGTCACAGAAGATTTGCCTGCACCGCCGGTTCCTGTGATACCTAATACAGGCGGCGGTTTCAGCGTTTCATCTATATCACTCAAATGTACATCCTGTCCGGATTCTGCGGCCGTGATTGCTTTGGAGATAGAAATAATATCTTTCCATTCACCTAAAGCAAATTTTCCATCATTGTCTTTTTTGGTGGATGATTTATGCAGCTTCCCGTTCGTTTTTTGTTTGCCATTTGACTGGGCACTTTTTTGAATCACATCTTCGATCATACCTTCCAGGCCCATTTTCCGGCCATCATCAGGACTATAAATTCGCGTAATTCCATAATGATGTAATTCTTCAATTTCCTGTGGCAAAATAGTACCGCCACCACCACCGAATATTTTTATATGACCGCTATTATTTTCATCCAATAGGTCTTTCATATATTTAAAAAATTCTACATGGCCTCCCTGGTAACTCGTAATAGCAATGCCTTGCGCATCTTCTTCTATGGCACATTCCACGATTTCCTGAACACTCCTGTTATGACCCAAATGAATGATTTCTGCTCCTTTACTTTGTAAAATTCGACGCATAATATTGATTGCCGCATCATGGCCATCAAAAAGGCTGGCAGCAGTTACGATCCTGACTTTTTGGGGAAGGGTTTCCGGCATAGTTCTACATTTTCGTTCCCGCAAATTTAATAAAATAACATTTGTTCGTTAGTTTTTTAAAAGAGCGGCAAATTAACTTATAAAATGTACTGGTTAAACTTTAACCTACTATGTTTATTTTCGCCAAAAGAAAGATCTTAAAATGCAGTTGACAGAAGTAAAAGATAAGCGCGATGAAGAATTATTTATTCGCATCAGTGAAACCATTAACCGGGAAAATCCGAATTATATTCCATTGCTTCACCAGGAAGTGAAAGATGTATTTGATCCTTCAAAAAATAAATATTTCCGCGATGGGGAGGCTATTCGCTGGATATTGAGAAATGATGCAGGTGAATGTATTGGCCGGATTGCCGCATTTGTTTATAAAAAATATATTAATAAAGGCACATCATTTCCTACTGGATGTTTTGGCTTTTTTGATTGTATCAATGATCAGTCAGCAGCGAATATTTTATTAGATGCAGCGAAAAGTTGGTTGAAGGAAAAAGGCATGGATGCCATGGATGGCCCTGTAAATTTTGGCGACCGCGACAAATGGTGGGGTCTTATGGTGGAAGGTTTTGAGCAGGAACCAATTTATGGCATGTCGTTCAATCCTGCTTATTACCAGAACTTATTGGAAAAATATGGTTTAAAAAATTATTATAACCAGTATTATTATCTCCGCAAAGTGGATGGCGATTTGCCGCCGCGTTTCCCGGAACGTTATGCAAAATTTGCAGCTAAACCCGGTTATGCTGCACGTCATATCAATATCAATAATTTGGATAAACACGCGCAGGAATTCGCTACCGTTTATAATGCTGCCTGGGCGCAGCATGGAGAAGCGAAAGAAATAACAGTTGAACAAGTGAAGAAACTTTTTAATAAAATGAAACCCATCATGGATGAGCGGCTTATTTGGTTTGCTTATTATAAAGAAGATCCCATTGCCATGTGGATCAATATTCCTGACCTCAACCAGTATTTCAAACATTTCAATGGAAAATTTGGATGGCTTGAAAAATTACGATTGATGTGGATGAAAAAAACCGGGCAGTGTAAAAAATTTACCGGTGTGGCTTTTGGTATTGTGCCAAAATTCCAGGCGTTGGGTATTGATAGTTTCATGATCTATTCAGGCGCATTATTGATGCAGGGAAAAAATTGGTATACAGATTATGAAATGGGCTGGGCCGGCGACTGGAATCCGAAAATGGTCAACATTTATAAAAGCCTCGGTGCTTTGCAAAGCAGGCGAATGGTCGTATACAGGGAAATTTTTGATGAAAATAAATTTCCATTTGAACGGCATCCCATTATTGAATAAATACATTTTTACCTGTTTTTAAAATTCGGTTTACAGGTATTTCTTATCTTGCATGGATATGGATAAGTTTATTGTTTCTGCGAGGAAATACAGGCCCCAAACTTTTAATACAGTTGTTGGACAGTCACATATTACGGAAACATTAAAAAATGCGATCAGCCATAATCAATTAGCACATGCATTTTTATTTTGCGGCCCGCGCGGTGTGGGTAAAACTACCTGTGCACGTATTCTTGCCAAAACAATTAATTGCGAAAGTCCACTTGAAAACGGCGAGGCATGTAATGTTTGTAATTCCTGCAAAAGTTTCAATGAAGGCACTTCTTTAAATATTCATGAACTGGATGCTGCAAGTAATAATTCCGTGGATGACATCCGCACATTGGTGGAGCAGGTTCGGTTTGCACCGCAAGCCGGGAAATATAAAGTGTACATCGTGGATGAGGTACACATGCTGAGTGCTTCGGCATTCAATGCATTTTTAAAAACCCTGGAAGAACCACCTTCTTACGCGATTTTTATTTTAGCAACCACAGAGAAACATAAAATTTTGCCAACCATTCTGTCGCGCTGCCAAATCTTTGACTTTAAAAGAATAACGCATCATGATACAGTAGAACATTTGCAGGAAATTATTTCAAAAGAACATATTGTTGCGGATAAAGCTGCCCTTCAGGTAATCGCGCAAAAAAGTGAAGGTTGCCTGCGTGATGCATTAAGTACTTTAGACAAGATCATCAGTTTTACAAATGGTGAACTCACGTATCAAAACACACTGGAACATTTAAATATCCTGGATGAAGATTATTATTTCCAGTTAATTGATTTCATTACTAAAGAAGATCTCGCCGGCGCCATGTTGCTCTTTGATGAAATAAACCGAAAGGGTTTTGAAGGCGATATGGTTTTGAATGGCTTTGCTGAATTTATCCGGAATTTATTGGTGTGCAAAGATAAAAAAGCTGCCATACTCCTGGATGTGGTGGAAGGTTTGCATGAAAGGTATATGGCTAAGGCAGAATCTATGGAGATTCCTTTTTTAGTAAGCGCATTGAATATTTTGAATGAAGCGGAGATCAATTATAAAATGTCGCGTAATAAAAGATTACATACAGAACTCGCGATCATTAAACTCAGTTATTTACAACAGGCGCTTCATTTAACTACAGAAGGAAATGTTGTCGCTAAGAAAAGCTCTTTATCTGTACAGGGAATATTTCAGGTAAAAAAACTTGCCGGAAATCCAGTTAAAACACAACGTGAAGAAAAACAAATTCCTGCTGAAGCAAAATTGTATGTAGAAACGGCAAAGCCACAAAAGACGGCAGTTGCAGAGGAAATTCCGAAAGAAAAACCGGTTAAAAAAGAAAAGCCTGTTGCAACTTCAGGTAAAAAAAATTTACTGGATACACTCCGTGCAAAATATAAAGGAGAGTACGATGTGAATGAAATAAAAGATGCGAAAGCACTGGATATAATATCGCTGCAGGAAACCTGGGATCAGTTTTGCGGAGAACTGGAAAAACAAAAAAAACATTCTTCCGCGAATGCCTGTAAACATGCATTATTGAAAGTGGAAGCCGATAATAAATTCAGTGTAACGGTAACGGGAAAGCTGACTGAAAAATTCGTTGAACAGGAAAAAATGCTCATTGCAGATACAATTCAGAAATTATTTAATAACAGGAGCATTCGTTTTGAGATCATTTTAAAAGAAGAAAAAAAAGAAGACACAGGGGAAGTAAACTTGCAGTATTTAAGCAGTAGTGAAAAATTATCCTACATCGCGAATAAATACCCGATGGTGCTTGAATTAAAACAACGTTTACACCTGGAACTTGATTTATAAAAGAAACAGATGTATTGAATTTTTACAAACAATAAAAAATATTTAAATGGCTGAAGAAATATTAATGCCGCGTTTAAGTGATACGATGACTGAAGGTGTGATCGCAGCCTGGCATAAAAAAGTTGGCGACGATGTAAAAAAAGGCGACCTGCTGGCAGAGATAGAAACGGATAAAGCAACCATGGATCTCGAAAGTTATAAGGAAGGAACTTTATTATATACCGGTGGAGAAAAAGGCAGCAAGATTCAGGTCAATGACTTACTTGCAATTATAGGTAAAAAAGGAGAAGACATTAGTAAAATAATGGAGAAAAATTCTGGTGTAAAAAAAGATGAGACCGTAGCGCCAAAAGAAAAAACTGCAGATAAAAAGGAAGAATCTCCTCAAAAAAATAATACTCCTTCAACAGAGAAAGAAATTGCTGCAAGTTCCGCAAATACAGGCACAGCAACTATCGCAGAAGAAATTGTTTTAATGCCGCGTTTAAGTGATACCATGACAGAAGGTGTGATTGCAGCCTGGCATAAAAATGTAGGAGAAGATGTGAAAAAAGGAGATTTGCTGGCTGACATTGAAACGGATAAAGCGACCATGGAATTGGAAAGTTATAAGAATGGAAAACTCTTATACCAGGGCGCTACAGCCGGAGAAAAAATTGCTGTCAATCATCTTCTTTGCATTATTGGTTCAGAAGGTTTTGATGTGGAAGCGGCTGTTGCTTCTGTGAAAAGTGATTCAAGCAATCAACCGCAAACAGAAAATAAAGAAGCTTCAGAAATTGAGCTGGCAAAAGAAAATTCCGGTCATCATGAAGAAGTAGTTGCAACAAACAATGCAGGAAATAATGATGATACCGGTGTTGATGGAAGAATTTTTATTTCACCGCTTGCTAAAAAAATGGCGGAAGAAAAAGGAATTGATATCGCACAATTAAAAGGTAGTGGCGATGGTGGCCGCATTGTGAAATCGGATATTGATCATTATACAATTCCTGAAAAAGCAACAGTTGAAAAAACAGTTAGCTCCGAAGGAAGCCAAAATATTCAATCTGGTTTAGAAAGTTTTGATGATGTGCCCGTTTCTCAAATGCGTGCCATTATCGCAAAACGTTTGGGTGAAAGTAAATTCAGTGCACCTCATTTTTACCTAACCATGCAAATAAATATGGATGCGGTGGTGTCAGCGAGAACCAGGTTGAATGAATTGAATAATACCAAAGTGAGTTTTAATGATATCATTTTAAAAGCATGTGCCATTGCACTTCGCAAAAATCCAAAGGTAAACAGCAGCTGGCTCGGCGATAAGATCAGGTATAATCATCATATACATATTGGCGTTGCCGTGGCCGTTGAAGAAGGTTTATTGGTACCGGTTATACGATTTGCTGATACAAAACCAATCAGTAATATTTCTACGGAAGTAAAAGATTTTGCACAAAAAGCCAAAGACAAAAAATTACAGCCAAAAGATTGGGAGGGCAGCACATTCACTATTTCTAATCTCGGAATGTTTGGTATAGATGAATTCACGGCCATCATCAATCCACCGGATGCATGTATTCTCGCTGTGGGTGGAATTGCTGATACACCAGTTGTAAAAAATGGTGCTATTGTTCCCGGGAAAATAATGAAAGTAACTTTAAGTTGTGATCATCGAGTGGTGGATGGCGCAACCGGTGCCGCATTTTTGAAAACGTTGAAATCCTTACTGGAAGAGCCTTTGGGCCTGGTATGGTAAGTTTTTATTTTAATAAAAAAAAGGCGTGCAAAATTGCAGGCCTTTTTTTATGAAAAAGTATTTATTCTTATTCGCCCATACCACTACCCGCTGCAGCTTCTGAATTGTTGGATTCAGGCATTGGCGGAATATGTTCTACCACAGGCGCTTTTGGTGCTTCAGGTACAGGCATCGGAGTTGCTTTTTTAGGAGCAGCTTTTTTTGTTGCAACTTTCTTTGGAGCTGCCTTCTTCATCGCTTTTTTAGTGGCTACTTTTTTTGGAGCAGCTTTTTTCGCAGCGGCTTTTTTAGGTGCTGCTTTTTTTGTAGCAGCTTTTTTTGTTGCAACTTTCTTTGTAACAGCTTTTTTTATTGCCTTTTTAATAGCTGCTTTCTTTGTTGCTACTTTTTTTGTTGCCGCTTTTTTCATTGGCTTCTTCGCAGGAGCTTTTTTAGTTATTGTTTTCTTGGCGGCGGCTTTTTTACCTGCTGCTTTTTTTATTGCCTTTTTAGGGGCAGCTTTTTTAGGGGCTGTTTTGGTTTTTGTTGGAGCCTTTTTTTTAATTGACTTTGCCATGGGAAAAGTGTGTTTTATGAATGAATTGGAAAGTTAGAAAAAAGTTTGATAGCATAAAGTTTTTTTTTAAATTCTTAAAAAAAAAATGCTTTTTTTAACCTGGGAAAAAGAAAAGAAAAATCTTTATCTTTATATGCATGACAAAAACGAATAAAAAAACGGTTGTACTTGGCGCATCAGAGAATCCATCCAGGTATAGTTATCTCGCGATCAATAAACTTGCTAATGCCGGCCATCCAATCGTGGCAATAGGTAAAAAAGAAGGTGATATAAATGGTATGCCAATACAAACCGGTATGCCCGAAATACCCGATGTGGATACAGTAACATTATACCTTAATCCTCAAAATCAAAAACCTTTCTACGAATATATTTTATCACTCCAACCCAAAAGAATTATTTATAACCCGGGTACCGAAAACCCTGAATTAGCAAAGCTTTCAGCGGAAAAAAATATTGAAAACCTGGAAGCCTGTACACTCGTTTTATTGAGTACAGGCCAATATTAAAATCTTTTTTTACTGCTCACCTTATCGTGCTTTTGCACTTTTGTTTATAATTTTTTAGCGTGCATATTTAAAAGACTTATGTACATTACATAAACTTTTAAGTTATGAACTGGAGAAAATTTAACGGGGAACCCATTTCACAGCCTATCAAAGATGCAGTGGAAGATGTAATCAAAAGAGAGCACGCAAATAACACGAAGCTGAAAGTTTGTATCGGCACAGATAGCCAGGTTAAAGGAATGGAAACAGAATTTGCAACCGTGATTGTTTTCCTGCGGGAACACAATGGCGGCTTCATGTACATTTATAATGACCGCATAAAACGCAATTTTCATATCAAGGAAAGGATGTTACTGGAAGTAGCCAAAAGCATAGAAATTGCGTATGAATTATGCAACCTGTTTATACAATATGACGTAGAGATGGAAGTGCATGCAGATATTAATACTAATCCACAATTTAAAAGCAATGACGCTTTGAAAGAAGCTATGGGGTACATTTTAGGAATGGGTTTTGCCTTCAAGGCAAAACCGGAAGCCTTTGCCAGTAGCTGCTGCGCAGATAAAGTTTGTAATTAAGCGATTTATTTTTCCCGGAATCCTTACCTATTTTTTTACAAAAATTCTTAAGCACTTAAATGCTTTTTTCTAACTGATTGAATTAATTTGACATGGCTAAAATAATTCGCTGGTGTGGCGGATGAATGGTGATGGATAAATTATGGTGAATAAATTGAAAGCTTACCTGAAAATTGAAATGCCTGAGCTCACACTAAAGTATAAAGGTATTACGCAATATCCCACCATCTATGAATATGGAAATGATTTCCAGGTGATCATTATAAAATTAAAATTCTAAAAAAAGCCAGCGAATTTGAACAGATTATTTCTTTAAATAATTTTAAGATGCAAACTGTTTTTTATATAATATCCATGGCAAGCACAAAGTAGGTGCATACGCCTGGAAGCGCGATCCAGAAAAATTGCCTGTACATGATGAACAAAGTAATTATGATAGCTAACCAAATAAAAAAATAGATCCAGTATTTGAGTGTTGATCTTTTTGCTTCCATGTGATGAGTTTAGTAATGCAAAAATAAGGTTCAAAAATAAATAAGCCTTATTTTTTTCTACAGAATTTTAAAATTATCAAAATTCAGATATTCGATTAAGCCTATAAGCTCTAAACAATGGGTAATGAGTATAAAAAAATAACTCATTTTTATATATTGTTTCCAATAAATTAAAATGAGTTATAAAAAATTAAAATTGTAAAAAAGAAAATAATATCGCCAATGCCTGGTCTCCTGACCAGCATTTACTGAAATCAAAAAATCTTCAATCTTACATCTCCAAATCCTAAATTAATTTAATTTTAAAATTCAGAAAGTACAAGAGAACGATCTCTACGGCCATAGAGACAGGCTCAAGTGACGATCCCCATGAAAAACTACAGCCGGAAACAAAAAAAATTCAAACCCAAAATGATAAAATAAAATCTCCAACCGAAATTTTCAAATCCTACATCTTATATCTCCAAATCCTAAATTTACTCCTAAACTTTAAATAAAAAACTCACATATACCCTTCATCCGCGAAACTGAAATGTCCTTCATCACTTACAATAATGTGATCCATGATATGTATATCGAGATGACGCGCCGCTTCCGATAATTTTTTAGTGAGTTCTTCATCGGCATTACTCGGCCGCAGATTTCCACTGGGGTGATTGTGGCAAAGAATAAGATTAACCGCATCATACTCCAGCGCTCTTTTAAAAATGATCCGCGGATCAGCCACTGTGCCGGTGATACCGCCTTCACTCACAATTTCAAAATGATTGATTTTATTCGCCCTGTTTAAATACAACACCGCAAATACTTCATGTTTTTTATATTGTAATTGCGATTTTAAATAAGCCGCCACATCCGTACTTTTTGTGATGCGCGTTATCTTTTTTTCAAACACATCACGGCGAAGCCCAAGCTCCAGCGCTGCCGCAATAGCAATCGCTTTGGCATTTCCAATACCTTTAATTTTCAAACATAAAATTTCTTTTACAGACATTTTGCTCAGTTTGCCCAGGTCATTATTCACGGCATTGAGTATGTTTCGCGAAACATCCAGTGCACTTTGCTCATGTGTGCCATTATTGATTATGATAGCAATGAGCTCTGCATAACTCAGCGCCTCCTTTCCTTTCAGCAGCATTTTTTCCCGCGGCCTGTCGTCTTCAGACCAGTTTTTAATCGAAGTATAAGACATGTGAAAAATTAATTTTCTATAAAATACAATATCTTTCTCATTTTTTTATCTTCGCCGCTTATAAATCTATTATGGGCCCGTCAGTAAAAATTTTCTCCGGCACCGGTTCTAAAGAATTGGCTGCTAAAATTGCCAAACAGTTTGGCGCTCCATTGGGAAAAATAAATATTCAAAAATTCAGTGACGGGGAATTACAACCCGTTTTTTTGGAAAGTATCCGTGGCGATTATGTTTTCTTGGTGCAAAGTACTTTTGCGCCCTCTGAAAACCTAATGGAATTGTTGCTCATGATCGATGCGGCAAAAAGGGCAAGCGCTTATAAGATCATCGCTGTAATTCCCTATTATGGCTATGCGCGCCAGGACCGGAAAGATAAACCCCGCGTGGCTATTGGCGCTAAATTGATTGCTACATTATTGCAATCCGCAGGTGCAGACCGCATTATTACCATGGACTTACACGCGCCGCAAATCCAGGGATTTTTTGATATACCGGTAGATCACCTGGATAGTTCAGCAATTTTTATCCCTTATATTGAAAAATTAAATCTTGAAAACCTTACCTTTGCCGCCCCTGACGTGGGAAGTACCAACCGCGTAAGGGAAATTGCCAGTTATTTCAATGCTGAAATGGTGATCTGTGACAAGCACAGAAAGCGGGCAAATGAAATAGCGAGTATGGTGGTGATCGGCGATGTTACGGGAAAAGATATCATTTTGATAGATGATATTTGTGATACGGGAAGTACCTTGGCAAAAGCTGCGGCTTTGCTTCGGGAAAAAGGCGCAAAAACGATCAGGGCATTTTGTACGCATCCTGTTTTGAGTGGTAATGCGTATGAAAATATTCAAAACAGTGTACTCGAGGAAATGGTGGTTTGTGATACCATTCCCCTGAGAAAAGAAAGTAAAAAAATACGCGCTGTATCCGTTGCAGATTTGTTTGCAATTGCGATACGAAATGCGTACGAAAATAAAAGTATTACCAGCCTTTTTGTTCATTCACAAATGAGGGGAAAACGCTGAGTATTAAAGATTTTTTAAAACAAAAATAACAATGAAAACAATTACGATCGAAGGTCACCTGAGGACCGAAACCGGGAAACGAGCCACCCGACAACTTCGCTCTCAGGAAAACGTGCCTGGTGTAATTTATGGCGGCAATGAGGAAGTATCCTTTTATGCACCGGCCAGGGCTTTCAAGTCCCTGGTTTATACCGGCGAATTTCAATTGGCACAAGTGAATGTGAATGGAAAATCATATCGCTGCATTTTAAAAGACCTGCAGTTTGATAAAGTTTCCGATGCATTGAACCACGTGGATATGCTTGAATTGGTAGATGGGAAAAAAGTAATCGCGTCCCTTCCTTTAAAATTTACAGGCGCTTCAAAAGGCGTGAAAGAAGGTGGTAAACTGGTTACAAAAATCAATGCTATCAAAGTAAAAACTTTACCTAAAAACCTGGTAGAAAGTATTGAAGTAGATATTACCGATTTGGAGCTTAACGGAAATATCCGCGTTCAGGATATACAGGTAAAAGATATGGAAATAATGAATTCCCCAAGAATTCCAATTGCTTCCGTTGTGATGACAAGACAGTTAAAACAGGAAGAAGCAAGTGGCGGCGCTGCGCCTGCTGCAACGGCTGCGGCTGCTGCACCAAAAGCTGCTGCAACCAAAGAAGAAAAGAAGAAATAGTTTTTTTCAAATTAATAAAAGAGGCGCAAAAAATAATTTCTGCGCCTCTTTTTATTTTTTAAAAATGATCAGGCTTTATCAAAACTGATACATTCTTTTAATTCTTTTTCTGTGTAGGCCATATTATATTGTTTCAACACTTCATCAGGCACGCCATTCCATTGATTCGGTTTATTGCCCGCATAGCCCACATCTTTCACGCCCATTTCTGAAGTAAAAAATCCGGTGGAAGTTAAATCCCGCATTCGGTTGAAAAATATCACGCCCTGTGCCATTTCTGGTTTTGCTTTTTTAGGATAAGCGATCATATCCACGATCTCAATTTGTTGCGCCGGTGTACAATCTTTAAACGCAGTTGTAAACCTGTTCAGGCATTCTATATCTAACCAGCGCAAACCGCCACGCATAGGAATTTGATGATCAGGCATATCGTTTACAATAAAATCAATAAATGCCGGAACGCCTGCATCTGTGGCGCTTCCGCTAATTTCATCTTTAGGAATAATGATATCAGCTAATACGCCAATCGTTGCCATTTCTTCTGCAGTAAAAAAATGCATTGTTGCCAACGAATTATTAAAAACGATTTCTTCCGGCATCCTGTCCGGTGGAGGCGCCGGTGTAGTATCTTTTTTAGCGGTATCTTTTTTTGTTTCCGTATTACAGGCTTCTAAAATAACGCCCGCGGAAACGGTTGTGATTGCGATCGTTTTAAGTGATTTTCTCCTGTCCATAAAAGTGGATTTAAAATATTAAAATTTTTTTATTTCAACGTTTATTTTTGAAAATTATAATTCCTGTTTTTTCATTTGATCTATAATATATTCACTTGCCCGCATGGATAATGCAAGTATGGTGAGCGTAATATTTTTATCAGCCTGGGAAGTAAACTGGCCGCCATCCACGCAAAAAATATTTTTACAATCGTGTGCCTGGCTCCATTTATTCAAAGCAAAATGTTTCGGATCATTTCCCATACGCACGGTTCCTGCTTCATGAATAATATTTCCGGGCTGGTGCAAACCATAATTATTTTCCGGCCCGTTATCGCCGCCCCAGGTAATGATCGCGCCCATATTGTGCATGATCTCTTTAAAAGTTTCCTGCATGTGTTTTGCCTGGTTCACTTCATAATCACTCCAGGAAGTATTGAACCGAAGTACAGGAATTCCATATTTATCCACCATTTCAGGATCAATTTCACAATAACTTTCTTTGCGCGCAATGCCTTCCCCACGCCCGGCCATTCCTACAGAAGCGCCATAAAAAAAGCGGACATCTTCCTTCAATGATTTGCCGTAACCACCGGCTTCTTTTGTCTTTCCGTGCACAGCAAATTTTCCGTTTAAATTTTGCATTCCCATACCAAACCCGTAAGCAGGCTGCTCAAAACCGCCCCAGTATTCAATATGATAACCACGTGGAAAATCAAGTTTTTTATTATCCATCCACCAGGGTGTATATACATGCATGCCGCCAACACCATCTTCATTATATCTTTTGCGGTCAAACAATTCCGGTAGCACGCCACCCAAATCCATTCCCGTGGAATCATGTAAATATTTTCCAACTACATCACTCGAATTGGCCAGGCCATTTGCATGTATAGAAGATTTTGAATTTAATAATAAACGCGCACTTTCACAAGCGCTTGCAGCTAATATTACTACGCGGCCTTCCACCTGGTATTCCTGTAAATCATCTTTATTAATATAGGAAACACCGGTTGCTTTTCCTTCTGCATTCGTATTCACTTCACGCACCATGCAATTGGTATACAAATCCATATTACCAGTTGCCAGCGCGGGTTTTACCAAAACGGATGAGGATGAAAAATCCGCATACACTTTGCAACTACGATTACACTGGCCGCAATAAAAACATACACCGCGGTCGTCATTTATTTTTTTTGTGAGCATGGATAAACGCGAAGGAATTACCGGAATGCCCAAACTTTCCCCCGATTTTTTTATCATCAATTCATGGAGTCTTGGTTTTGGTGGTGGAAGAAAAACGCCATCCGGGTCATTGGGCCGACCTTCATTTGTTCCAAACACGCCGATCAATGCTTCTACCCTGTCGTAGAAAGGTTTTACTTCATCATAGGTAATCGGCCAGTCTTCACCCAGACCGTCAATACTTTTTCTTTTAAAATCGCGCGGCCCAAAGCGCAAGGAAATTCTGCCCCAGTGATTCGTGCGGCCACCCACCATGCGTGCACGCCACCAATCCCATTTTGTACCATTCACATGTGTATAAGGTTCGCCATCTATTTCCCAGCCCCAGAAGCAACCGTCGAAATCACCGAAGGGGCGAAACTTTGTACTCGCACCTCGTCGGGGCGATTCCCATGGATTTTTTAATTGGGCAGAATTAATTGCCGGGTCATAATTCGGGCCTGCTTCGAGTAAACAAACTTTCAGTCCTGCTTTAGATAAAATATATGCCGCCATGCCGCCACCTGCGCCGGATCCAACAATGATGGCGTCATATTTTTTTGGTTGCTTTTTTATTTCAAGCTTTCCCATACATGAAAAATTTAGTTTGAAAAATGAATGCTGTAAAGTAGGAAATTATGAAATAGTAAAAATTATTTTTATTTAAATGAAAAAAATATTTGCTCCTAAAAAATGGTTACTATTGTTTTTTTAAAAAAAATATTTTATATTGTATAACATCAAAATCAATAATTATGATCAGGCTACAAGTGATAGGCAATCTTGGTAAGGATTGCAACATGAATAATGTGAATGGAAAAACAGTAATTAATTTTAGTGTAGCGCATACAGAAAAATTCAAGGATGCGCAGGGCAATCAAAAAGATAAAACCGTATGGGTAGAATGTGCGTACTGGACAGAAAAAACGGGCATCTCGCCTTATTTAAAAAAAGGCACGCAGGTATATGCTGAAGGCACTCCGGATCTCAGAACCTATACCACAGCCGATGGAAAACAGGGAGCATCTTTAAGCTTGCGTGTTTCTAATGTGCAATTGCTGGGCACTAAAGGTGGCGGAGTTGATGAAAATTCTACTTACAATGACAACAGGAGCATGCCTGCGGAAACCAGTGGTGGAAATAATAATTCCAATGCGGAAGATGATTTGCCGTTTTAAATTACGGGGGAATTTGATACGATTTTGGTCAATAAATTTAAGAATTAAGATTTAAGATTTCTTTGATTGCACTAAAGGTGAGAATTTTCACTGCCGAAGAATTTAAGAATTATAATTTAGGGTTTAAGATTTTTGTATAGAATTTGATCTTCCTTATTTTACTTTTTAGCAAATTGCTATGCTTTCTTAAAATGGTGATTAATGCAAAAAGAAGAATTAAAATTAAGGACTAAATTATTTGCTTTACATGTATTTAAATTTATAAATACGTTTGAAAAGAATAAATCAACTGATGTTATTTCTTATCAAATATTAAAATCTGCTTCTTCAGTTGCAGCTAATTACCGGGCTGCATGCAGGGCAAAGTCAAAACCTGACTTTTTAAATAAACTGAAAGTGGTTAATGAGGAAGCTGATGAAACGCTTTTTTGGCTGGAATTTATTGATGAGCTTGAAATCATTCGCAGCAAAAATAATTTAAGTGGACTTTTAAAAGAGGCAAATGAATTGGTTAGTATATTTTCAGCATCCATCAAAACTATTAAATTAAATATGTAGAGGATTGCATTTAAGAATTAAGATTTAAGATTTCTTGATTCTACAAATAATGAAAATTAATTTTTTCATTATTGATTTTTCATATATGCAAACCGAATTATTATTCTACCACCCAATTAAATCTCGAATCGAAATCAAAAAATCTTAAATCTTAAATCACAACATCTTAAATTTCTTCATTAACCATTTTTTCTCCACTTTAATTACTTTTGAACTTCATAAATAAAGCATGACTAATTTATCTTCGGAAGACCTGTTGAGGTTTACAGAAAAAGTTTTTTTAAAAATTGGTTGTTCTCAAAAAGATGCATCACTTGCCGCGAACGTATTAATTTCCGCAGATCGAAGGGGCATTGAAAGTCATGGTGCAGCGCGGTTAAGTGGCTACGTTCGTTTATGGGAAGCGGGGAGAATAAATGCAGCTCCTTCTATAAAAATTATCCATGAAACGCCTTCCACGGCGGTGGTAGATGGAGATGCAGGTTTGGGTTTAGTGGTTGCACCTTTTGCCATGAATATCGCCATTGAAAAAGCAAAAACGGCGGGCACTGGTTGGGTGAGTGTACAAAACAGTAATCATTTTGGCATTGCCGGCATTCATGCAATGATGGCTTTGGAAAATGACATGATTGGCATTGCCATGACCAATGCAAGCGCGCTGGTAGCGCCCACTTTCAGTACGGAAAGAATGTTGGGTACAAATCCCATTGCTGTTGCTATTCCTGCAAAAGAGCAGCCGGCATTTGTGGCAGACTTTGCTACGACAACTGCTTCCAATGGTAAACTGGAAATTTTACAACGTGAAAATAAAGACACACCCGGCGGCTGGGTACAGGACGCTTCCGGGAATGCTTCACATGATGCGGCTGAATTAAAAAAAGGCGGTTCCTTATTGCCGTTGGGAAGTGATAAAACACATGGCAGCCACAAGGGTTATGCATTGGGAAGTATCGTGGATATTTTTTCAGCGGTTTTAAGCGGCGCTTCTTACGGGCCCTGGGTTCCGCCATTTCCGGCGTATGTGGCGATGCCGGAAAATATGCCGGGCAAAGGTTTAGGTCATTTTTTCGGCGCGATGCGGGTTGATGCATTCCGGCCTAAGGAAGATTTTTACAAACATATTGATCACTGGATCGAAAGAATGCGCGAAGCTAAACCAGCACCCGGTTTTGACAAGGTTTTGATTCCCGGTGACCCGGAAAGAGCAATGGAAAAGATGAGTGAATCAGCAGGAATTTATTTAAATGAAAAAGTGTATGAAGAACTTTGTGAATTGGATAAAAAGTTGGCGATTGATTTTTTTAAATAAAAAAATTTTTCATTAAATCCTCTCGCCAGCACGAAATCAAATGCTTCTCATTTTTCGTATTTTTGTTTTAAAAAAAAGATGGGAAATAAAGTAGTGATTGCAGTTTCAGGGGCAAGTGGTTCTATTTATGCCCGGCAGGTTTTACAAAAATTACAAACGCTGCAAAATCAATGGGATGCTTTATCTGTCGTGATGAGTGACAATGCCAAAGAAGTTTGGAAAACAGAATTGGGCACGACAGAGTATGAGAATATGAACCTGGATTTTTATACGCGCCAGGATTTTTCTGCACCTTTTGCTTCCGGTTCCGCACAATATAATATTATGATCATTTTGCCCTGCAGCATGGGCACTCTGGGAAGAATCGCGCATGGCGTGAGTGATGACTTGGTGACGCGTGCTGCCGATGTAATGCTGAAGGAAAGAAGAAAATTAATTCTGGGAATCCGTGAAATGCCCTACAATTTAATTCATATAAAAAACATGGAACTGGTAACATTGGCAGGCGGGATTATTTGCCCGGCGTCTCCTTCTTATTACAGCCAACCAAAAGATATAGAAGCTGTGGCAGCAACAGTTACAGACAGGATATTAAGCCTCGCTGGTTTTCAATTGGATAGTTTTAAGTGGGGAGAAAAATAAACCCTATAAACTTTTACAAGAAGACAAAGACCTATAAGGTTTTAGAATAAGTTAAGACCTATAAGGTTTTCAAAACCTTATAGGTCTAAGAAAAAAAAGCCCGCCATTTTTATAGAGCGGGCTTTGTTATTTAAAGTTTAGGATTTATTCAGCATCTTTATTATCCTCTTGCTGTTTCAACTTCTCTTTGATTTCCGCTAAAGCGCCCAAATCTCCAAGTGTTGTTTTTTCTACTTTGCTCTGAATAGTCTTCACCGCCTTTTTGGTTTTTTCTGCTTCTACACGCTCTTCTTTTTTCTGTGATTCTACTTCAGCAGCTTGTGCCTGTTCCCAAATTCGGCTATGACTTAAGATGATCCTTTTTTCATTCCTGTCAAATTCAATGATCACGAATTTTGCCGTTTCATCAGCGCCAATGCTCTTGCCATCTTCTCTTGTGAGGTGACGGTTTGGTGCGAAGCCTTCCAGGCCGTAAGCCAACTGAACAGTTGCGCCTTTATCATCACGACGTGTAATTGTTCCTTCGTGTTCTGTGCCTACTGCAAATGTTTCAGACAAAGTATTCCATGGATCTTCTTCCAGTTGCTTGTGGCCCAATTGGAGTTTACGGTTTTCTTTATCAATTCCCATAATGATGGTATCGATATTTTCACCAACTTTCGTGTACTCGGAAGGATGATTGTATCGCTTCAACCAATTGAGGTCGCTGATATGGATCATTCCACCAATACCCGGTTCCAGTTCTACAAACACGCCATACGGGGTGATATTTTTTACCAAACCAAGATGCTTACTTCCTTCAGGATATTTATTTTCAATAGTATTCCATGGGTCTTCTGTAAGCTGCTTAATAGAAAGACTCATTTTGCGTGCGTCTTTATCAAGTGTAACAACTTTCGCTTCGTATTCATCATTCAGTTTGAAAAACTCTTTGGCATTTACAGGTGTATTTGCCCACGTAATTTCACTAACATGCACGAGGCCTTCAACGCCAGGCTGAATTTCCAGGAATGCGCCATAATCTTCTATGTTCACTACTTTGCCTTTTACATTTGCACCTTCATGAATCCATTCTGGTAAAATATCCCATGGATGTGGTGTCAATTGTTTGAGGCCGAGACTGATTCTTTTTTTATCATCATCAAAATCCAAAACAACCACCTGGAGTTTCTGATCCATTTTAAGCACTTCGCTCGGATGGAAAATACGTCCCCATGAAATATCGGTGATATATAATAAACCGTCGAGGCCGCCGAGATCCATAAATGCGCCGAAGTCTGTAATATTTTTTACAGTTCCTTCCAATACCTGGCCTTTTTCCAGTTTACTCATGATCTCCGCCCTTTGAGCTTCAATATCACTTTCAATTAATGCTTTATGAGAAACAACTGCATTCTTAATTGTTTCATTGATTTTAACCACTTTAAATTCCATGGTTTTACCAACGAACTGGTCATAATCAGTTACAGGTTTTACATCAATTTGTGAACCTGGCAGGAAGGTTTCCATACCAAATACATCCACGATCAAACCACCTTTAGTTTTGCTGGTAACAATACCGGTAACCACTTCGCCAGTTTTATGTACTTCCATAATTTTCTCCCATGCGCGGTATATCCTGGCTGATTTACGGCTGAGATTCAAATGTCCCTGCCTATCTTCTTTTTCTAACACCATCACTTCCACTTCATCGCCTATTGATACACTTGGAAGATCCCTGAATTCATTCAGGGAAATCATACCATCACTTTTAAAACCTATATTTAAAACAGCATCAGTTTTAGTAAGGCCTACAATTGTTCCGTTAATAATTTCTCCGTCTTCAATTTGTACAAAAGTGTCTTCATACACTTTGTCATATTTTTCTTTTTCCGCATCTGTGTATTGGGAAACGTTGCGTTTATCAATACTCCAGTCAAAATCATCGTGTGGTGTTTTTGTTTCTTCAGCAGGTTTTTCCTGTTGCATTTCAGGTTCTGCTTTTGCAGTTTCCATTTTTTCTTCAACTGCGGTTTGTGCAGGCACTTCAGAATTAGCAGTTTCGGTTTCAGTTATTTCATCATTTTTTTCAGCTACCGGCTGAGAATTTGATTCTTTCACGGTTTGTGCAGATGTGGGATTATCTCCTCCAGGTTCATTTGTTGCCGCTGTAGCGGGACTCTCAATATGAGTTTCCGGCTCCTGGTCTTCAGCGTTTTGATTAACAATATTATTTTCGCTCATAAAATATCCCGAGGGTTTTATTTCGGGGCGGCAAAAATAAGGAAAATGCCTGAAATAACAATCATGAAAGTATTGATTTTTGCAGTCAATTTTGGAGGGTAAAAAATCAGGATTGTATATAATTCTTCAACTCTGAAATGGTATCTTTCTGGGATAAAAGCACTTCAGAAATCACATCGTAAATAGAAATGAAGCCAACCAGCTTTTCTTCCTGCATTACGGGGAGATAGCGTAACTTCTGGCCTGTGAGAATTTTCATACATTCTTCTACAGAATCAGATTCGGTAACAGTTGTACAATTTACAACCATAATATCCGACACGCTTGTATCTGTGGATGAATGGCCTTTTAAAATTACTTTCCTGGAATAGTCGCGTTCCGTCATGATTCCAAGAAACTGATCTTTTTCCATCACAACAACGGAACCAATATTTTTATCTGCCATGATATGGAGTGCATCAATAACTTTCGTGGATGGTGGAACGGCAGTAATTTCCCGGCCTTTTCTGTCTAAAATATCGCTGACTTTACGCATGCTGTAAATTAGCTTTTTTATTTTGAACAGAAAAATTTTAATAAAAATTTTGAAACGAAAAGGTCAAAATTTTATATTACCTATTTTCCTGAATACTATTGTATAGTTTTACAACGATAATAGAAATATGAGTAACCCGGACTTGCATATAGACCCTTCATCCATTACGCCAGCAGAAAAAGAATTTGAAAACAGCATACGGCCAAAAGTTATTGATGAATTTTCAGGTCAGCCTCAGTTGATCGAAAACCTGGTTGTTTTTATCAAAGCTGCAAAATTGCGTGGCGATGCGTTGGATCATATTTTATTTCATGGCCCACCTGGACTTGGAAAAACAACTTTATCCCGAATTGTTGCAAATGAACTCGGGGTACAAATTCGCGAAACTTCCGGGCCGGTAATTGAAAAGCCTGGAGATCTTGCCGGTTTGCTCACCAACCTGGCCGCGAATGATGTTTTATTCATTGATGAAATTCATCGCCTGAGTTCGGTAGTGGAAGAATATTTATATGCAGCAATGGAAGATTTCCGCATTGATATAATGATTGACAGCGGACCAAATGCACGCAGTATTCAACTTAATCTTCAGCCGTTTACTTTAATTGGCGCTACTACGAGAAGTGGATTACTTACTGCGCCTTTGCTTTCAAGGTTTGGGATAAAAGCCAGGCTCGAATATTATAATGCCGATATTTTGAAAACAATTGTTGAAAGAAGCGCAGCTATTTTATCTACGTCTATCACTTCTGAAGCCGCTTACGAAATTGCGCGCAGAAGTCGCGGCACACCACGTATTGCCAATGGGCTTTTAAGAAGAGTAAGGGATTTTGCACAGGTTTTGGGTGATGGCAAAATTGATATGAAAATCACACAGTATTCTCTGAAAGCATTAAGCGTGGATGAACATGGTCTCGATGATATGGACAATAAAATACTCTACACCATCATTGAAAAATTCAAAGGCGGACCGGTAGGAATTACTACAATTGCCACTTCGGTTGGGGAAGAGCCGGGAACCCTGGAAGAAGTGTATGAACCATTTTTGATACAGGAAGGTTTTATACAAAGAACGCCTCGGGGAAGGGAAGCAACTTTAAAAGCTTACCAGCATCTCGGTCGCACTGCGCCCACAAAAGGCAGGCAAAGCAGTTTTTTTGAATAAGTTTTTAAAATAAAAAGACCTATAGATTTATAAAATCATATAGGTCAAAAGTTCATTCAAGATTAACCAATAAGGTTTTAGAAACCTTATTGGTTAAATAAATTTATGGCGCTACTAAGCGAAAGCCATTGCCGTGAATATTTACAATCTCAATCTCATCATCGCCTTTCAGATATTTACGAAGTTTGGCAATATATACGTCCATGCTACGGCCATTAAAATACGTGTCGCTGCCCCATATTTTTTTCAATGCTTTTTCGCGTGCGAGTAAATCATTTTTATGTTCGGCAAGCATTTTCAATAACTCATTTTCTTTCGGAGAAAGTGTTTGCATTTGTCCGGCATGTGACAATTCACGAAGGCGGGGATTGAAATGATAGGATCCGAGGTCAAATTGCATGTTTTCACTTTCCTTATTCAAATCTTCATTTCTCTTAAGGATCGCTTTAATTTTCAGCAATAACACTTCACTGTCAAAAGGTTTAGTGATGTAATCATCTGCGCCGAGTTTATAGCCTTTAATGATGTCTTCTTTCATGGTTTTTGCACTCAGGAAAAACAATGGCATATCGGGATCTATATCGCGGATCTCTTCTGCAACCGTAAATCCGTCCATATTTGGCATCATTACATCGAGCAGGCAAATATCATATTTTTCGCGCTGGAATGCAGCGAGGCCAAGCCTTCCGTCACGTTCGAGGGTTACATCATAATCATTCAATTCGAGGTAGTTTTTTAAAACCATACCGAGGTTTTGATCATCTTCGCATAAGAGAATCTTGTATTTTTTATTTTCCATCTTTCACATTTTTTACAAATAAAATCTAATTCAGTCAGCCATTATAGCCAAAAGTGAGTAATTTTTTGTTAAACAATACAGTGTTTGCCATAAGGCTTTTCTATATTTGACAACTATTTTCACATGGAATATACGCTTAAAAAAACACTTGGCCAACATTTTCTGAAGGATGATTCAATTATAAAAAAAATAGTTGATTCCCTGTCTGAATCAAATTTTACTACTAGTAATTTACTGGAGATCGGGCCCGGTGCAGGCGCACTTACAAAACATTTACTGCTACTTCCGTCCATCAATTTTAAAGCAGTGGAAATTGATCATGAAAAAGTAGTTTACCTGCAAAAAAAATTTCCTGTATTGAAGGAAAAATTAATTGAAAAAGATTTCCTGCAAATGGAACCACCTTTTCAAGAATCATTTCGCGTTATTGGAAATTTTCCGTATAATATTTCCACACAAATTTTGTTTAAGATTTTGGAATGGAAACGTCTTGTTCCGGAGATCACCGGTATGTTTCAAAAAGAAGTAGCCCTTCGTATTGCCGCAGCCCCCGGCAATAAGACCTATGGTATTACTTCTGTATTATTGCAGGCCTTTTACGAAGTGGAATACTTATTTGATATCAGCCCGCAAAGTTTTATGCCACCACCAAATGTGATGAGTGGAATGATCCGTTTAAAAATCAGGAATGAATTCCCGGAAATGCGCAATGAAACTTATTTTTTCCGGTTGGTAAAAAGTGCATTTAACCAAAGAAGAAAAATGTTGCGCAATGCGGTAAAACCTTTTTTTACAGAAGACGTACTTAAAGATGAATTGTTTAACCGGCGCGCGGAAACACTGAGTGTAGATGAATTTGCGCAGCTCACTTTCAGGATGCAATAAAAAAGAAAATGAAAAAAATTGAGATAAAACCAATTGTATTAATCACCGCAAAAGTGCATCCTTTTTTATTGGAACACTTTGAAAAAAATGGATATACAATCTGGTATCAGCCAGGTATTTCTTATGATGAGTTAATGAAATGTATCCATACTGTACAAGGTTTAATTGTAACAACCCGCTTAAAAATTGACAGATCAGTTCTTGATACAGCCAAATCTTTGAAATGGATCGGAAGATTAGGAAGCGGTATGGAATTAATTGATCTGAATTATGCGTCACAAAAAGGAATACAATGTTTTAGCACCCCGGAAGGAAATAGTAATGCAGTGGCGGAACATGCATTGGGCATGTTATTGAATTTGATGAATCATATCACTGTATCTTTTGATGAAATAAAAGAAAATAAATGGCTGCGTGATGAAAACAGGGGAACGGAATTAAGTGGCAAAACAGTTGGTATCATTGGCTTTGGTAATACAGGCAATGCATTTGCCCGTATCTTATCTTCCTTTTCAGTGAAAGTGTTGGCATATGATAAATACAAAAAAGAATTTTCCAATGGTAATGTCATAGAATCATCTTTAGAAGATATTTTAGAAAAAGCAGATGTGGTAAGTTTGCACCTGCCACTAACCGAAGAAACTTTTCATTTTGCCAATAAAGATTTTTTTAAAGCATTTAAAAAACAACCTTTTTTTATTTCCACCTGCCGGGGAAAAGTGACAGACACAAAAGCATTGATAGATGGATTAGAAAATAATTTTATCCGTGGTGCTGCCTTAGATGTTTTAGAAAATGAAAAACTGGATACATATTCAGATTCGGAAAGGCAGCAACTCAATTTTCTGTTGCAACAGAAAAATGTGCTGCTTACTCCACATATCGCTGGTTACAGTTTCGAAGCGTTGTATAAAATGGCGGAAGTATTGCTGGAAAAACTGGAAAAAAACGGTTGCCTCGATCATAAGTAAATATTTTTTATTCTATATTTGTATTTGCAACGCTGCAATAAACATGTGGCGTTGTATTTTTTTTTCTATAAGCTAAACCAGGAAAATATGAGCGACTTATTTTATATGTCCCAAGAGGCGTTTGATAAAAAAGTTCAAGAACTCCAGCACATGAAATCTGTTATGCGTCCCGCGGCATCCAGGGCTATTGCAGAAGCACGTGAAAAAGGCGACCTGAAAGAAAACGCAGAATATGATTCAGCGAAAGAAGCGCAGGGATTATTGGAAGCGAAGATCAAGCAGGTGGAAGGACATGTGTCGAATGCAAGAATTTTAGATGAAGGGAAAATTGATACGAGTAAAGTATCCATTCTCACAAAAGTGACTATTACCAACCTGGGCACCAAAAAAACAGTCACGTATCAATTAGTTGGTGAAACGGAAGCTGACCTGAAGCTTGGAAAGATCTCTATAAGTTCTCCAATAGGTAAAGGTTTAATGGGAAAATTAAAAGGGGAAATAGCTGAAATCCAGGCACCGGCAGGCATCTTAAAATTCAGGGTAGAGGAGATCACTGCATGATCTTTTTTCAAAAAATAGTATATAGTTTTTATAACCGGTATAAAAAATATTTTAAACAAATGGACATTTTTTCAAAAATTATTGCCGGCGAAATTCCTTCTTATAAAATTGCTGAAGATGATTTATTTTATGCTTTCCTGGATATTTATCCATTAGTTCGGGGCCATGTGCTGGTGATACCGAAATCAGAAACAGATAATTTATTTGATTTACCGGAAGCCTATTTATCCGGCATTCTTCTTTTTGCGAGGCCTATTGCGAAAGCCATTGAAAGCGCTTTTGACTGTAACCGTTGTGGCATGGCCGTTTTAGGGCTTGAAGTGCCACATGCTCATATTCACCTGATGCCCATTAATTCTGAAAATGATATTAATTTTAAAAAGGAAAAATTATCACTAAGTGAAGAAGAATTAAAAATTATCCAGGCAAAAATTGTGGATGCAATGAAATCGTAAAAGCATTTATTTATTCACAACCCTGTTTTTATTTTCCTGTATAAATGTTTTCCAGCTATGGGATTTTTTCTGATTTGAATAAAGTGGGGAGGACATTTGATAATGATGACAAAGTGCTACGGCAAGTGCATCTGTCGCGTCAAAATAGTGCGGTTTTGTTTCGAGTAATAAAATTTGCTGCAGCATTTTCCAAACCTGTTCTTTATCTGCATTGCCATTACCTGTAATGGATTGTTTTATTTTTTTGGGCGCATACTCCTGAACTGCTACGCCGCCCTGCATAGCTGCTGCGATGGCCACGCCCTGCGCTCTTCCGAGTTTGAGCATGCTTTGTACATTTTTACCAAAAAACTGGGATTCAATAGCAAGATGTGCCGGCGTATACATTTCGATAAGCAGGGAAATTTTTGAATAAATCATTTTTAGCCTTTCATACATATCAATGTGGTGCTGGAGTTTCAAGGCATCCATTTCCAAAACATCTAAAGCGCCATTTTTTACTCGAAGAATGGAATATCCCATGATTACTGTGCCTGGATCAACGCCAAGAATAATGCAGGAATTATTTTTTTCCATGGGGTGAAATTAAACTATTTCGATGTATCGGTTTTATAATCGGCGCAACATAATTTTTATTAAAAAAAATTTGGAGGAAGATTAAATTTCAATTCACTTATTTTTGCTGCAACGAAAACAAATTTACATGGTTGATGTGATTTTAGGTTTACAGTGGGGAGATGAAGGAAAAGGAAAAATCGTAGATTATTTTGCGCCCGGTTATGACATTGTAGCCCGCTTCCAGGGCGGCCCGAATGCGGGCCATACATTATATGTAGATGGCAAAAAAATAGTGTTGCATCAAATTCCGTCCGGAATATTTCACCAGGATAAAATAAACCTGGTTGGTAATGGTGTTGTACTCGATCCTATAACACTGCGTAAAGAATGCGAAGCAGTGGCTGCATATGGTATTGATGTGAAAAAAAATCTTTTCATTGCAGAGCGCACCAATCTCATCATCCCCTCGCACCGCGCATTGGACCGCGCTTCAGAACAATCAAAAGGGGAAAGTAAAATTGGTTCTACTTTAAAAGGAATTGGCCCCGCTTATATGGATAAAACAGGCAGGAATGCATTGCGTGTAGGCGATCTTTTAAATAAAAATTTTACAACCAATTATATAAAATTGCGCATGAAGCACCAGCGTTTGCTCGATGGCTTTCATTTTATGGATGATATTAATGCAGATGAAGAAGAATTTTTTGAATCGCTTGAATTTTTGCGCGGATTAAATATTGTAAACGGGGAATATTTCATTAATAAAAAAATAAAGGAAGGAAAAACTGTACTGGCCGAAGGTGCGCAGGGAAGCATGCTGGATATTGATTTTGGAACATTCCCTTTTGTAACTTCCTCCAATACAATTTCTGCTGGCGTTTGCACAGGCCTGGGCATTGCACCGAATAAAATACGTGAAGTGATCGGCGTTACAAAAGCATATTGTACACGCGTGGGCAGTGGGCCTTTTCCCACAGAATTAGACAATGAAGAAGGAGAAAAGATGCGTAAGACAGGTCAGGAATTTGGTGCCACTACGGGCAGGCCGAGGCGGTGTGGCTGGATTGATTTAGTGGCATTGCATTTTGCATGCATGATCAATGGCGTTACACAAATTGTAATGACCAAAGCAGATGTGCTGGATGCATTTGAAACCCTGGAGGTATGTGACGGATATAAGATTGATGGCAAAGAGGAACAAGAGATCCCATACCAGATGGACAAAATAGAAATAGAACCAATGTTGAAAGCATTTACAGGATGGAATACTGATACAACTAAAATAAAAAATGCGAAAGATCTTCCGGGAAAGATGAATGAATATGTAGCATTTATAAATAAATTTTTAGAGACGCCGGTAAAATATATTTCAAACGGGCCGGGCAGGGATCAGATTGTACAATTGTAATGTCTATTGATATACGGATGGGCATTATATTTGTTTCAACCTTTTTTTAAAAAATTTTTGCCGGAATTAAAAAGTATTAATATTTTAGGCATCAAATCTTTTGTTGTTATGATATCAAAATCAAATAAAGACAAGGACACGCAAAAAAGTAAAGCTTCGCAACAATCAAATGTTCAAAGCGAAAAAAAATCTGCTGTAAAAAATACACCGAAGGATGAGGAATTAGACGAAGAGGATTTTGAGGAGGAGGAGGAGAAATCAATAAAAAAACAACCTAAAGCCGCAGCAGGAAAGAAGCAAAAGAAAGTAGAAGAAGATGATGATTTGGATGATACTGAAAAAGATGATTGGGAAAAATCAGAGGAAGAAGAAGAATCATGGGATCCTGATTTTGATGAGTTTGATATTCCCGGAGGAGGCGCAAAAAAGCCAGGGAAAAAAGGAGCTGCCGGCGATGAGGATGATGACATCACAGTAGATCCTGATATGAAAGAATTTGATATGTACAATGATGATTTTGAAGATGAAGAAGAGGATGATGATTTTTAATCGATGTATAAAAAAAAACAAAGAAAAATTGAGTCATTCCACATAACTGGTGATGAAAAAATTTTTAAAGAAAAAATGCTGAACTGGTGTAACCGGTTCAGCATTTTTTCCTTTTTGGATAGTTGTGGTTATACAGATAAATATGGACGGTATGAATGTCTCGCTGCTGCAGGTACTGAGAAAAAATTTACAGGTAGTCATTCTGAATTTCATCGTTTTTATGAAGAAAATAATGACTGGCTTTTCGGACATTTTTCTTACGATTTGCAATTTGAAAATGGACAGGATAAAATACATGATGGATTTGGGAGCACATTTTTTTTTCAGCCCCGGGTTGTTTTAATTGTTCAAAAAAATTTGCTGATTATAGAATCGGTCAGCCGGCAGCCGGGAGAAGTTTTTCAAGCGATTCTTCAACAGGAAATTATTCCTGCAAAAACCGGGAATAATCAAAAAATAAATATCAGGGCTGATATTGAAAAGGACGAATATATTACTATCATTCAGCAACTCAAAAAACATATTCTGCGTGGTGATTGTTATGAAATTAATTTTTGCATTCAATTTTTTGCAGCAAATTATGCGATAGATCCTCTGGAACTTTTCAATAAATTAATTGCCGTTTCTCCCAACCCATTTTCCTGTTTATATAAAAATGAACATAACTTTTTAATTTGCGCGAGCCCGGAACGTTTTTTACAAAAAGCTGGCCGGCAAATTATTTCACAACCTATCAAAGGCACAGCAGGACGGGATTTGCAGAACGAAGCCAATGACAATTTACAAAAAAAATTGTTGCGTGAAAGTCGCAAAGAGCAAACTGAAAACGTGATGGCAGTGGATCTTGTACGAAATGATCTATCCCGTTTTTGTGATGAAGGTTCTGTGCATGTTCCCGAACTCTTTGGAATTTATACATTCCCGCAGGTATATCAAATGATCTCTACTGTGCAGGGAAAAGTATCCTGCAACATTAACCTCTCGACCATTATTGATGCTGCATTTCCAATGGCTTCGATGACCGGTGCACCAAAAAAGAAAGTAATGGAACTCATCCGTCAATATGAAAAAACGAAACGTGGAATATTTTCCGGTGCAGTAGGATATATATCTCCGGATAAAAATTTTGATTTCAACGTAGTGATCCGAAGTATTGTGTATAATAATACAACCAACCGGCTTTCATTCCCGGTAGGTGGAGGTATCACCTGGCTTAGCGAGCCGGAAAAAGAATATGAAGAATGCTTATTAAAAGCAAGTGCAATCAGGAAAATTCTCGAATAATACCAGGATCATTTACACGCATTAATTAATTTAACATTTCCGAAAGCTTTCGTATATCAGATACCATTACTTTTGATCTACTAAATATTTCGTACATTAAAATTTTACATTATGAATAGCAAAAAAATCGGGCTTGCATTATTACTTATGCCATTGGTTTTTTCCCTAAAATCCCAGGCCCAGGACCAATCAAAAGAAAAAAATAAAAAACCGGAGCGCATCATCATCACACAAAAAAATGGATCCATCGAAAAGATGACGATTGAAGTAAATGGTGATGACATTACAATTAATGGAAAACCCGCTGCTGATAATAAAGATGTAGATATAACGATTATGAAAAATGGTGATGGCGGCATGTTCATGGGTGCACCCGGCGCCCCGGGAATGCCTTTTGCAATGCCCTTTGGTGAAGAAAATATGAAAATGAATGGAGACTTTTTCTTTAATAATGGGAGTGACAGCAAAGCTTTTCTGGGCGTAATGTCTGAAGCAAATAAAGATGGAGCGCGCATTACAGATGTTACCGATAATAGTGGCGCAGATAGTTCAGGGTTGAAAGAAGGAGACATCATCACAAAAGTAGGTGATTCAAAAATCGCTAATCCTACTGATCTTTCAGGGGCAATCGGGAAATATAAACCAACCGATAAAGTATTGATCACCTATTTAAGAGATGGCAAAACATTTACTACAACTTCTACATTGCATGCGAACAACATGCGTGTATTTGCCTGGAAAGACCTGGATAATTTAAAAGGCTTTTCCATGCCGCCAATGCCAAAGTTAGACGGTATGCAGGGATTTGATTTTTATCCTAATAAAATAAAATTAGGTGCACAGGTACAGGATATGGATGATAATTCCGGGGTGAAAATATTGAATACTGATAAAGATGGCGCCGTAGAAAAAGCTGGTTTACAAAACAATGATGTGATTACTAAAATTAATGATACAAAAATTTCATCCGTAGACGATCTCAGGAATATGTTGAAAACAATTAAGGAAGGTGATACCATTCAACTTACTTATAGCAGAAACAACAATTCAAAAACGATCAGCCTAAAATTTCCCAAAGAATTAAAAACCATGAACCTTTAAATTTTAAAATAGAATAAAAAAAGACCATCCTTAGAGGGTGGTTTTTTTTGTTAAAAAATGTAATTAAGGTATTCCTAATTGTTTAAGAATTTAATGACAAATCAATTGCTACATCTTAGTTTTGCACACTTACATGAATAGTGTCGACGAGAAATATGAAGCCGTTATCGGGCTGGAAATACATGCCAGGTTAGCTACGAACACCAAACTTTTTTGCACTGATATTAATAGTTTTGGTGATGCACCAAATTCCCTGGTCAGTGAAATTTCCCTCGCACATCCGGGCACTCTGCCTTTTTTAAATAAAGAAGCTATTTTATTTGCTGTAAAAATGGGCATTGCATGTAATTGTGATATTGCGGGCTATACTTTTTTTGCCCGCAAAAATTATTTTTACCCGGACCTGCCAAAGGGTTACCAGGTTACTCAGCATACTTCGCCAATTTGCAAAAATGGTTACGTTACAATTAAAACAGAAAATTATACGCGGGAAATATTTTTAAACAGGATCCACCTGGAAGAAGATGCAGGGAAAAGCCTGCATGACATGAACGATCATTTTACGTATCTTGATTTTAACCGTGCCGGAACACCGCTCATCGAAATTGTTACGGAACCGGTTTTACATTCTGCTGAGGAGGCGTATCAATTTATTGCAGAAATAAGAAGGCTTGTAAAATGGCTGGAAATATGTGATGGCAATATGGATGAAGGAAGCTTGCGCTGTGATGCGAATATTTCCATTCGCTTAAAAGGTTCAAAAAAATTAGGAACCAAAGTAGAAGTAAAAAATCTGAATTCATTGCGCTATGTAAAAAAAGCAATCACTGTTGAAATATCAAGATTGATTCATCTTGCAGAAAACAATCAGAAGATTATACAGGAAACAAGAAGTTATGATGCGTCTTCAGATTCCACATTTCCCATGCGGGAAAAAGAAGCCGCAGATGATTACCGCTATTTTCCAGAACCCGATTTGCCGCCAGTAAAAATTAGTACTGATTTTTTAGAAAATATAAAAAAATCAATGCCTGAATTGCCGTTGGCAAAAATAAAAAAGTATAGTACCGAATACAAGTTATCCGGCATTGATGCAGAACGGCTTTGTGCAGAAAAACAAACTGCACTATATTTTGAAGAGGTAGCGAAATATTCAACCAATTACAAAGCGATTGCTAATTGGATTACCGGTCCATTGATGCAATACCTGAATGATCAAAAAACAGTTTTTCCCATGAATATATTGGCTGCAAAAAAGCTTGCAGAGATTATTTTACTCGTGGATGATCATAAAATGAATTTTTCAACTGCCGCAGCAAAATTATTACCCTTTTTGATCGGGCACAAAAATATTGAAACGCTGGAAGCCGCCACTGCGCAGGGATGGCTGCAGGTAAATGATACAGATGAACTGGAAAGCTGGATAACAATTGTTTTGGAAACTATGCCTGAAAAAGTAAAGCAATACCAGAAGGGAAAAAAAGGTTTGATTGGTTTGATGATGGGTGAGGTAAAAAAATTAAGTAAGGGAAAAGCAGATCCTGCCCTCGCCATTAAAATACTCGAAGAAAAATTAAAAACACTTTAAAGAAAAAGTTTATGAAAAATATCTACAGGATTTTTATATTGTCCATCATCGCATTTTCATGCAAAAATTCCGATTCCGGAAA
>JBBRSI010000008.1:0-49092 GCA_038245585.1 Chitinophagales bacterium
AAACGTAAATTATCCCAGGGCGAAGCATTGGAAATAAAATACCAGCGCGTAGCATCAGCGCCATATTTATAAATGGTGTAAAATGGATCTACTACATTTCCCACCCGCTTGCTCATTTTATTTCCATTTTTATCCAGCACAAGCCCGTTGGAAATAACTGTTTTATACGCAATTCCGGGATATTTTTTTTCAACTTCCTCTTTCGAAAAACCAGCTTTCAATAATTCTTCATGAACAGATTCTTTCATTAATGATGCCAATGCGTGCAGGGTATAAAACCAGCCACGCGTTTGATCAACGCCTTCGGCGATGAAATCCGCGGGATAAGATTTTGCAAATGTGTCTATATTTTCAAAAGGAAAATGCCATTGCGCATACGGCATTGCGCCACTGTCAAACCATACGTCGATCAGGTCAGGCACACGTTTCATGGGTTTGCCTGAATCCGATACTAAAATAATTTCATCTACAAATGGTTTGTGTAAATCTAAAATTCCGCTATGCAAATAATTTTTATTGATGCTTTCACCCAATACTTTATTTGCCTTGACAATACCTTCATTCAATGCTTCAATAGAATTTATACAAACTTCTTCAGTGCCATCTTCAGTACGCCAAATAGGAAGCGGCGTTCCCCAAAATCTACTGCGGCTTAAATTCCAGTCAACCATATTTTCCAGCCAGTTTCCAAAACGGCCTTCGCCGGTAGAAGCAGGTTTCCATTGAATTGTTTTATTCATTTCAATCATCCTGTCTTTCATTGCCGTGGTTTTTATAAACCAGGCATCGAGCGGGTAATATAAAATGGGTTTATCCGTGCGCCAGCAATGCGGATAACTATGTTCAAATTTTTCAATTTTAAATGCCAGGCCTTCTTTTTTTAACTTCACTGCAATGTCCACATTCACATCCGCATAAGAAGGATCATCTTTATAATTTTTTACAAAACGATTGCTGAATTCTCCCACGCCGTTTATAAATTTTCCTTCTTTATCCACCAGCGTTAAAATGCCTGTATTATTTTTTTGGCCTGTTTTAAAATCATCCGCACCAAAAGCCGGCGCTGTATGCACGATGCCGGTTCCATCTTCAGTGGTTACATAATCTCCAGGTAAAACCCGAAACGGTTTTGCACTCGGAGTGATTTCATTAATTTTTTCTAAACTATTTGCATCAAATGGCAATAGTTGATTATAATTCAGTCCGGACAAATCTTTTCCTTTTAAAGCAGTAATTTTTTTCCAGGGAATAATTTTATCCCCTTCTTTAAATGCTGAAAAATCTGCATCTTTTCCTTCTGCTGAAAAATAATTAGGAATTAATTTTTCTGCCAATATCACATTGATCTGCTGATGCGTATATGGATTAAAAGTGGAGAGCAATACATAATCAATATTTGGTCCGACTGTCAAGGCGAGGTTGGACGGAAGTGTCCATGGCGTAGTGGTCCAGGCCATCAAAAAAACATTTCCGACAGAATCACTGACCACATTTTCAAGCGCTTTTTTTATTTGATTATAAGCAAGGTGATCATTATTTTTTTTATCATCACTTAAGCGAAACATCACTGTAGCGCTGGTATCTTTTACATCTTTATATGTACCCGGCTGATTCAGTTCATGGCTGGAAAGTCCAGTGCCCGCAGCGGGGGAATATGGCTGAATACTTACACTTTCATAGAGCAGGCCTTTTTTATACAATTCGCCCAGTATCCACCAAAGTGTTTCAATATATTTATTTTCAAAAGTGATATAAGGATTTTTCAAATCAACCCAATAGCCCATAATGTTTGTGAGTTCATCCCATTTATCTTTATAGCGCAACACCGCTTCACGGCATTTTTGATTATAATCTTCTACTGAAATTTTTACTCCAATATCTTCTTTCGTAATGCCCAATTCTTTTTCCACGCCCAATTCTACGGGCAAACCATGTGTGTCCCAACCACCTTTTCTCAATACCTGGAAACCCTGCATGGTTTTATAGCGGCAAAAAATATCTTTAATAGTTCGGGAAATTACATGATGGATTCCGGGCATACCATTGGCGCTGGGCGGCCCCTCATAAAAAACAAATGGCTCCGTATTGTCGCGCAGTGAAATGCTTTTTTCAAACGTTTTATCTGCTGCCCATTTTTGGAGGATTGTTTCCTCTATCGAAGGCAGGTCCAGGCGTTTGTATTCCGGGTATTTTTCAACAATATTTTTCGTTTGCTCGTCCATTTCTGTAAAAGGCTGCAAAGTTAACAATTCGCTTTCAGAATTCAATAAGAACACCTATTTCATACATGTTAAAATAGATTGATTTTCCTGGCTTTAAAATGTGGCGAAAATTAAATTAGACAATCAAAATCTACCTGGTAATTCTCAGCGCTGAATAATCATATATCTTCGCGCTTTAAATGAATCTGCATGCAGTTTGAAAGGAAAGGAATGACAAATGAAGAGTTGATCGATATTTATAAAAAACTCTTATACCCGCGTTTAATAGAAGAAAAAATGCTGAAACTCCTGCGGCAGGGAAAGATCAGTAAATGGTTTAGCGGTATTGGCCAGGAAGCAATAGCAGTGGGCGCTACAATGGCTTTGGAAAAGGATGAATGGATAATGCCTTTGCACAGGAACCTCGGGGTTTTTACTACGCGCAATATGCCACTGGAAAAATTATTCAAACAATTCCAGGGCAACAAACATGGCTATAGCAAAGGCCGCGAAAGAAGTTTTCATTTCGGTACACGAGACCATCATATCTGCGGCATGATTTCGCATCTGGGCCCACAACTTGCGATAGCAGATGGTGTGGCATTGGCTTATAAATTAAAAAAAGAAAATAAAGTTTCCCTGGCTTTCACCGGTGAAGGAGGAACGAGTGAAGGCGATTTTCATGAGGCATTAAATACCGCCGCGGTTTGGGATTTGCCCGTTATTTTTATCGTAGAAAATAATGGCTATGGCCTGAGTACGCCAACGAGTGAACAATTCCGTTGCAAAAATATTGTTGATAAAGCAATTGGTTATGGCATGGAAGGTATCACTATTGATGGAAATAATATTTTGACTGTTTTGGGTACCATCCGGGGCATTCGAAAATATTGTATAGAAAATCAAAAGCCGTACTTGGTTGAATGCAAAACTTTCCGCATGCGCGGACATGAAGAAGCCAGTGGAACCAAATATGTGCCGCCGGAATTATTTGAAGAATGGGCGCCAAAAGATCCGGTTAAAAATTACGAAGACTATTTAATACAGGAAAAAATCCTGGATGAAGAAAGTATACAATCCATACGTGCTGCACAAAAAGAACAAATAGAATCCGAATTGCAAAAGGCATACAATGCAGCGCCATTGCACCCGGACAGTGAGGAAGAAATTGCAGATGTTTTTGTAAAAAAACAGAATGTAAGCGCCAACATTATTGATAATTCCACCGACCTTTTTCCGTATACCACTGAAGAATTGCATTTCAAGGAAATGCGCATGATTGATGCCATTAAAGAAGGCTTGTATCAATCCATGGAGCATCATGATAATTTAATTTTAATGGGCCAGGACATTGCAAAATATGGTGGTGCATTTAAAATAACGGAAGGTTTCCTGGATAAATTTGGAAAAGAACGAGTGCGGAATACGCCCTTGTGCGAAAGCGCGATAGTGGGCGCTGCATTGGGTTTGAGCCTGGAAGGTTTTAAAAGTATGATGGAAATGCAGTTCGCAGATTTTGTTACCGTTGGTTTTAACCAGATCATCAATAACCTGGCAAAGATTCACTACCGCTGGGGAGAAAATGCAGATGTGGTGATTCGCATGCCAACAGGTGGCGGCGTTGGCGCCGGGCCATTTCATTCGCAAAGTAATGAAGCCTGGTTTGTACATACGCCCGGACTCAAAGTAGTGTATCCGTCCACGCCTATTGATGCTAAAGGTTTACTTATTGCGGCCATCAATGATCCGAATCCTGTTTTATATTTTGAACATAAAGTTTTATACAGAAGTGTGCATGCGGCTGTGCCGGTAGAATATTATGAAATTGAAATTGGCAAAGCAAGGCAGGTAAAAACCGGTGATGACATCAGCATCATCACGTATGGAGCAGGCGTGCATTGGGCATTGGAATATGCGGAGCAACACCCCGAAACAAGTTTTGATATACTTGACCTGAGAACACTTGCGCCACTTGATTATGAGGCCATTGAAAAATGTGTGAAAAAAACAGGGCGTGTTTTAATACTTCATGAAGATACATTAATTGGTGGCATTGGCGGTGAGATCGTTGCCTGGATAATGGAAAATTGTTTTACCTACTTAGATGCGCCCGTGCTGCGCTGTGCCGGCCTCGATACGCCCATTCCATTCAATACAGATTTGGAAAAAAACTTTATGGCGAAAAGTAGATTGCATGAAAAAATCGAAAAACTGATGGAATTTTAAAAAATTGAGAAGATAAAATAGTTGTTTAATATGACTGTAAAAGCCGGGAAGACATTTCCGGCTTTTGATTAAAAGTAATTTCAAATTCAGGTAAATAAAGAACGGCGGTTAGAAAACCGCCGTTGTGTGTCAGCATATAACCCCTAATGAAAAAACTTAATAAGTTAACAACGAACCAGTTTTTTAAAGTTTGTAAAATTGATATGGTAAAATTGCAGTAAATGAAGTATGTAAAAAAGGTGATTTTTCACATATTTTATGTGATTTTTCACCTTTTTGTTTCACACAAGAAGTTTAGATTTGTGCTTATTATTTGTTGGAAACAATGAATAAAATGGGATATTTTTTAAAAAGAAAAAAAAGTAAAACAAACTATTCCTGGCAGCTCAAATTTCAAACTTCTCCGATTTTTTTTTCGCTTCCTGCATCAATTTTTTAAACCGTTCTTCATTCCATATATTTTCCAGCAAAGGATCTGAAGAAAGAAATTTGTATGGGTAAAATAATTGCATGGCGTACTCCAATAAATTCATCGCCTTTTCTTTTTCATCAATTACTGCATAACATTCTGCAAGATGAAAAGCAAAATGCCGGTCGTCTTTAGCTTCGTCTTCCAGTTCTTTGGTGGCATATTCCAAAGCCTTTTCTTTATTTCCCTGCAGGCCATATTTTAAAAATAATATTTGCCGGGCGTAAGCCCAGTCCGGGGTAATTTGAGCAACGCTATCTATTAATGGATAGGCTTCTTCATATTTTTTACACCAGCAATAAGCAATAGCAAGCATCCACTCCGTGATAAGGCTTGCAGGATCCATCTTATATGCTTTTTCAAAATAAGGCAAACCGTCTTCAATTTTTTTATCCATGAAAAAAGAACCCTGCATGATGTAACTCATCGTATTCAGCGGATCTACTTCAACCATCTTCAATGCAATATGATACGTAGTGGTACTTTTACCTGCATATAAATAAACTTCTCCCAGGCCAAACAATACATCAATATTATCAGGCTCAATTTCCAGTGCATGCTTCATGGCATTTGCAAATTCCTGGAGCCGGCCATACGTCCAATGTATCCAGCCATTAATTACAAAACCAAGTGTAGACCGGGGATTTAATTCAAAAGCTTTTTGGGCATATTCTTCTGCTTTAGTTAAATAGGAATGATCTAATTTATCAATAAACCTGAAATAGAAAATATAGCCAAAGCCAAGCAGGCCATACAAAAGATCATTTGGCCCAACAAGATCAAGTCCATTTTGTATCAATTTAAATCCATTTTGCATAGACTCTTTGCTACCACGGAAAATTTCATGCCTGGCTTTTAAATAACAATCATACGCCTGTACATTATTGATTGGACGCTCCGTGATTATTGCAACTTCTTCAGGAGTTAATTTTACTTTTAGCGCGGCAACTATAGAAGTAGAAACTTTATCCTGCATATCAAAAATATCGTCCAGTGTTCCATTGTATTTTTCTGACCACAAATGCGAATCATTTTCCGCATCAATAAGCTGTGCAGTAATACGTAAATTATTACCGGCTTTTCGTACACTTCCTTCCAGCACATAACGCACATTCAGTTCTTCGGCAATTTCTTTCATCTTTTTTTGTGTGCCTTTCAATGTCATGATAGAACTGCGCGAAATTACCAGCAGTGATTTTATTTTAGCTAAATCAGCAATAATTTCTTCCGTCAAACCATCACTGAAATATTCCTGTTCAGGATCGCTGCTCATATTCGCAAAAGGTAAAACGGCAATGCTGTTTTTCTGCGTGATTATATTTGTTGAAGTATTTTCGGTAGTTAAAATTTTATCACCGGTCATATATGCTTCATAAATTTTCACCTTGTCTTTTACATTTTTCAATGTTACTTCCTGGATGAATTTTGTTTGGATCATTTCTTTATTCAACACATTATGATGTACTGCTTCAGAAATATAAATAGATCCCGGCGCTGCAATGGCTTGTATTCTTGCCGCGATATTTACACCATCACCAAACACATCGTCATTCTCAAAAACAACTTCGCCCAAATGAATACCGATACGTAATTGAAAATCTTTTGCTTTATTACAATTTTTTTGTATTTCGATCGCTGCATTTACTGCATCAGAAACAGTATTGAAACTGGCCATCACGCCATCACCTAATTCTTTGATCCATCGACCGCTGAACTTTTCAATAATTGGTTTTTGCAAGCCCCTGTTTTTTGCCAGAATGTCAAAAGCCTTTTGTTCGTTGTTACCCATCAAAGCTGTATAGCCCACAATATCAGTGAACATGATCGCAGCAAGCTGGCGGGATTGAGGCATGGATTGGAATTAAAACATATTTATTTTAAAGCTATTTTTTGCTGATAAAATAAATCCTTTATAAAAAAACGAAGATAAATAGTTTGAAGATTGCCCCGATAATATTTTATTCGAAAGGCTTTTGTATTTACTCATTTAATTCCTGTCCGGATATAAGCTTCTATTTCTTCGCTGTTATTAAAAACGCAGGTCGGATTATTAAAAGGAAACCTGTTAGAATTTTGCGGGGATAAAAGTTCGCCATTTTCAATCTCGTCTGCATAAGAAACTGTTGAACGAAATTTACCTTCTCCCCTGAAGTTTAATATGATTGCCTGAACGCCGGAGAGAACAGCAATTTGCAAACCAGTTTCTTCACTTTCATAAAAATCATCCTGGTTTAAACGCATGCGAACATCTTTGTTTATTAATAAACTTTCCGGGCAATAGCCATTCCACATTTTTGAGATTGTATTGCGTTTAACTTCGCCGCCTTCGCCCATATTCTTAATATTTATTTTGAGTAAAAATCATTTTTCTTTTTGTTTTGCAGATAAATAATACGCTTTTAAAAGTGGATATTTCTGAATATCCATTTCTTTAAAGCCAGCCATACTTAAAGCTTCATCTATTTCAAAATTAATCTCCACATATTCGCGGAAAGTTGATATGCGGCTGAAAATATCTGCATTAATATTATTCAACATATCTAAGTGATCTTTGTCTGATAGTTCATCTTGCATTTATGTGAAAATTAAATACTACAACCTCTTCACCCTTATATCCTTAAACCACACAGCTCCTCCATGATCCTGCAACGCAATATGCCCTTCATGGTATTTGGCGAAATCGGGCATCTCATGAAACTTACTGCCTGCAACCATCTTGTCCCAATTGGCATCCCACATCGTGGTGGAAACTACATGGACTTTGTTTAAATATAAATCCAGTTTTCCATTATTGGCAATGATCTCCGCGTGATTCCATTCACCTACTGCTTTCGCGGATTCAGGTAAAGCAGAAATCAAATCATACAAATCGCCTGCACGGTGTTTGGGATATTTGCCGTCTTCATGGCCATCATTATCGATGATCTGCATTTCAGGGCCCGTAAGCCATACATATTTATATTTCGGGAACTCATCATGTACATAAAAAATGATACCGCTGTTTCCGGCAGGTGAAATTTTCCAGTCAAGTTGCAAATCAAAATTTGTAAAACTTTCATCCGACACCAGATCACCACCATCATTTTTTGAAGCATCAAAATGCAAAACACCTTTATCCGCGATCCAGCCGGTACCGGCTTTATCTTTTCCATATGAATGCCAGCCGGTAGTTGTTTTACCGTCAAATAATGTTTGCCAGCCTTTACTCATTGGTACTACTGAATCAGCATCATTAGAAGCTGATGTATGTGGCGTAGCACATGACAGGGCGCTGAAAAATGTCAGCGCCGCAGCCATTATTTTTATTTTCATAAAAGATTAATTTGTCCTTAATAACAAGATATATTTCACCATTTGTTCTGCATCAGCTTCCGGAACTTGCGGATGCGGAATCATAGCAACCTGGCCCCAAACACCTGAACCACCTTTGATCACTTTTTCAGCCAGCATTTTTACATTGGCATCATTGTCTGCATATTTATTGGCAACTTCCTGGTAAGCAGGCCCAGTTAATTTTTCTGACACTTTATGACAAGTGAGACAATCATACTTTGCCACTAAAGTAAGTCCTGCTTTATAATCAGGGTTTTGCGTGATGTCAACTGTAGCAGGCGTTTCAGGCGTTGTAGTTGTGTCTGTTTTAGCATCGCTGCTATTATTGCCGCAGGCGGTTACAAACAAAATTACTGATGCAAATACAATAAACTTTTTCATAAATAAAATTATTTAAAGATTAAAAATAAGTAGTGTAAAGTTATTAATTAATTCCAAGAATATTTTTATTTAAATCTTTATCAATTTTTGCAGAAGCAAAATCATCAAATGTTTTTGCGGTGACATGAATAATATGTTCCGCAATAAATGCAGCGCCTTCCCGTGCTCCGTCTTCCGGATTTTTCAAACAACATTCCCATTCCAGTACAGCCCACCCTGGAAAATCATATTGGGCCAATTTGCTGAAGATGGCAGAAAAATTTACCTGGCCATCTCCCAAAGAACGAAAACGTCCTGCACGGTTCAGCCAGTTTTGATAACCTCCATAAACACCCTGCTTTCCATTGGGATTAAATTCTGCATCTTTTACATGAAACATTTTTATACGTTCATGATAGATATCAATGTATTCCAAATAATCAAGGCATTGCAAAATAAAATGCGAAGGATCATATAATAAACAGGCGCGCTGATGAGCATGTACTTTCTCCAAAAACATTTCATACGTTATCCCATCATGCAGATCTTCCCCTGGATGAATTTCAAAACAAAGATCAATTCCACATGCATCATAAACATTTAAAATGGGTAACCATCTTTTTGCCAATTCGCTGAAACCCTCATCCACCAGGCCTTCCGGGCGTTGTGGCCAGGGATACATCAATGGCCACAATAATGATCCACTGAATGTAACGGAAGCTTTTAAGCCTAGATTTTGAGATGCTTTCGCTGCTAATTTTATTTGTTCCACAGCCCATTGCTGCCGGGCTTTTGGATTGCCTTTTACTTCATTTGGCGCAAAGCCATCAAACAATATATCATATGCGGGATGCACTGCGACTAATTGGCCCTGGAGATGCGTAGACAATTCCGTGATTTCTAATCCGGCATTTTTTACGATGCCATTGATCTCATCAGCGTATGTTTTACTTTCCGCTAATTTTTTTAAATCCAATAAACGCATATCAGTTGTGGGCAATTGAACGCCTTTGAAACCCAGATCTGCAGCCCATTTACAAATATCCGGCAAGTTATTAAATGGTGGATTTTCATCCATAAACTGTGCAAGGAAAACGGCAGGTCCTTTTATTGTAGTCATATAATTTTTTAAAAGATTTCTTTACAAATTTTATTAATGCATTTTTTAGAGGCTCTTTGTAATTTCCGATAATAATTATTTTTACCCCTTTTGAAATATATTTTATGGCACAATATGCTCTATCCATTTTTCTGCAGACTTTGAAGAAGCTACTACATTTTCAATAAATGCCATGCCTCTTATGCCATCTTCTATACCGGGAAAATCAAGCATTTCCGGCGATGGTTTTTTCTCTTCCAATGTTGCATCAATAGTTTGTGCAAAATTTTTATACAAATTTGCAAACGCTTCAATATAACCTTCCGGATGTCCTGCCGGAGTGCGGCAATTTTGTAATGCAAAGGAAGAAAGTTCATGCGTAAAATTTGTGCCGGCAAATAAAATTTCTGTGGACTTTTCTTTCCATTTTACCAATAATTGATTGGGGTTTTCCTGCTTCCATTCAATGCCGCCCTTTTCTCCATAAACCTGTATGGATAATGCATTATTTTCTCCCGCTGCAATTTGTGTGGCCATTAAAATTCCTGAAGCGCCATTTTCAAATTTGCATAAAACATTTCCATCATCATCTAATTTTCTTCCATTCACCACGATATTTAAATCAGCACTTATCGCGGAGATTTTTTCTCCCGAGATATATTCTGCCAAATGGGCCGCGTGCGTACCAATATCGCCCATACACCCGCTCAGCCCGCTTTTCGTGGGATCAGTGCGCCAGGTGGCCTGTGCATTTCCTTCTTTTTCAGATAAAGTACTCAACCATCCCTGCGGATATATCACTACAATTTTACGAACCTTTCCAAATTGTTTTTCTGCAAACATTGACCGCGCTTGTTTCACCATTGGATAACCCGAATAAGTATGTGCCAGGCAAAGCAATAAATTTTTTTCTTTTAATTTTTTCCTGAGCTGAACCGCTTCATCCAGGTTATAAGTAATTGGTTTTTCTATCAAAAGATGGAAGCCATAATCAAGTGCAAGCATTGCAGGTTTGAAGTGTTCATAATTGGGCGTGACAATAGAAATAAAATCAATTTTTTTATCTACCGGCATGCTGCTTTCTGCTATAATCATTTCTTCATAAGAAGTATAAACCCGATCATCCGGCAGGAAAAGTGATTTGCCTGAAACCTTTGACCTATCCGGGTTTGAGCTAAATGCGCCGCAACATAAATCTACAATGCCATCCATGCGCAAAGCCATGCGATGAATGGAACCGATAAATGCGCCTTTGCCACCACCGATCATACCCATCCTGATTTTTCGTTGCATGTAATTCATTTAAGATTCGACAATATATCAAATTTATGGAGTAAGATAGAATTGAAAAGAATTTTGTTTTTACTGCACTCCTTTTTTCTTAAATTAAAAAAAGTAATTTTGATACCTATAAAAATAAAAATTAATGAATTTTTCCAGTCGCAGAAAATTTATAAAAAATACAGCTGCCCTTGGTGCCCTTGCATTTGTTGGTGGTAAAAATGCATTTTGCATGAATGAGGCAAATTATATGAAACATTTTGGGCTGCAGTTATATACTCTGCGGGATGAGTTTGGAAATGATCCAAAAGGTTATATCCAACAAATTGGCAGCTTTGGATATTCACAGATTGAAAGTTATGAAGGCAAGGATGGAATGTTTTGGGGAATGAAACCCGCGGAATTCAATCAATGCATCAAAGACGCAGGAATGACACTTGTTTCAAGCCATTGTGATATTACTAAAGATTTTGAAAATAAAGTAATTGATGCAGCCTCAATCGGTATGAAATATTTGATCTGTGCCTGGGTTGGCTCTCAAAAATCTATTGATGATTTTAAAAAAATTGCGGAAGATTTTAATGTAAAAGGCGCATTATGTAAAAAGCATGGGATCAAATTTGCGTACCACAATCATGATTATTCTTTTAAAAAAATTGACGGGGAAATTCCGCAGGATGTAATGATGCAAATGACAGACCCTGCATTGGTTGATTTTGAAATGGATATTTATTGGGTCATCACCGGCGGTGCAGATCCTGTTGATTATCTAAAAAGATATCCAGGCCGTTTTAAAATGGGGCATTTGAAAGACCGTTTAAAAAATGCACAACCAACTGAAACAAATGCTTCATGCACGCTCGGTACTGGTAGCATTGATTTTAAAAAAATTCTTCCCATTGCAAAATCTCTTGGCATGGGATATTTTTTCGTGGAGCAGGAGCGCTATGATGGTACAACACCGGTTGAGTGTTCAAAAGACAGCGCTCAATATTTAAAGTCAATTAAAATTTGATCTCTTCTTCATTCGCATCAAAAAAACGAAATTCAGTGAGCTGGTAGTTATTACTTTTTTTAACGTGTATCGACGTTTTATACTTCCTGCTCATTTTATAGCGCAAAGAAAAAATGCCTTTTGTCAAATGTGAATGCACGATTGGATGTACAAAAATCGTGAGGTTTTTATGCTGGTGCGAAACAAGGTATTCCAGTTTTTTCTCAATTTCATCCACGAGTAAAAGTGTGGAAGTGATCTTTCCTGTACCATTACAACCAGGGCAATTTTCCGCAGTGGCTATATTCACTTCGGGCCGCATACGCTGCCGCGTTATTTGCATCAGGCCAAATTTTGAAATAGGTAACACGGCATGTTTTGCACGGTCTGTTTTCATAAACTCATCCATTGCATCCTGCAGCCGGCGGCGGTTATCAGGCGATTTCATGTCTATAAAATCAACGACAATTATCCCGCCAATATCACGCAATCTTAATTGCCTTGCTATTTCATGTGCCGCTTCAAGATTAGTTCCAATGGCATTTTCTTCCTGGTTATTACTAACGCTTTTATAGCCACTGTTTACATCAATCACGTGCAGTGCTTCTGTATGTTCTATAATGAGATAAGCGCCGCTGTTCAGGTTGACTGTTTTACCAAAAGAAGCCTTTACCTGTTTGGTAATTCCCAGCTGATCGAAAAGCGGAACGCCATTTTGGTGAAAACTAACAATACCGGTTTTATGCGGTGCAATTTTTTGTATATAAGAACGCGAATCATTATAAATGTTTTTATCATTAGTAATGATGGCATTAAAATCCTCATTCAGTAAGTCGCGTAGAATGCTCGTGGTTTTGTCTTCTTCACTAAGAATTTTTGCCGGTGCTTCGGCGCCTTTCAAATTCTCGCGGATGTCATCCCAGGTTTTTATGAGTTGTAAAAGGTCGTCATGCAACTCTGCCGTTTTTTTCCCTTCAGCTGCAGTACGCACAATCACGCCTAAATTTTTTGGGCGGATGGCTTCAATTATTTTTTGCAACCTTCTTCTTTCATCAGAAGACTGTATCTTTTTGGAAACAGCAACAATATTATTAAAAGGTGTAACCACTACATAGCGGCCAGGCAACGAAATTTCGCAACTCAACCTTGGGCCCTTTGCCGCAATCGGTTCTTTTAATATTTGTACAAGTATATTTGGTTTGCCATTCAGCACTTCGGTAATCTTGCCTGTTTTGATAATTTCGGGTTCTATTTCAAACTTAGAAAAATCAAAATTGCTTCCCAGTTTATCCTGCTGGGCTAATTGTGTAAATTTTAAAATAGACTTTACAAAAGGGCTCAGGTCAGTGTAATGGAGAAAGGCATCTTTTTCAAAGCCTACATCCACGAATGCGGCATTTAAGCCGGGGATTATTTTTTTTACTTTTCCCAGGTACAAATCGCCCACAATAAAACTGGAGTCCAGTTTATCATTGTGTAACTCTACGAGTTTTTTATCTTCCAGTAAAGCGATATCAATACCGGAGGGATCGGCATTTATAACTAATTCTTTGTTCACGTATGTGACATTTATTGTATGAAACCACGCAAGGTAAATTTGGTATAAACCATTTACATTACTTAATACCCTTCACTGCCGCTAATGTGTCAGGGGGATGGATAAATGTTAGTATGGGCAGTTGAGGCATTTTCAGCATACTACGCACCAAATAGATGATACGTAGTATGTTGAAAGGAAAACTATCTTTTTTTCTTTTTATGACGATTCTTTCTCAATCGTTTTTTTCTTTTATGAGTGGCAATTTTGTGACGTTTGCGTTTTTTTCCACAAGGCATAATCCAATTTTAATTTTGTTATAAATCTGTTTTACTTAATGCATCAATCCTATCCTGTATCTCTTTTTTTGCTTCCGGCAAGCCAATCATATCCTGCGCTTTTTTATACCAGTTTATGGCATTTGGCTTATCCCCTTTCCGGTCATAGCTGTCAGCAAGATTAAAAATCGCTTCCAGGTTTTTCGGATCATGTCCTACCACGAATTGAAAACGTTCAATCGCTTTATCCAATTGCCCACTTTTCAAGTCCCCCTGTCCCAACACCATTTGGGCATATAAATTTCCCGGATCCCTGTCTGCCACAGCTTTTACGGCCAAAATTCCTTCCATGGGTGATGCTGAAACATTGCCAAAAATGTAACAGGCACCAATTCCTATCCTGGCTGAATCATTGACCGGGTTGATCTTTAAAGATTGTTCAAAAAGAGCTTTCACGTTTGTCGCCAGCCAGTTTTGTTTGGCAGGATCACTCTCTGCATACATTTGGCTTATCAACAAACGGGCGGCAAAGTTGAGCTTTTTTTCAGAATTTTCCAATTTTGCTTCTTCGCCTAAATAATAAGCTGCAATATCCGGCCTGTTCAGGCTATCGCCCCAGTATTTTGCAAGTTGCCCGTCAATACCGATCTGTTGATTTTTTACATCCCCGCGAACGACTGTATTTTCCAATTGAGTAACCGATGTAACTTGTTCAGCCGTAAGTGATTTTTTCGCTTCACCAAGAATATCTTGTGTAGTAATTTTTGCCGGTGGCATCTCCTGGGCATTCAATTTTGAATCCCCATTTGCATCAGCAGGCGCTATTGTTTTTCCAAAGAAAAATAAAACAAAGCATAATACGACTGCTACACTTATTAAAATAAACTGTTGTTTTTTCACAAAATATTCTTTGAGTCCGCGAAGTTACGGATTCTGTATTTGCTTTACCTCTTTTACAAATTCTTTAGAAGGTTTAAAGGCAGGTATAAAATGTTCGGGGATATGAACTGCAGTATTTTTTTTAATGTTACGACCAATCTTAGCAGCTCTTTTTTTCAGGATGAAACTGCCAAAGCCTCTGATGTATATATTTTCACCATTGGAAAGATTCGATTTTATTTCTTTCAGAAGTGTTTCCAGGGTTACAAGCACATCTACTTTAGGAATGCCGGTTTGATTCGAAATGTTTGTAATGAGGTCGGATTTTCTCATAATTGAAAATTGAAAAATGTTTAAGCAAAAGTTTTGAGTCGAACAATATAGAAATTTTTTTTAGATTATATGTGATTTTTTTTTAATCGGTAAATTATCTCATCTAATGGAACTCCGGGTTAAACTTTTTTAAATATTTCTGTTATAATTCAAATATATACAAATTTGCAGACAATGAAAAAAACTGCTTTTCGCAGGTTGCTATTAAAATGGCATAAAGAAAAAAATAGACGGCAAATGCCCTGGAAAGGGGAATTGGACCCATTTAAAGTATGGCTGAGTGAAATTATACTGCAACAAACACGTGTAGAACAGGGAATGGCGTATTATGAAAATTTTATAAAAACTTTCCCAAACATCTCTGCCCTGGCAAAAGCCAATGATGAAAAAGTATATAAACTCTGGGAAGGTTTGGGTTATTATTCGCGCTGTAAAAATATGCTGGCCACAGCGAGGTTTATTGTCTATGAAAAGGATGGAATATTCCCGGAAACTTATGAAGAACTTCTTAAACTTAAAGGCATTGGGCCATATACGGCTGCTGCAATTGCCTCATTTTGTTTTGCATTACCTAATCCGGTGATTGATGGGAATGTGTATCGTGTTTTATCACGCATTTTTAAGATAAAAATATCACCGGATACGACAGAAGGAAAAAACTATTTTGCCAACCTAGCAACGGATTTAATAGATCACGAAAATCCAGGCGCTTATAACCAGGCGATCATGGACTTTGGGGCAACAGTTTGCAAACCCGCGCTGCCATTATGTAATAGCTGTATTTTTAAAAAATATTGCGGCGCATATGTAGAAAAAAACGTACTGGCTTACCCGGTCAAACTGAAAAAAATCACTAAACGGGAAAGATTTTTCTCCTGGTTTATTTTTCAGTATAATGAAAAAATTTATATACAAAAAAGGGTTGCAAAAGATATTTGGGAAAACTTATCTGAATTTTATTTAGTAGAAACAGTGAAGCCTGTTAAATGGACTGCAAGCGCTGTAAAAAAATTCCTCGCAGAAAAATTAGACAAGCCTGAAACGGGTAAAATATTAATTCATACACCTGCAAAACAAATACTCACACACCAATTGATCCATGCTGTTTTTGTAGAAATTGAATTGAAGAACATGCATCATTTTGCTGTTCAAAACGAGGGCAAATGGATCAGCTGGAAACAATTGGCAGAAACCAGTTTCCCGGTAATCATCCGGAAACACCTGGAGAATTCAATAATGCTTTCTTAATTTTAACAGCGTCTCCATAGTTATCTCTTAATTTTATATAACTTTAGTTGACTGTATATTTTTTGTGTTTAAAATATTTTTTTATGAGAGGTGTAAATAGAGCAACCCTGATCGGTAATTTAGGTAAAGAACCTGATATTCAGATTTTAGAAGGCAATATACCTGTAGCAAAATTTCCCCTGGCAACTACGGAAACGTATAAAGATAAAAGTGGCCGGCTGGTATCACAAACGGAATGGCATATAATTGTTTTATGGCGCGGCCTGGCTGATCTAGCCCAAAAATACCTGCACAAAGGAAGCCTCATTTATATAGAAGGAAGGCTTAGAACAAGAAGCTGGGAAGATAAAGATGGCGTCAAAAAATTCGCGACCGAAATTATTGGTGATAACCTGATCATGCTGGATAAACGAATGGATCATAATTCCACAGGACATGAAGACCCGGAAAATTTACATGGGCCGGATGTACCACATGATGATGGGGATCATGGCCTCCCTTTTTAAAATTATTATCATTAATTTTGAAAGAATCAATTTGATGGGTCAATCCCGTTCATCTAAATAATTTATTTTGGATAGTTTCTTTTCTTGCTTGCCGGGTATTTTTTTATTGAAAGTTCCAGGCGAAACTGATCCTCAGCACATTTCTTTTTTACTGGTTTTATTTTTCCTGCTACTGGCTGTTTCATTTATACTATCCGGTGCCCAAACGGCTTTTTTTTCTTTGGGAAAAAAGGACCTGGATATGTTGCAAACAAAAACAAATCCTGCTTATAAACGTATACTTGAATTACTGGAAGACCCGGCCTTATTGTTTTCTACACTATTCACGGCAAATGTTTTTTTTAATATTGCCTTTATCATTTTGTCCAATACATTAATGGACGGGTTGTTTAACTTTAAGAACCTGCCTTACGAATGGCTGGAATATTTGATAAAAATTGTAGTCATTACATTCCTGCTCCTGCTTTTTTGTGAAACACTTGCAAAAAAATATGCGCGTCATAATCCCATCAGGTTTGCAAGAGATATGGGCTTCCTCGTGCAGGCCGCATTCTATATTTTTAAACGAACAGGTTCCTGGATGTTAGCTTTTACCAATTCAATTGAAAAAAAAGTTTCTAAAAAGCCATTCAGTGCTTATACACCAGATGAGCTGGATGCCGTAATGGAAAATAATTCTGAGAACACTACAACCGACCAGGAAAAAAATATATTGAAAGGTATTTTAAAATTTACCAATATTACTGTAAAACAAATCATGCGGCCGAGGCCGGATGTAAGTGGAGTAGATTTTAATGTCAGTTTTGCAGGCTTGCATAAAAGAATTGAAGAGTTGCATTACAGCAGGATTCCCGTATATAAAAATGATCTGGATGAAATCGCCGGCATCATTCATACAAAAGATGTTTTATCTTTTTTGTCAGAAGCAGATAATTTTGACTGGCACAGTATTATGCGGCAACCCTATTTTGTACACGAACAAAAAATGATTGTAGAATTGCTGAAAGAATTTCAACAAAAAAGAGTTCATTTTGCCATTGTCGTGGATGAGTTCGGCGGCACAAGCGGCATCGTAACAATGGAAGATATTCTGGAAGAAATTATGGGGGATATTAAAGATGAATTTGATGAAGAAGACACAGGTATGCGCAGGCTGGATGATCACAATTTTATTTTTGATGGGCGCACAATGATTTATGATGTGTGTAAATTTTTGAAGATCCCACTAAACACTTTTGACGAAGTGAAAGGCGAAAGTGATTCGCTCGGCGGCCTTGTTTTAGAACTGGCAGGCCGCATGCCATTAAAAGATGAAAAAATTAGCAGCGGTGATTTTATTTTCACCACCCTGGAAATGGATAAAACCCGGCTCCTGAAAATTAAAATAACAATTGAAAATTATACGGCGCAGGAATAATAAATAAGTTGCAACCAATGAAGAATTCTTTTATTTTAAAATTATGTGTACTCTTTATTTTCTGTGCATGTAATGACAATTATACCCCGCGCCCGGAAGGTTATTTTAAAATTGATTTCCCGGAAAAAAAATACCAGGAATTTGATATACCTGGATATCCATATAAATTTGAATATCCGGTATATGGAAAAATTGTAAAAGACAGCAGCTTCTTTGGTGATACAACTGAAAACCCGTGGTGGATCAATATTTATTTTCCTCAATTCAATGGCACATTATTTATCAGTTATAAAGAAATAGGAAAATATTCTTTGGAAAAATTATTGAATGATGCATTTAATCTTACGAATAAGCATTCTGTCCGTGCTTCGTATATTGATGATTCGCTAATGGTCACATCAAATAATATTCATGGTATGTTTTTTAAAGTAAGCGGAGAAGTAGCAACAGCCAATCAATTTTTTCTGACAGATTCTACGAAACATTTTTTACGTGGGGCTTTGTATTTTAATGTGGCACCTAACCAGGATTCATTAATGCCTGTGAATGCATTTTTAATTGAAGATGTGCGGCACCTGATCAATACTTTTCAATGGAAATAAATTTATCAATATTTAAAAAATACTCTTTTGATTTCGATTGAAAATACTTTAATAAGCGATGAAATTATTTCCGCACAATTTGTTTGCGACCTGCAAAAATGCAAAGGCGGTTGCTGTGAAGATGGCGATGCCGGTGCGCCTTTAACTACAGATGAATTAATTGAATTAAGAGAAAATTTTAAAACAATCAAACCGTATCTTTCACCGGAAGGCCTTGCTGCCATTGAATCGCAAGGAAAATATATTCATGATCCTTCATTTGGCTGGGTAACACCTACCATAAATGGTGGTATTTGCGCATACGGCCAGAGAGATGAAAATGGCATTATCAAATGCGGTATTGAGCAGGCATTTAATGATGGAAAAATTGAATGGAAAAAACCCATCAGTTGTCATTTATTTCCAATTCGTATTTCGCCGAGTACACATGATTCTTCATTGGATTTTATAAATTATGAACCCAGGCAGGACCTCTGCCGGGCTGCTTGCTCATTGGGTAAAAAGTTGAAAGTGCCCGTGTATATTTTTTTAAAAGAAGCATTGATCCGGAAATATGGAACAGTATTTTATGAAACACTGGAAGCAACAGTTGACTATATGCAAAACGGGAAAGATGCCTCCTGATCATGTATCTTTGTGACTTAAAAAGCCGTGATAATTTTTATAAAATTGAACCGGAACTATGACAAAAAACGAATCTACTTTTCTCGCAAAAAGCACGATAAAATCTGCGGATCTTTCTCACCGGCAGAAAATAAATTTTAATATAGAGAAATACAATGCGGCCGTTCCAAAAGGCAAATCGCAATTTGCGGATTTACCAACATTACGTAGAAAAGCAAAAAATATAAAGTGGCGTGCCATTGAAAATTTAGGTTCATGGCTTGAAATGTTTGAAAAAAAAATAAGTGACAACGGCGCTACAGTGTTGTGGGCACAAAATTCGGAAGAAGCTTTGCAATTAATTGGTGATATCTGTACCAAAAAAAATTGCAAGTTGCTGGTTAAAAGCAAGAGCATGGTTACAGAAGAAATTCATTTAAATCATTACCTCGAGTCAAACGGAATTGAAAGTGTAGAAACCGATTTGGGTGAATACATTCAGCAACTGGATGGCGAGCCGCCTTATCATATCGTTACACCAGCAATGCATAAAAGCAAAGAGGATGTTGCCAAATTATTTGAAGTGAAACTGGGTACTGAAGCGGGATTACTACCAGAACAGATCACGCTATTTACAAGAAATAAATTAAGGGAAAAATTTGTGCGCGCGGAGATCGGAGTTACAGGTGCGAATTTTATTATTGCAGATACAGGTTCCATTGCCATCACTGAAAATGAAGGTAATGCACGCTTATCAATGGCGTGGCCAAAAACACATATTGTGATTGCTGGTATTGAAAAAGTATTGCCTTCGTTGCAGGACTTAGCGCTTTTCTGGCCATTACTTTCTTCCTTTGGTACAGGCCAGCAAATGACCGTTTATAACAGCATCATTAGTGGCCCAAAAAAAGAGAATGAAACAGATGGCCCAGAAGAAATGTATGTGATATTATTAGATAATGGCCGTACCGAAATTTTAAAAAATCCTGCTGCAAGAGAATCATTATACTGTATTCGTTGTGGTGCATGCCTGAATGCATGTCCTGTTTATAAAAATATTGGCGGTCATAGTTATGGCACTACATACAGCGGACCGATTGGAAGTGTGATCACACCACATTTACAAAAAATGAAAGATTTCAAACATTTAAGTTATGCATCTTCCTTGTGTGGAAATTGTACGGAAGCCTGCCCGGTGAATATCAATTTGCATACGCTGCTTTTAGAAAATCGCAGAGAATCTGTAGATGAAGGTCTTTCTACATTGTCAGAGAAGATCGCCTGGAAAGCCTGGCGTGTAGCGAGTTTGCGCAGGAGCATGATGAATGCAGGAAATGCCGGCATGAAAAATAAAGTAGTCAATTCACTTTTCAAAAACTGGTCGAAACACAGAAGCCCACTCGAATTCAGTAATAAAACATTCAATGAAATGTGGAAGGAAAAATTAAAAGAAAAAAAACAACTTTAATTTTTCATATAAAAATTATTGTGCTTTCCACACATTGTCTTTTTTATTAGAATCCACATTATAGGTAGCGCCTAAAATTATTTCTTTCACTTGCTTTTTTGAGTTCACTACAAAATCAATACTTGTTGCATGTTCCCATGCAGCAATACTCCGATGAATCTTTTGAGTACTGCCATCTTTAAATGCAATGGTTAAATCAATGGGTACAGCTTTTGCTCCATGCTTTGCAACAGTGATGGTAAACTGACCTGTTTTTTCAGTTACTTTTTCTATGGCGAGATCCGGAATACCATCATCAAAATACCAGTTTTGCCAAAACCAATTCATGTTAACGCCACTACCCGTATTCATGCAATTAAAAAAATCATAAGGCAATGGATGTTTGCCATTCCATTGAGAAATATAATAATGCAGCCCTTTGAAAAATAGTGAATCACCCAGCATATCTTTTACATATAAATATCCAAATGCTGGTTTGGGATATGTATTTAAAAATGCAGGTGAGCCTGCAAGCATTGTTGTAAGTGTGGAAATAGGCACATCAGCCTCATCGCCTGCAAACATTTCATAAGGCACAATACCATAAGGATCGGTATAACTGCTATCTATCATTGGCGTCAATAACCATTCACCAATTGTAGCCCAACCTTCATCCATCCAGCCATATTTTGTTTCATTAACGCCCATATAAAATGGAAACATTGTATGAAATATTTCATGATCAGTGAGTTCGATTGTTTCTTCCCGGTCTTCAAGTGGATTATCGTTGACCATCATCGGGTATTCCATTTGATCAAGTCCGTCATAAACCGTTTCATGCGGATATGGATAAGGCCATTTTGGAAAACGGAAACTCATATCCGATACAGTTTTCTTAGCAAAATCCATAACTTCATAAAAATCTTTATGTATGGGATTAAACGCAACGTCAACCCTGGTGCGTCTTCCAGAAGTTGAATCTACTATTAAACTAGTGCTTCTCCATAAATAGTGATCGCTTAAGGCAAATACAAAATCAGTGACATGTTCCGCATTAAAATGCCAGGTATTCATATCATTATTTTTAGTGATTGAATTTTTATCCTGTAAGTCTGAACTATCAATGATGTAACTAATTTTATCCGAGCGTTCTGCATCTTGCAGACGCTTACAATATTTTTCATTTAATACTTCTTCACAATTTTGAAGTGTGCCGGTAGCCCAAACAACAAAATTTTTCGGAACAGAAATATTCACTGAAAAATTACAGAAGTCATTATAAAATTCCTGTGAACCTAAATAAGGATTTTTATTCCACCCGTCAATATCATCATACACAGCAATACGGGGAAAAAAATAAGCTATAAAAGAACTGCCTTCATCCACTTCACCTGTACGGATATGTGACCCTTTATTTAAAGTATAAGAAAATGAAAGTTTGAAAGTAGTTGTACTATGCGGTGGAATATGCGTTTTTCGCAATACCATATTTGTACCATTTGTACTTTGTGCCTTGTCTTTAATGGCAATGTCATTGACAAAAACATCCTTTACAGAAACGCCATCCGTGAGGTCTTTCGCATCAATAGGCATATCCCGGATATTTCCCTTTTGATAAAGGTTTGAATATAATTTAAACCAGGTATCACGTAAACTATCAGGACTGTTATTAGTATAAACAATTGTCTCTGTGCCGCTCACCAGTAAGGTTACAGGATTAAATTGTACATCTATTTTATAGTCCGCAGTATTTTGCCAGTAATTTTTCCCGGGCTCACCTGTAATACTTCTTGTATCTTTTTTTTCGTAAGCATCAATAAAATTACGTGGCAGTTTTAATGATTGTTGTGCAAATAAAATACTTGAAAATTGTAAAAGGCAAATGGAGAGTATTAACTTTTTAAAGCGTTGCATAAAACAAAATTTATGTTTTTAAAAAAAAGAGAATTGGAAGAAAGTACTATTTCAAAAGTGAACCATTTTTTTAATACAAAATTGTAAAATATTTTACATAGCTACCCAAAAACCAATAAGCTGGCAAAGTATACCAATGAAAAGACCGATATATATTTCAGCTTTGAAATGTTCCTTGAGCGCCAGCCGGCAACTACAAACAAGGCCGGTAATAATCGCTATAGCCGCAATATCTACTCCTAAATAAACCTGGTAATAAAAACAGGTGATCAATACAAAAGCAAGCACGCCTCCAACACCCATTGCGTGCATACTAATTTTCATAAAATTATTAATGATCAGGCCAAATACAGTTGCCACAAAAATCCCAAAATAAAATGTTTTCAAAATGTCCGGCTGGTCTGTAAAAAAACGACTCAGGTACCACATCCACCAGTAAAAGATCATGGTAATGATATAGGGTATAATTCTTTCTTTTGCGGTGCGCAAAAATATATTATCAATAAATTTTAATCGCCATAAAAGAAAGACAGAAAAGGCCGGGAAAAATGCGGTGATCCAGATCACTGAAAATGTTTTCTCAAAAAGTGTTTTTGGTGAAATACCCGGAAACTCAAATGGGAAGCGGATCCGCAACCAAAGGAAAACGAAACTGGGCAAAAAAAGCGGGTGGAAAATATAGGAAACTAATTTTGAAAAAAATTGTTCCCCGGTTCCAAATTTCTGAGTCAGCCTGGCTTGCATGTAACTTTTTTTGATGTGTACATTTATAATTCTTTCCTCAGCCTGGCCACAGGCAGGTTGAGTTGTTCCCGGTATTTTGCAACAGTACGACGGGCAATATTATATCCTTTTTCCTGGAGCATTTTTGTCAGTAACTCATCACTCAATGGCTTGCGTTTGTCTTCTGCTTCAATGAGGTCACTCAGTATTTTTTTAACTTCACGGGTGCTTACTTCTTCACCGCTGTCTGTACTTAAAGATTCACTAAAGAAAAATTTCAAGAGGTAGGAACCAAACTCAGTTTGTACAAATTTACTATTGGCCACACGGCTTACCGTAGAAATATCCAGACCTGTAATCTCTGCAATATCTTTTAAGATCATTGGTTTTAAAGTAGTTTCATCCCCTGTCTTAAAAAATGCTTCCTGGTAATTCATGATCGCTTCCATCGTACTCAATAATGTATGCTGCCGTTGCTTGATCATATCAATAAACCATTTAGCAGAATCAATTTTTTGCTTGATAAATAATACCGCTTCTTTTTGCCGCTTATCTTTTTTACTGCCTTTGCTATAATCTTTCAGCATATCGCGATAGCCTTCACTGATGCGGAGGTCCGGTGCATTCTTAGCATTCAGAGAAAGTTCCAGTTTACCATTATTGAAAATAAAAAAATCAGGCACTACATAACTTTTTGCTTTGTTGCTGTCACTGATTTCACCGCCGGGACGTGGGTTTAACTTGATAATACAATTGATCACATGTTTCAATTCTTCCTCATCAATATTCAAACCCCGCTGTATTTTTTCGTAATGTTTTTTGGTAAATTCATCGAAATATTTTTCTAATACTTCAATCGCCGGCTTCACATCTTTTCCTTGCGCTTCGTACCTGTATAACTGCAACAGCAGGCATTCCTGTAAGTTCCGTGCACAAATTCCCGGCGGATCAAATTGCTGAATCTGCTGAATAATTTTTTCCAGTTCTTCTTCTGACGTTTCTACATTCTGGCGAAATGCCAGGTCATCCACGATGGAAGAAATTTCTCGGCGCAGGTAACCATCATCATCAATGCTACCAACAATTTGTTCTGCAATTTTTTTTTCGCGACTGTCCATTGTCAACATGCCCAGTTGCTCTAATAATAATTCATGAAAACTACGTTCCAGCTTAAAAGGAATCGTTTTTTGTTCATCTGGATCCGGGTAATTTTCATCCCTCAATTTATAATCTGCAATATCATCATCGCCTTCTTTTACATACTCACTGATATCGATATTTTCATAATCTTCTTCACTGCCATCAGCCTCAAATTCTTCTTCCGGTTCTTCCTTGATTTCATCTTTTAAAATGGGATCATCTTCCGCGTCTTCATCTGTAGTTTCCAATGCCGGGTTTTCTTCCAGTTCTTCTTTAATACGCTCTTCCAGGTTTGCAGTAGGCACCTGCAACAATTTCATTAATTGAATTTGCTGCGGGGATAATTTTTGTAATAATTTTTGTTGTAAATGTTGGGATAATGCCATGATATTTTTTCAACCGGTTTTATTAATCCAATAATATGAAATATGTTTTGTTTGAATTTGCATTTTAACAAACGCAAAAAACTTTTCCTGTAATTTGCCGTAAATTTACAAAGAAAATGATAAGCAGAATGATTCCTAAAATTTGTTTTTTTGTAAATTTATTTTTAATCGCAAATATTAGTGGAAGTAGCCAAACCATCCGGGATACCGCTTCTCCAAAAATAATTTATTTCAATACTGCACCTGCTTTTCCGCTTGTGAAAGTACCGGGGAATTTTTACGCAGAAAATATGGGATTCTTTTGTAAAAAAGAACTGGCTTTGCAAAAACTAACCGCTCTTCCTATAAAATTCAGGTTGGGTTCCGTGCAATATTGTGATGCGCTGGAAGGAAAAAATAATGTTCATTTAAAACCAGAATAAACAAATCCATATTACACAAATTCCTTTTTCTCCATAGCTTGTTTTGCCGCGGCTACTATTTTTTCTCCTTTAGCAATGATGTCGCTTTCTTTCCATAAAAGGCTGATGGCGGTGGAAATGCAACAGGATAAAATGGCATCGCTTTTGGAAAAATCTTTATTCTTTAAATTGTTTAAAGCCTCGTTTTGCGCGTCATTCAATGGATATAAAGAATGCCCGTTTTTCAGGTGATCCCATTTTTTATGGTAATGCCAGTTATTAATGTACCAGTAAAAATTTCCCGCCAGGGCATTTTCATTTTTCAAAATATCTACTGTTTTTTTAGTGGCTTCTTCTGAAGGTAAAAACCAACTTAAAAAAGTGCAGCTATCTCCTTGTTCATCCGGCACCTCTCGGAAACTAATTCCGGGAATTTCAGACAAAATATTTTTGAGAATTGCATGGTTTTTTCTTTGAATAGAAAGGAACTGGTCCAGTTTTCTTATTTGCGCCAGGCCAACGGCCGCATGTAATTCACTGATGCGAAAGTTATAACCCATAAAAGGATGTGTTTCTGCGCCACGATCATTGCCTGTATGATCATGTCCATGATCAGTAAATTGATCTGATGATGTATAAATTTTTTCATTATTCGTCATCACTACACCTCCTTCACCACAGGTAATAGTTTTTACAAAATCAAATGAAAAAGTACCAGCATCCCCGATCGTGCCGAGGTGTTTCCCATGATATGTACCGCCAATACTCTGGCAGGCATCTTCCAATAAAAATATTTTATGTGTTGCACAAATTCGAATGAGTGCCTCCATATCCGCCATACTACCGCACATATGAACGGGCATGATACATTTTGTTTTTGAGGTAATCGCTTTTTCAACTGCAGCCGGATCCAGCGTGAGTGATTTATTAATATCAACCAGAACTGGTATTGCCCCTACACTCAATATTGCTTCAAAACTCGCGACAAAAGTAAAAGCCGGCATGATCACTTCATCGCCTGCACCAACGCCCATAGCTGCGAGTGCAGTGGTTAAAGCCGCAGTACCGCTACTTAATAGTTGTGCATACCTGCAACCAAAAACTTCGCGTATTTTATTTTCTAATTCTTTCGCTTTCCATATTCCATTACGCGGGCTATCAAAGCCATAGCGCATGAGGATGCCTGTTTCCAGAACATCATTTACTTCTTTGCGTTCTTCGTCTCCCCAAAATTCAAAACCAGGCATATAAAATTTATTTAAGTAAAAAGAAAATATACAAATGCAAAGATAAAGGCAGTTTTATTGAGGATGCAGAATTTGTAATTTAATTAGGAAATCTTATTGGATATATTTTAAAATTGAAAAACAAATTCGTTATAAATTTTGATTATTCCTTTACCTGCCATCCCGATTTTGTTTTTATCAAATGCACCACTTTGCTTAGAGGGCTTTCATTATTTTGCCTGTCAATGCTACTGATGGCAATATAGCAATCATTTGAATCATTGGGCAATGTCGTAAAAGGCAGCGTTAATGTAGTTTGAAAATTCCGGTCAACAGCCTGAATTTGCATAGGCAATTTTCCCAGATCATTTTTATTATTTGAAAAATATAAAACAATGATTTTTACTTCTTCTGTTTCCTTTTTATTGCCTGCATTGCAGTCAATATCAAATGAAGGCGCTGCGGCTTTTTTATTTTCCGTGATCTTTAAAATAGAAGGTTGTAAAGGTGCTATGGTATCTATCCAATTCATGGGCGGAATGAGTGCCGGGTATTTATAATAATTATTTCTCAGGCTGTCACACCAGCCGTTTGGATTGGGCAAAAAATCTTTCGCACTGAAATAAATACTTCCCTGTACATTTTTATAATTTCTAAGCATTTGTATTTCTTCCGGCAATTCATCTTTTCTTTTCCACGCTGCAGTTGGACTTTCCGTGGCACGATATAATCCATGACCGATATACAAATCTTTTCCGTATGTATGATTGGCCCACCAATCCAGCAACGTGCCATAATCACATAATTTATGATTGATCTCCCAGTAAAGTTGCGGTACTACATAATCAATCCAGCCCTCTCTTAACCATGATAAAATATCCGCATACAGATCATCATAATTCGTTTGCCCGGCACGTGTATCACTACCTTCAGTATCCATACTTTTATTACGCCAAACACCAAATGGACTTATGCCAAATTTTATTAATGGTTTCTCCTCAAGAATTACATTGTGTATGCTTAAAATAATACTATCACAATTACTTCTTCGCCAGTCTTCTTTATTCAACCCTTGCGGTTTTCCATATTTCAGGTAAGCTGCATTATCCGCGAATTCTTTTCCCGTGATCCTGTATGGATAAAAATAATCATCCATGTGAACGGCATCAATGTCATATCTTTTTACAATATCCCTTACTACACTTGTTACATATTGAACTACTTCCGGCAAACCGGGATTAAAAAATTTTGTAGTTCCATACGTGATGAACCATTCCGGATGCTGTTTAGTAATATGATTGGAAGAAATATTGGAAGTATTCACATTAAAAACTGCGCGGTAAGGATTCAACCAGGCATGAAATTCCATGCCGCGTTTATGGGTTTCTTCGATCATGAAATATAGCGGATCATAATATGGAACTGGTGCTACGCCTTGCTTTCCGGTAAGGTATTCACTCCAGGGCTCATAAGGCGAAGGATAAAAAGCATCTGCTGCGGGACGGATTTGTACGATCACTGCATTCATCCCAAGGCCTTTTAAATAATCCAATAATTGTATGAAAGAAGATTTTTGTTCATCAACAGATAAACCTTTTTTGGAAGGCCAGTCAATATTCACCACGGAAGCAATCCAGGCGGCACGAAATTCGTATTTCGGCTGTGCAAACATTGTAAAAGGCGCACATAATAAACATAAAAAAAACAGGGTTAGAAACTTGTTGCGGTTTTTATTCTGCATAAAAACGAAGATAGGATTTGTAAAAAAATTGACTGTCGCAATGGCGTCAAATTTTTTTATTTAACATTTTCAGAAAGAAGGTGTTTTATTTTTCCCACACCTGCAAACCCTCACTGCAATTGGCGCAGATATCAATGTTTTTGCGGCTTGTAGAAATTTCTTTGCGGAACTGTTTGTAATTATCATTGTGCCAGATATCTTTAAATGATTGGTTTTTTAAATTGCCCAGGCGATGCATAGCATCTTTATCAAAACAACAAGGCACCACCATTCCATCCCAGGTAATTACATTGGCATGCCAGAGTTTCCAGCAATGATTACTCTGGCCACTGCGAATTTTTATTTTTCCGTTTTTATCTTTTTTATAGCGGCTGTATTTTTCATTTTCAGGAATTAAATGATTCGGATCATTTTCATAATCATATACCTGTGCCGTTTTAAAACGAATCTGGTCAACACCCACATCTTTAGCCAATTTTTTTATTTCTTCCACCTGGTGTTCATTCGGTTTCACCACTAAAAACTGGAAAAAAACAAAAGGCGTTTTACTCTTTAATTCCTTTTTCCATTTTACAATATTTCTTGCGCCTGCAATCACTTTGTCCAATTTGCCGCCCCGCCTGTATTGCTGATAAACGTCCTGTGTAGTACCATCTATGGAAATGATAAGCCTGTCCAAACCGCTTTCCACTGTTTGCTTTGCTTTTTCATCTGTGAGGTAATGCGCATTCGTAGAAGTGGCTGTATAAATGCCTTTATCATGGGCATATTTTACCATTTCCAAAAAATTGGGATTTAAAAAAGGTTCTCCCTGGAAATAAAAGATCAGGTATAATAATTCTTTATAAATATCATCAATGGTTTCTTTGAAAAAATCTTTTTGTAGCATCCCTGTCGGACGCGTAAATTCACGCAGACCACTGGGACATTCCGGGCAACGTAAATTGCAGGAAGTAGTAGGCTCAAAAGAAATAGAGATCGGGAAACCCCATTGTATAGGACGATTCAACAATTTTGTGAGTTGAAAACTCGACATCACTTTCGCTGCATTCCAGGCCCGGCGGAAGCTGAGCTTGGATAAAAGATTTCTGCTATCATTAAAATTTACATACATAAATGTGTGCAAAAATACTCCTATGCGCCAAGAATGCCTAATCTAATGAATATAGAATGTCAGCATGATGTAAAAAAAACTTTGAAAATTCATTTTGCACAAGTGCAAGTAAATACAGTATTTTGCAATATGAAATATACATACCTTATCCTTTTATTGCTTATTACCGGAGCCGTTTCAGCCCAGCAGGCACCGGTTTGCAAACAAAACTATCAAATAGCTGATGCTGAAAAAATGGCTGCAGCTAAAAGAGCCAGTGTGGTGAATCCATCCGTTGCCAGTGATAACTTTAATGTGAGTTATTATCGTTGTGAATGGAATATAGACCCCGCAGTATTTTATATTTCGGGTAGTGTGACCAGTTATTTCAAGATCACTTCACGTACGAATCAAATTACGATGGATCTGACAAATAAATTAAAAGTAGACAGTATAAAAATGCGTAGTCAAAAGCTTTCCTATACACAAACAACCAGTGATGGCATTGTCATTTCATTACCTAAAAATTACAAGAAAAATGAAAGGGATTCCATCTCTATTTATTATCATGGAAAACCAAACGGAAACGGTGATTCATTTTCCAAAACCAAGCATGACGGCGTGGATGTAATATGGACTTTGAGTGAACCTTACGGCGCGAAAGACTGGTGGCCATGCAGGAATGGACTTGATGATAAAGCAGATAGCATAGATATTTATATCACGCATCCTGCTCAATACAATGCTTCTTCCAATGGTTTATTGGTGAGTGCTGTTACGAAAAATGGTTCTACTATTTCATACTATAAACACAGGTATCCAATTGCAAGTTATCTCGTGGCCATAGCCGTCACCAATTATTCAATTTTTACAAACAATGTACAACTTGGAAGTAAAACATTACCTGTAATATCTTATGTGTATCCTGAAGACCTTTCTACATTTCAAAGCAGGACTCATTTTATGCTACAGGCAATTTCCCTGTACAATGATTCTTATGGTGAATATCCTTTCATTAATGAGCGTTATGGACAAACACAATTCGGCTGGGGCGGAGGTATGGAACATCAGACAAATTCTTTTGTTGTAAGTACGGATGAAGACCTGATGGCACATGAATTAGCGCACCAATGGTTTGGTGATAAAATCACTTGTGCAAGCTGGCAGGACATCTGGTTGAATGAAGGCTTTGCAACTTATTCAGCCGACTTTTTATACATGAAAAATTTCAGTCCCACCTATTACCCGCAATATGTAAGTGGAGATTTAAATTATATAGTTTCTAAGCCGGATGGTTCTGTTTTTGTAGATGATACTACAAACTTCAACCGTATTTTTGATGGCCGTTTAAGCTATGACAAAGGTGCATTCTTACTGCGTATGCTGGAATGGACAATGGGCAGTGAAACATTTTTTAAAGGGATGCAAAAATATTTTACAGATCCCAAAGTTGCCTACGGATTTGCCCGCACAGCAGACTTTCAGCGGAATATGGAAAAAGTAAGTGGTCTCAATTTGAATTACTTTTTTAACCAGTGGTTTTATGGCCAGGGTTATCCAACTTTCGAGGTTTACTGGAGCCAGAATGCAAATAATAATGTACAGATTGTAGTAAAGCAAACAACATCACATCCTTCCGTGAATTTCTTTAAATTACCATTGGAAATAGTATTCAAAAATGGGGCACAAACAAAAAGTGTTGTTATTGATATCAATAGTAAAGTGCAACAAGTTGCTGTAAACATTGGCTTCCAGGCAACAGATGTATTAGTAGATCCGGACCACCAGGTGATCAGTAAAAATAATACAGTTACCAAACTTGGACCGAATGCAGAAACTACAACGGTACAGGAATAAATAAATCAGGGTTGGCAAAGAAAAAAAAAGCGCTTTATAAAAATCCATTTATTTGGTTTTTTGCAGGCGCCTTTTTATTTTTTATTGTCTATAAAATTTTTATGCCATTTGAAATTTCAAAGCCGGTAAAATTTATTTTTTACCCTGACTTTGGAATTGAACTTCCGGCTGGTTATATGATTCATGGAATTGACGTGAGCCGCCACCAGGAAGATATTAACTGGAAATTAGTGCGTGCTGTAAAGCAGGATAATATTTCCATACAGTTCGCTTTTATTAAAGCAACAGAAGGCATTTCTACAGTTGATAAAAATTTTAAGAATAATTGGAATGCCGCAAATGATGCGGGCATTGTGTGCGGTGCATACCATTATTTTATTGCTACAAAAAGCGGAAAAGACCAGGCAAAAAATTTTATAAAAACAGTTGTATTAAAAAGCGGGAACCTGCCACCTGTCATTGATGTAGAAGAATTATATGGTGCAAACCCTGTGGATATGCGTGTTCGCATACAGGATTGGATCCATATAGTCGAAGATAATTATCATATAAAACCGATCATTTATACAAGTGCCGATTTTTATAATCAATACCTTGACGGTTATTTTAAAGAGTATCCATTATGGGTTGCACATTATTTTGAAAAAAATAAGCCACGTGTTTCAGCGCCCTGGATCTTTTGGCAGCATAATAATACCGGACATGTGAATGGTATTTCAGAAAAAGTTGACTTCAATGTATTCAATGGAAATACGGCTGACTTTGAAAAGATATTGATCAAATAAAAAACCTATAAGGTTTCCATAACCTCATGGGTTTAGTTAATGAATCTGCTTTTATTTTTCAGAATTATATTTTTTCTCCGCCTCTTTTGCTTTGTCAAAATCAAGTACTACACCATTGATACAATAGCGTAAACCAGTTGGTGGCGGGCCATCATGGAATACATGCCCCAGGTGTGAACCGCAGCGGCCACACATCACTTCTTCCCTGCTCATTCCAAATGAATTATCTTTTTCATACACCACAGAAGTTTTACTGATTGGCTCATAAAAACTTGGCCAGCCACAACCACTTTCAAATTTTGTATCGCTTTGAAATAAAGCATTTCCGCATACCGCACAGTAATAAGTACCAATCTCTTTGGAATGTTCATAAGGACTGGTATTCGGCCTTTCCGTTCCTTTGAGACGCGCTACATTATACACTTCAGGAGATAATAACTTTTTCCATTCATTATCAGCGACGTTTACTTTGGAAGTGTCTGTGTGGGAATAAAATGCATTTTCTTTTTTGTTTGTCGTATCCATATTATTTTGTTGAGATGAATTTATTTGAGAATAACAACCTGTAGCCAGCATGATAACAAGGCTGGCAATTGAAAGTTTATTGAACATGTGAAAATTGCTTTTGTTAAATATTTTACCTTTGTACTTCATTACAAATACTGTCCTGGAAACTTGAAAAGATACGAAAGGATTTAGTTAAGGGATTTTTAAATTCACCCCTTATATTTGCTTCTTACCCAAAGACTTCATTTCAATATGTTTAATATAATATTATTTGGCCCTCCGGGTAGTGGTAAAGGTACTCAAAGTGAGAAACTGATTTTAAAATATGGACTCAAACATTTGAGTACAGGTGACTTGTTGCGCCATGAAATCAGCCGGCAAACGCCACTGGGACTGGAAGCAGAAGCATTCATAGATCTTGGCCAACTTGTACCGGATTCCGTTGTTATTAATATGATCAGTAAAACTTTAGATGAACAACGGGAAGTGAAAGGTTTTTTATTCGATGGTTTTCCGAGAACAACCGAACAAGCCAAAGCGTTGGATGATTTGCTGCAACAAAAAAATGAATCTATCGCTTTATTTATATCCCTGGATGTATGTAAAGAAGAACTTGTAAAAAGATTATTGAACCGCGGACTTACAAGTGGCCGCAGTGATGATGTGAACCAGGAAATTATTAATGCAAGAATTGAAGAATATAAAAATAAAACTTCCGCAGTGGCAGATTATTACCGGCCTTTTGGTAAGGTTGTTTCTGTAAAAGGAGAAGGAACTATTGAAGACATCTTTTCAGAAATTTGTAAAGCCATTGATGCAAAATTGCAAGCATCCAATTAAGGAACAGGCATTTTTTAATTTTAATTTTCCCTTTAAAAAAAATCATCATGACGAATGAAGCAATTTTCCTGAAAGAAAAATTGATTCCTGCATTAAAAAAAATTGCACCGGATGCGAAAGGTAACTGGGGTGTGATGTCGCCCCAACAAATGGTGGAACACTTCGGAGATTCACTGGCCAATGCATATGGAAAATTAGTACTGCCTTATGTAACTCCTCCAGAAAGAAAAGAAGCAATGCATAATTTTCTCATGAGTGATATTCCTTTTAAAGAAAATACGAAAAATCCCATCATGCCTGAAACACCGCATGCACCGCGCTTTTCAGGATTGGAAGAAGCCATTGAAAAATTACAAAAACGCATTGACATATTTTTTGAAACCTTTGAGAAAAATCCCACGCTTACGACGATAAATCCAGTCTTTGGCGCATTGAACTTTGAGCAAAATGTGCATCTTTTATACAAACATGCACAACACCATTTGAAACAATTCGGAATAGAAAATTAATTTTGCAAATTATTTGTATTCAATCTTTTTTAATTCGCTGACAATATGGAAAAACTAAAAAACTTTGTCCTTGGCAAATGGCAAACCGGCACGGGTGACGGCCAGGCATTGCACAATGCATCAACCAGCGAAATCATTGCCTACGCTACAACGCAGGGACTCGACTATAAATCTATTTTAAAATATGGTCGCCAGGTTGGTTCTCCCAATCTCCGGAAAATGACCTTCCAGGAAAGAGGTTTGATGTTGAAGGCTTTGGCACTTCATTTACGCAAACACCTGGAAAAATTTTATGCGGTGAGTTATCAAACCGGCGCTACCAAAGCAGATAGCTGGGTAGATATTGAAGGAGGTATCGGCAATTTATTTGCGAATGCATCACTTCGCCGGGAATTTCCCGATGAACCTTTTTGTCTCGATGGGGAAGCGCATAACCTGAGCAAGCACAATACGTTTATGGGCCATCATTTATTGGTGCCCAAAGAAGGAATTGCTGTACATATCAATGCATTTAATTTCCCTGTTTGGGGAATGCTGGAAAAAATTGCTGTGAATTTATTAGCCGGTATGCCCACAATTGTAAAACCTGCAACGCTTACTTCTTATCTTACAGAAGTTGTAGTAAAAGAAATTATTGCCTCGGGTATATTACCGGAGGGCGCACTGCAACTGGTTTGTGGCTCAGCGGGTGATATGCTGGATTTTGTTACCTCCCAGGATGTGGTCACATTTACAGGTTCAGCGAGTACCGGTTTGCTTCTCAAAAAGAATGAAAATATGTTGCGGGAAAATGTGCCATTTACCATGGAAGCAGATTCATTGAATTGTATTGTCTTAGGAAAAGATGTAACTCCGGAAATGCCGGAATGGGATATTTTTATTAAAGAAGTGAGAAAAGAAATGACGACGAAATGCGGCCAGAAATGCACTGCTATTCGCAGGATATTTGTGCCCGCAGATAAATTAGAAGATGTACAGATCGCATTGGGAAAAGCACTGGCGCAAACAAGCATTGGAAATCCATTAAATGAAAAAGTACGCATGGGCCCGCTGGCTGGCATTTCACAAAAAAATGAAGTGCTTTCACAAGTGCAAAAATTATTGGCCTCCTCACAAATTATTTATGGTTCATTGGATAGCGTACAGGTGATTGATGGTGATGCAGATAACGGCGCATTTCTCAGTCCTATTTTATTATTAAATGAAAGCCCGCTGCAAACAAAAGAAGCGCATGAAATAGAAGCATTCGGTCCCGTCTCCACATTAATGCCTTATACAGGAACAGAAGAAGCAATCCAGCTTTCTAAAATGGGCAAAGGTTCTCTCTGCTCAACTATCGTAACTGCGAGTGATAAAATTGCTAAGCAATATGTGTTGGGCGCAGGTGCATGGCATGGAAGAATTTTAGTGCTCAACAGGGATTGTTATAAAGAAAGCACCGGCCATGGTTCTCCATTGCCATTGCTGGTTCATGGCGGCCCCGGGCGTGCAGGCGGTGGTGAAGAAATGGGCGGCATACGAGGTGTAAAACATTATATGCAACGGGTGGCTATACAAGGTTCTCCAACAAGTATTACAGCGATCAGTAATGTATATCAGCCGCATGCCAAAGGAAAAATTAGTGACGTGCATCCTTTTAAAAAATATTATGAAGAATTGCGCATTGGTGATCAGCTTATCACTGAGAAAAGGTTGATCACTGCAGAAGATATTGACGCTTTTGCAGATCTCACCGGGGATCATTTTTATGCGCATATTAAAACCACAGATTTCAATGGTACCATGTTTGAAAGACAGGTGGCACATGGTTATATGATGATGAGTATTGCAGCTGGATTGTTTGTGGACAGTTATGAAAAAAATCCTGTACTTCTTAATTATGGCATTGATGAATTACGTTTTACCAAACCAGTTTATCCAGGTGCAGAAGTATATATTCGTTTTACGTGCAAGGAAAAAATAAGCACTGAATTAAAAGAAGAAAATGATATTCCAAAAGGGATTGTAAAATGGTACGTTGAAATTTTTGATGAAACAGAAGAAACGATTGGCGTTGCTACCATTCTTACAATGGTGATGCGAAAGCCAGTCTGAGTATGAATTTTTTTTATACCTTTTCAAAATTTTTATTGTTAGTTTATAAATACAAAAATGTAAATAACCTTTAATCAACATACTAAAACAAAAATAATTTATGACACAGGAAATTGCCGGAGGCCAATTAACAACAAGCCATGAACATGGCATCACTACAATTGAGTTTTCCCATCCGCAAAGTAATTCATTACCAGGCGTAATGCTCAATGCCATTGCATTACAGGTGCATGCGGAAGGTTTAAATGAAAGAACAAAAGTAATTGTACTTCGTTCCGGTGGTGAAAAAGCATTTTGTGCGGGTGCATCTTTTGATGAATTGATGTCTATAAAAAATGAAGCCGAAGGTTTTCAATTTTTTAATGGATTTGCACACCTCATTAATGATATGCGGAAATGTCCGAAGCTTATCATTGCGCGCATTCAGGGAAAATGTGTAGGAGGTGGTGTGGGCATTGCAGCAGCCGCTGATTATGCGATTGCTGTAGAGGGCGCGGACATCAAACTCAGTGAACTAGGTTTGGGCATCGGTCCATTTGTAGTTGGACCAGCAGTAGAAAGGAAGATTGGCCTTTCTGCTTTTTCACAACTGGCCATTGATGCTTCTTCATGGCGGCCCGCAGACTGGGCGAGGCGCAAAGGATTGTATGCAGAATTACACAATGATGTTGCGGGAATGGATGACAGTATTACAAGATTATCCACTACACTTTCCCATTATAGTCCGGAAGCCATGAAAAATATAAAAGATATTTTTTGGAAAGGCACAGAACATTGGGATAATTTATTGAAAGAACGCGCAAGAACAAGTGGCACGCTCATCCTAGGAGAATACAGCAGGAATTATATTGCACAGTTTAAGAATAAACAGAAGTAAGTATTACGAAGTTAATTATTTAGGAATTGGGATTTAATATCTTCCCAAAACATTACTTGTGCTTTGAAAATAATGCTTAAACAGCTAAGTATTAACTGGTGCTCTGTGAAATAATTAATGAAGCGTGTAAATTAGAAATAAAAAAAATTACTACTGATTGAATTATAATCGCATATATAATTTTCAATATTAAGAAATTGTTACCCCAAAGGCTGCTATACCTTTTCTAAGAAAACTAAGTTACTTTTGTCAAAATATTTTTAAATGGTATCCAACATTTTCAAATTCTTCACGCCAAAAGACCGGGTATTTTATTCCCTATTTGAAGAAATTGCGGGTATTGTTTTTAAAATGGCTGAAACATTGAACAAGGTAGTACATGAACCTGACTTTGATAAACGGGGTGTTATTATCGGGGAGCTTGAACACATGGAGCATATCAATGATGAACTGACCCATAAAGTATTTACTGAACTGGGACGGAATTTCATCACGCCATTTGACCGGGAAGATATTCATTACCTGGCGAGCGCCCTCGATGATATTGCAGATTATATTTATGCTTCCGCTAAAAAAATAAATTTTTACAGAGTTAACCCGGATGAAGAAGGCATTCATAAAATGGCCGACCTTATCAGCAAAAGCGCGGAGCAAATAAAAAATGCAATGATGGAGTTGCGTACCATGAAAAATATGCGCCTCATCACCGAAGCTTTGGTAAAAGTAAATAGTATAGAAAACCAGGCGGACGATATTTATGATATGAGCATTGACCATTTATTCCAAACAGAAAATGATGCAAAAGAAGTGATCAAAAAAAGAGAAATATACCAGGCAATGGAAGAAGCAACGGATAAATGTGAAGACGCGGCGAACGTTATAGAATCCATCATTATAAAATATGCTTAATTTATAACTGGCAAAAGGGTGGCAGAAATCATCCTTTTTTAAAACCCCGTTTTGTCCATGGCATTATTAATTATCATTATTGTTCTTGCCGTAATTTTCGATTTTATAAATGGTTTTCATGATGCCGCAAATTCTATTGCTACAATCGTTTCCACGAAAGTACTCACACCATTACAGGCAGTTATCTGGGCAGCATTTTTCAATTTTACCGCATTTTTTATTTTCCGTGATCATGGCGTCGCGGATACGGTTGCAAAAACAGTACACCAGGGATCTTATGATTTATATGTTGTCTTAGCCGGTGTGATCGCCGCCATCTGCTGGAATTTACTGACCTGGTGGTATGGGATTCCTTCTTCTTCCTCGCACACTTTAATTGGTGGCTTCGCTGGTGCAGCCATTGCCCACGCGGGTTTCAGCAGTATCAACTGGTCTTTCACAAATGGCATTGGCCTTACTTTTATGTATATAGTGCTTGCCCCAATCATCGGAATGGTCTTATCCATTTTCATAACACTTGTAACCATACAAAGAAATTTCTGGTTAAAAATCTCTATCATCATTGCAGTTATAAGCGCATGTTTGATTTTCATAAACTTTAAAAAACCTTTTGAATTCTGGGGATTGCTTGTACTGGGAGTCATTTTTGTTGTGACTTATTTTATCAATTATATACGCGGGGAAAATGCACAACGCACAGCCAATATGTTTAAGAAACTTCAGTTGGTTTCTTCTGCAGCATTCAGCCTCGGCCACGGCGGAAGTGATGCACAAAAAGTAATGGGTATTATAGGCGCCGCTATGATCGCACAAAATTTTATTCCTGATTTTGCCTCCTTGCCGGATTGGGTACCGCTTACCTGTTATACAGCGATATCGCTGGGAACAATGAGTGGTGGCTGGAAGATTATTAAAACGATGGGAACCAAAATAACTAAAGTTACTCCACTGGAAGGTGTATGCGCTGAAACAGCAGGTGCCATTACACTTTTCACAGCAGCCAATCTCGGTGCGCCGGTTAGTACTACGCATACTATTACAGGGGCAATTATTGGTGTGGGCGCTACAAAAAGATTAAGTGCAGTACGCTGGGGACTCACATTAAATCTTGTGTGGGCCTGGATTCTTACAATTCCAGTAAGTGGTTTACTCGCAGCCGGTATTTATGCATTAATTCGCCTGGTGTTTCATCTCCAATAAGAGTTTTTCTTTTTGTATTTTTGTCAATAAATTTTTTATGAAAAAGATATTGGTAACGGGTGGCTGCGGATATATAGGTTCTCATACAATTGTGGATTTAATAGAGAATGGATTTGAAGTTATCAGCATTGATGACAACTCCCGCTCAACTACTTATTTATTAAATGGCATTGAGCGAATTACCGGAAAAAAATTAAAGAATTATACCGTCGATTTAAAAAATTATGATGAAACGCGAGCAGTCTTCCAGGAAAATGAAGACATCTCCGGCATCATTCATTTTGCAGCCTATAAAGCTGTTGGAGAATCTGTGCAACAGCCACTAATGTATTTTGAAAACAATCTTTTTTCCCTCATCAATTTATTGAAATGTGTGCGTGAATTTTCTATACCCAATTTTGTCTTCTCATCTTCTTGTACGGTATATGGAAATCCGGATTCTATCCCGGTTACAGAAAATTCTCCGGTAAAAAAAGCGGAATCTCCATATGGAGCCACCAAGCAAATGGGTGAAGAAATTATCCTCGAATATGTGAAAGTGCATGAAGCAACGAATTGTGTTTTATTAAGGTATTTCAATCCTGTTGGAGCACATCCATCCTCATTGATTGGAGAACTTCCATTGGGCAAACCACAAAATCTTGTACCGGGAATTACTCAAACTGCTATTGGAAAACTCAACGAGTTGCAAGTTTATGGTGATAAATTTGAAACACGTGATGGAAGTTGTATTAGAGATTATATCCATGTATGCGATATAGCGCATGCACATACACTGGCTTTACAATTTTTAATGAAAGGAAAAAATAAAAGTAACAGTGTTATATTTAATCTTGGTACAGGAAATGGTGTCACCGTACTTGAAGCCATTAAAGCTTTTGAAAAAGTTTCCGGTATTTCATTAAATTATAAAATCACGGATCCGCGCCCCGGAGACGTTGTGGCCATTTATGCAAATAATGACTACGCAGTTCAAACACTGGGCTGGCATATCAAATATTCCCTGGAGGATATGATGAAAACTGCCTGGGATTGGGAGAAAAAAATAAAGCAGGATGAAAACATGATGAAAAATCAAAATCCTGTTTTAAATTAAATGAAAAAATCTGCATATTAAACGCCCATTTTTTCAAATCACCTTTATTATAATTAATACATGATAGCATATAAAAAATTCATTTTAGATAATGGTTTGCGCGTGATCGTTCACGAAGACCATTCCACACCTATGGCCATGGTAAATGTGTTGTATGACGTTGGAGCAAAAGATGAAAACCCCGAGCAAACCGGTTTCGCCCATTTGTTTGAACACCTGATGTTTGGAGGTAGTATTCATATTCCTAATTATGATGAACCATTGCAAATTGCAGGCGGACAGAATAATGCTTTTACCACAGATGATCTCACTAATTATTATTGCCAGGTGCCGGCAAAAAATTTGGAAACTGCTTTCTGGCTGGAAAGCGACCGCATGCTTAGCCTGGCTTTCAGCGAAGAAAGCCTGGAAGTGCAACGCAAAGTTGTATGCGAAGAATTTAAAGAACATTATATAAATAAACCATACGGAAATGTTTGGCATCTCCTGCGCGGGATGAGTTATAAAATGCACCCTTACAGGTGGATGACCATTGGAAAAGAATTGAGTCATATAGAAAATGCACGCATGGAAGATGTCAAAGCATTTTTTAAAAAACATTATAATCCGAGCAATGCAATATTGGCAATTGGTGGCAATGTAGAATTAGAAAATGTAAAAGTTTTGGCAGAAAAATGGTTTGGGAGTATTCCGGCAGGTGAAAAATATATACGTCATTTACCGGGTGAACCCACGCAAACCGAAGCACGAAAAGAGGAAGTATTTGCAGACGTTCCATTGGATGCTTTTTATAAAACATGGCATATTCCCGGGAGAATGCATATGGATTATTATTCAATAGATCTCATAACGGAAATACTGAGTGGTGGCGGTTCTTCCCGGTTATTTGAAAGCCTGGTAAAAAAGAAAAAATTGTTCAGCAGTATTTCCTGTTATCATTTTGGAAGTGTAGAACCCGGCCTGATAACCATTGAAGGAAAATTAGTTTCCGGCGTAAAAATGCAGGAGGCTGAAAATGCCATTGAAGAAGAATTGGATTGTATAAAAACAACATTATTAGAAGAACCTGAACTTCAAAAAGTAAAAAATAAAACGGAGAGCATCACCATTTTTGAAGACATGAGTATCATGAGCCGGGCTACCAATTTATCATTTTATGAACTCATGGGTAATGCAAACCTGATGAATGAAGAGCTGGCAAAATACCAGGAAGTAACAATTGATGAAATACGTGCAACAGCACAAAAAACATTTACACCCGAAAACAGTAACACATTATATTATTTCAGGAAATAATCAGAGTTTTATGATGCCCTGTTTTAAAGTGTACATCACCAGGCCAACACGCGTTTGAATGTTTAATTTTTCAAATAAGTGGCTGCGTAATGTTTCTACAGCTCTTGGTGTAATATTCATTTCAATGGCTATTTCCTTGTATGGTTTTTCAGTACAACACAATTTTAAAAATTCCATTTCCTTATCATTAAGAATTTCCTGCGGCAACCTTCCATTGTCCTTTTGAACGAGGTGAACCATTTTCCCGCTTACGAGTTCATTGAAGAAAAAACCTTTATCCAAAACTTCCAATAAAGCATTTTTCAAAAGAGCAGGTTTACTGTCTTTCAATATATAACCCCTCGCACCATACCTGATCATACGAATAATAGAAGTATCATCATCCATCATGGATAAAACAATCACTTTTATTTCCGGGCGATTTTTTTTGATCCATTGTGCTGTTTCAAATCCATTCATTACAGGCATCGTAATATCCAGTAATACGATGTCCGGCTCAGGGTTTGAATGCAGTTTTTCAATAAATTCTTTCCCATTATCTGCTTCAAAAATTATTTGAAATCCTTCAAAACTTCCAATCACAGAAGCCAGGCCACTGCGCAATAAAATATGATCGTCTACCAATGCAATCTTTTTCATTTAATGAATTGAATGTTGAATGATGATTTTTACAAATGTTCCATTTCCTGGTTTTGAATCCAGTGTAAAGTGGGCACCGATCAATTTACACCTTTGCTGAATATTTTTCAAACCGATGCCTGTTTTTGTTTCATCCAGGCCGGTCATATCAAATCCAATTCCATTATCTTCCAGCAGGATATCTGTTGCATTTTCTGAACCCAGCAATTCCAATTTTATATTGGAAGCTTTTGCGTGTTTCATTATGTTTTGCAATAATTCCTGTATGATCCTGAATGTAATAATAATTTGTTCGCGGGAAATTAAAACAGGTTCTTCATTATAATAAAATTGTGTGTGTATATTTTTTGCCGCCTTTTCAATAATCGCCATTTCTTGTGCAAATGCAATCGCAAGGCCTGAATCTGCAATTTTTTCTGCACTTAAACTTTTACTTAAATCACGCAGGTCACTGATGGCTTTTGTCAATAATTCTTCCGTGAGACCGATTTTTTCTGTTGCTTCATTTTGTGGAATAACATTCAGGTTGAGTTTTGCCAGGCTAAGTACCTGCCCGATATTATCATGAATTTCCTGGCTGATATTTTTAAAAGTTTGTTCTTGTATTTCGAGTTGTACTTTAAAAATCGTTTGCTCATATTCTGCTTTGAGATCAAACATTTCTTTTTGATGAAGGTTGCGACGGGTATGCAATTGAATCATAAAAAGATAAAAAAATAAAACAAAAAAGAGAATGAGTAAAGTTCCGACTACAATAAAAATAACTGAGTTCGAGGACGCCTGTAGCATAATAATCCGATGATAATAAGTGTAAATTTAAGAATTGTACTAATATAAAAAATGTTTGTAATTTGATTCCCTAATTCAGGGAGTTTATTTACTACGTAAAAATTATACATCACATATCCCAGTATAAGAAAAGAGCAGGAGACGAGGAAAGCGCTAACGAACCAAAAAGCGGGTAATTTTTGGAAATATAATATCTCATCACTTTTTGCCAATCTCAATAAATAAAGCATTGAAATAATGATGAGTATTAAATTTGAAAGGCCTCCGGAAAAACTGGGAAAAGTGTTTAACGGTTCAAGTGTAAGAATATCCGCAACCCATAAAATTGTATAAAAAGCACAAACCCGAATCCAAATGATCCTTTTATGAAATAAGTACACAATAATATAATACCCAATCAACCATAATTCTACCAAAGCATAAATATGATACAGGAATAAATTATTAATATAATATGCCGACAATATATTGGTAATACCAAACAGAATAAAGTTTATCAATAAAAAGTACAATACCAGTTTTTCTCTCCCTTCAATTTTTTTCCATAATATGAAAAAAACAACTAACGTAATTAACGGAAACGTTGTATCTGAAAAGGCGATCAGTTGAAGTAACATATCAGTCATTTAAATTTAAATAAAACTCTTTTTTCCACATGCTGTCGGGCAAGGCTTTCCCTGGGCAACCAATGGAAGATCATTTTTTAATAAACCATTCGATTCAGGTTCAAAATCATTATAAATATTCGCTTCATCTTTTTCACAGGCAATTACATGGATATTGGGAACCGCATGGCCTTCTATCATATTTGCACCAAGGTAAACCCGCAGTCCGTCCAATAATTGTCCATTTTTTTTCTGATTTAAAAGTGCATTTATTTCATCCCTGGTAATCATAAAACAATACGCTTTCTTTACGTTTACGGCAGGCGGTAAACTATCCAAATAATTTTTCATGTTATTGATCTGTTCAATATCTTCATGGCTCAAATTTTTCATTTTTGTATTTAGGGATTTAATTATAATGCAATAATATCAACTCAAATTAATTTTAAAAAGGTGATTTTTCACATAATTAGCGTTATTTTTCACATCCCTAAATAAATCGAACATTTAAAAGAATAATCACCAAATTTTTTACAATATGACAAAACTTAGCCATTTAGCGGAAAACCTTGTAGGATCAGAAATCGTAAAATTGGGAAATGAAATAAGCGCCCGGATAAAGGGCGGGGAAAAAATATATAATTATACGATCGGGGATTTCAATCCGGAGATATTTCCCATACCGGAACTCATGGAAAATATGATTATAGAATCCTACAAAGAAAAACATACCAATTACCCCGCAGCACAGGGCGTTCTGGAACTCCGGGAGGCTGTTTCCCATTTTGCAAAAAAATGGAATAACCTGGATTATTCCGCTTCTGATATTTTAATTGCTTCCGGTGGCAGGCCACTGATCTATGGAATTTTTGCCATCCTGGTTGATGAAGGTGATAAAGTGATTTATGCCGTTCCTTCCTGGAATAACAATCATTATACGAATCTTAATAAAGGCAAACATTGCGTGATCGAAGCAACCGTAGAAAATAATTTTATGCCAACGGCCGCAGAATTGACGCCACATATAAAAGGAGCAACCTTACTTTGCCTTTGCACGCCACAAAACCCTACCGGCACAACACTGGAAAAAGAAGAACTGGAAAAGATATGCCAACTGGTCATTGAAGAAAATAAAAACCGTGGGCCTGAAGAGAAAAAATTATATGTGATGTTTGACCAAATGTATTTTACCCTTACCTATGGAAAAACAAAACATTATAATCCTGTTTCCCTATTTCCTGAAATGAAAGAAGTAACCATTTTTGTAAGTGGCATTTCCAAAGCATTTGCTGCGACAGGCGTACGCGTTGGATGGAGTCTCGGACCCGAAAAAGTGATTGCAAAAATGCGCTCCCTGCTAACGCACATGGGTACCTGGGCACCTATGGCAGAACAAAAAGCAATAGCAAAATTTTTGATGGAAGATGATTATATAACTAATTATTTTACGCACTTTAAATCAGCTTTATCAGAAAGGCTTGAAAAAATCTATGAAGGCTTTATACAACTCAAAGAAAAAGGATATCCTGTTGATGCCATTATTCCGCAAGCCGCTATTTATCTCACAATCAAACTTGATCTTGTTGGAAAAAATGCTGGCGATAAAAAATTAGCAACCCAAAGAGATGTTACTTCCTACATTTTAGATGAGGCAAAACTGGCAGTGGTTCCATTTTATGCTTTTGGCGCAGATGAGCATTCTCCCTGGTACAGGCTGAGTGTGGGTACTTGCAGGCTGGAAGATTTAAATGGATTGTTTTCAAAACTGGAAGCAGCCCTGGCAAAGTTGAAATAAATATTAAAGCATCAGGGCCAATAAGAACCCTTTAGTTTTTGTTGATAATAAAAACAAAAGGTTTTAAAATTTTACCACGTAAAATTTCCTGAATTTCATAAGGCCGGTGTACAATCTCATAATTATTAACATCAAAAATTTCATTGGCGCCGCAAAACACGGAAAAATTTTCTACCGTTTTCAGTATCCTGTTCAGCATTTCCACTTCCTGTAAATGCAAAGGGGAACCTTCATTGAAAAATTTTGTCAGTACCAGCAGATCACGATTTGAGGGGGTCATATATCCTGGTTTAATGTTGAAAAAAAATTATCCAACGATACCTCTGTGAGCCGGGCATCCGCATTTACTATTATATTTACTGCTCTTGCAACCTGTAAAAATAAAAAGAACCAGAAGTAAAGAAATTAGTAAAAAAGTTATCTTACGTGGCATCGCTATTATTTTAAAATTAAAAAAAGATTATTGATTTAAAAAATTAAAACGGATTTGGGGAAAAATAATTATATATATAAAGTATTAGTTGCGCCATTAGATTGGGGATTGGGGCACACCACGCGTTGTATTCCTGTCATACGCGCCCTGCAAAGCGCTGCATTTGAGGTGGTTATAGCAGGAACTGTAGTGCAAATTGAACTTTTAAAAAAAGAATTCCCCGGCATATTAAATTTTCCTTTAAAAGGTTATAATGTGCATTACGCTAAACAAAAATCATTCCTGCCACTGAAAATTTTATCACAGGTTCCAAAAATTTTGAGCCGGATTTATGCTGAAAAAAAATGGCTGAAGAAAATAGTGACTGAAGAAAAAATCGACCTGGTAATTGCTGATAATCGTTTTGGTTTATCACACCCGGACATTCCCTGTATTTTTATTACGCATCAACTGGAAATAAAAATGCCTTCCAGCTTTTTGCAAAAAATAGCGCAAAAAATAAACTATCACTTTATCAATAAATTTTCGCTTTGCTGGATACCTGATTTTGAAGGAGAAAAAAATATTGCCGGCGAACTTTCACATCCGCAAAAAAATCCGAGAACTCCATTACGCTATATTGGCCCGCTGTCCAGGTTTGAAAATACGAATGCAACTTCCAATTCTACAGATTGGCTTTTTTTAATTTCAGGACCTGAGCCACAACGCAGTTTATTTGAAAATAAAATCTTGTCATCTGTACAAAATATACCGGGGAAATCAATTGTCTTATTAGGGAAACCCGGAAAAGAAAATGAACAACAACTCAATGAAAATTGCACAGTCATTAATCATTTGGACACAAAAAAATTAGAGAAAATAATTCGTGAGACTGAGTATATTATTTGCCGTTCCGGCTATACTTCTGTCATGGAAATTTTATCACTGAAAAAAAAATCCATCATTATCCCCACGCCGGGACAATCGGAACAGGAATATCTTGCAACACATTTAGCCGCACAAAATTGGTGCATGGAAATGAAGTCCGATGATGAACTTATAACAACTTTGGAAAAAGCAAAAACCTTTAAATATATTTTCCCGGCATTTACAGAAACACCATTGAAAAAGTTTGTAGAAGAATTAATTGATTTGCTTAAAAAATAGATTGTTTTTAAAAGGCATTCATTCAACCTTCAATTTTTTTTCAAATAAAATAAATCAATATCTTGTAATTTTTTTAAACACAGAAAATCATTTTTATGAGAATTATACTTTTGCTAATTGCATTTTCATTGTTGCAACAACCTTCTAAAGCACAGGAGAGCGCTCCATTTTTCGCAAGCAACCCTGCACTTACGCCGGATGGACAAACATTGATTTATAGTTATGATGGCGATTTGTGGCGTGCCTCAGTTTCGGTTGGTGTGAGTACCCGCATCACTTCCATGCAGGGTTATACAACTAATCCAAGGGTTTCGCCCGATGGGAAATGGCTGGCTTTTAGTAGTACGCAATTTGGCAATGCAGATGTATATGTGATGCCATTGCAGGGCGGCGATATTACCCGACTGACTTTTCATGCAGGTAATGATATGGTTGATTCCTGGAGCTGGGATAATAAAACAATTTATTTTACAAGTAACCGCTATAGCCGCATGAGTGAATTTAAAATAAGCAGGGATGGCGGTACACCTCAAAGAGTTTTTAGTGACGACATGTTTGATTATACGCACAATGCTTTTGAAAATCCTGTTACCGGTGAAATATTTTTTGATGATACCTGGGAGAGTGCATTCTTTGCCAACCGCATTGGTTACAAAGGCCCTTTCAATCCTGACATTCAATCCTATAATCCGGCCACCAAAAAATATACACGCTACACCGATTGGACCGGTAAAGATTTATGGGCTACAACAGATAAAAAAGGCAAGGTGTATTTTGTTTCCGATGAAGCAAACGGGCAATATAATTTATACACATTCGACAATGGGAAAAAAACACAACTCACCAATTTTACAACTTCCATCATGCATCCGTTTGTAAGTGCTGCCGGTGATAAAATAGTATTTGAAAAAGACTTTCAATTGTATGCGTATGATGTGGCGACAAAACAATCTGTCAAAATTCCCTTGCAGGTTTATAAAAATAGTACACTGGGCACTTTGCAGGGCTTTAATGTAAATGGAAAAGTCACGGCTTTCAGCGTTTCTGATGATGGAAATAAACTGGCATTTGTAAGTCGCGGAAAATTATTTGTATCCGATGCAAAAGGAAAATTTATAAAACAACTTACAACGCTTCCACAGGAAACGGTGAAAGAAGTGTATTGGCTGGCTGATAATGAAACCTTGTTATATGGACAAACTTATAAAGGTTTTGAAAATCTTTATACGCAAAATGCAGAAGGAAATAGTAGTGAAAAACAAATAACGAATATGCCCAAAAACAGTCGCTCCATTTCTTTTAACAGTGATAAATCAACAGCGGTTTTTCTTTGTGGTTCTGATGAAGTGCGTTTGCTCGATATGAAAGACATGAAAACAACTGCAATTGTAAAAGATGAAATCTGGGGATTGCAAAATTCTGCACCGACATTTTCACCCGATGATGCATTCGTGATGTACACTGCTTATCGCAATTTTGAACAGGATATATTTTTATACAGATTGGCTGACTCAAAAATATTTGATATTACCAATACCGGTGTTTCAGAATCAGATCCTGTATGGTCGCCCGATGGAAAGTATATTTATTTTGCTTCAGACAGAACACATCCTTCTTATCCACGCGGGCCACAGGAACAACGATTGTACAGGATGCCTTTACAAAAAATAACAGCGCCTTACCGCTCTGATATGTTTGATTCTTTGTTTTATAAAAAACCTGCAGAAGAAATGATTGACACTTCCACTAAAGAAAAAAAAGATGCTTATACAAAAAAACTAAAAGAGCAAAAAGAAAATAAAACTTTAAAAAATACATTACCTCCAAAACCTGAAATGAAGATTGATTTTGAAGATATGATGGATCGCGTAGAACAAGTGGGACCAGGTTTTGGTATGCAATCAATAGTAAATATTGTACAAAAAGATAATAAAATTTTCCTCTATTTTATTTCCAACCACGTGGAAGGAAAACCTGCTTTATGGAAACTCACTTTTGAACCTTTTGAAGAAACAAAAACAGAACAGGTAAAAGATGTGGCTGGATTTGAGGCAGCTATTGAAGGTTTTAAAGATCATTATTATGTACTGAATAATGGCACGATCAGTAAACTGGATTTGGATAGAAATACATTGGATAAAGTGGATATTGATTATCCGTTCAGTATAAATATGAATGATGAATTTAATCAAATGTTTTATGAAGCATGGGGCGATCTGCAGGAAAATTATTACAATGATAAATTTAATGGCATGGACTGGCAGGCCATTCGCAACCG
>JBBRSI010000009.1:0-47473 GCA_038245585.1 Chitinophagales bacterium
GATGAAAGTTTTGGAAAAAAAGGTATCCAAGCAACTATTTTGGATCACACAGCAGGTGGTGAAAATGTCCAGCTTTTACAAGATAATAAAATATTAGTTACCGGATATATTTACGCTAATATTTTTTTAGCCCGCTACAATAATGATAATATACTTGCCGCCAACTTCAAAGAATTAAAAGCCGCACAAAATAAAGATGCCATTACCATCTCCTGGCAAACACTCAATGAAAGTGGTACAAAATCTTTTACAGTTGAAAGAAGTCGTAATGCAAATGATTATGTGGGTATCAATACTGTTCTGGCAAAAGGTGTAGCAAGCAATTATAGTTATACCGATAAAAATCCGTTGGATGGCAATAACTATTATAGAATAAAAGAGAATGCGATCAATGGCACCAATACGTTCAGCCCGGTTGTAAAAGTCGTGTTTAATGATAATGGTATCATTTCTTTGTATCCAAACCCCGCAAAAAATACTGTTACAATAAAAGGTTTGAATAAAAATGTTTCAGCCATAATAAAAATAACTGATATGCAGGGCAGAGAAATATCCAGTCAGAATTTTACACAAAGCAATTCTGCAACTTTGAATATCAGGGCGCTGGCTCAGGGAACTTATTTTGTGCAGGTAGCGCAGGAAGGAAAAGTGGTGAGGTTGAAGATGGTGAAGGAATAGTTTGTTGTTTTGTGTTTGGGGTTAAATTTCGATTCCGGATTTTATATTTTCTTTTACGATTTCAATTTTTTATAACTCATTTTTATTTGTTGGAAACAATGGATAGGAATGAGTTATTATTCTTAATCTATTTGAAAGCACAATTTTTTAAATTTTTATGTATTTTTTTGCCTTCGGTATATGCTGATCAGGCGACCAGCATTGGCGAGATTATTTTCTCTTTTACGATTTTAATTATTGATAACTCATTTTTATTTGTTGAAACCAAGGAATAGGAATGAGTTTTTTTAACCTGTAAATGAACTTTTCATATCTCTCAATTTCCAATAATAGGAATTATATTTTCAATTATTCACCCTACAAAAAATCCTACATCATAAATCCTAAATAAATATTACATCCCATCCTTTTTCCAAATACTTAAAATATTTCACCCAATACATTTGGTTTGTTGTAGCCACACGGTTATTTTTGCATCCCGGTTTATTCCGGCAATCGGATTGCCCGATAGTATAAGGGTAGTACAACAGTTTTTGGTACTGTATGTCTTGGTTCGAATCCAGGTCGGGCAACAAAAAAACCGGAATTTTTTCCGGTTTTTTTATGTTCAATTTTTTTTCCATTTTAAGCCTGCTCAAAAAGCGTTTCAACAAAAGAGTTTTTATCAAATTCCAGTAACTCATCCATTTTTTCCCCCACGCCAATATATTTCACCGGAATTTTAAATTGGTGCGCGATCGCTAATACCACGCCGCCTTTCGCCGTGCCATCCAGTTTGGTAATGGCCAAAGCGGAAACATCCGTGGCGGCTGTAAATTGTTTGGCTTGCTCCAATGCATTTTGCCCGGTAGAGCCATCCAATACCAGCATCACTTCATGCGGTGCGCCGGGAATCACTTTGGTAACGGATCTTTTTATTTTACTGAGTTCATCCATTAAATGTTGCTTATTATGCAATCGTCCCGCCGTATCAATCAATAAAATATCCACATTTTTGGAGAGGGCACTTTTCGCCGCATCAAAAGCAACTGCAGCCGGATCACTGCCCATGGGTTGTTTTACAATTGGCACACCTACCCTTTCACTCCAGATGGTTAATTGTTCTACTGCCGCGGCGCGAAAAGTATCCGCAGCGCCCAGCATCACAGATTTTCCGGCCTGTTTAAATTTATGCGCAAGTTTACCGATCGTAGTTGTTTTACCTACACCATTTACGCCGACAACCAGGATGACATAAGGTTTAGTGTTTGCAGGAATTTCATTTCCCTCCGGGCTGTCTACTAACAATTTACTGATCTCATTTTTAAGTAAGGCATTCAGTTCGGAAGTGTTCACGTATTTATCTTCCTTCACACGTTTTTCCACCTGGTTGATTATATGAATCGTTGTATCCAGGCCAACATCCGCGGAGATCAATGCAGTTTCCAGTTCATCCAGTACTTCTTCATCCACGGTGCTTTTTCCCGCAATGGCTTTGGTGATTTTGGATAAAAATCCGGAGCGCGTTTTTTCCATGCCTTTATCCAGGCTTTCCTTTTCTTTTTTTCCAAAAATATTTCCAAATAATCCCATGAGTAGATTTTTAATGTTTGGTATAAAATGACAATACACAAAAATACAAAAGCTGTTCCGGTTTTGACAGAACAGCTTTTGCTATGAAGTTTATAAAAATTATTTAGCGGATAAAAAATCTTTCACTTTGTCTTTGTGCACAATGGATTCTTTAAACGTGTAAGCACCTGATTTCGGGCTGCGTACAGCACGAACAACTTTGCTCCAGTTTTTAGATTCTAAAGAAGATTTCTGGTCTTTCTTGATCGCGGTTTTTGCTACTTTAGCCATAAAAAAATATTTTCTTTTTTAATAAATGTCTTTACTTGATCTCTTTGTGAACAGTCACTTTTTTCAGGATCGGGTTGTATTTTTTCAATTCAAGCCTTTCCGGTGTGTTCTTTTTATTTTTCTTGCTGATGTACCTGCTGGTACCCGGCTTGCCGCTGGTTTTATGCTCTGTGCATTCTAAAATCACCTGCACCCTGCTGCCTTTCTTTGCCATATACTGTTTTTAAAAATTGAATTTAAATTTTTGAACCCTTCGCGCGCATATCGCTAATTACAACGGATAAGCCTTTTTTATTGATTGTGCGAATGGAATCTGCGGTAAGTTTCATGGTAACCCAACGCTCTTCTTCTGCAAAATAAAACCGCTTTGTCTGCAAATTAGGCAGGAAACGCCTTTTAGTTTTTATATTGGAATGGGAAACTTTGTGGCCACGGATGGGTTTTCTACCTGTAACCTCGCAAACTCTGGACATATTCTTGTTTTTTCGGACGGCAAAGGTATGTATTTCATTTATAAAAACAATCAGTAAACTAATTATTTTGGGAGAATATTCGATATTTTTAAAAATAAACTAATTTTCCAGCAATCAATAATTTTATTCATTACTAGTACCCGCTAAACTGATTAATCTCCATACAAAGTGGCCAATCCCTGCTTTTAGTTTATTTTGCAGTATAAAAGTCTTTCATCATGAAATGCATTCGCTTGATGACTTTTCCGACCGAATACATTTCATTTTGGTAAATAAAGCTGCTATCAGATAACAAAATTTTTAAAAATGAAACGTGCTGATTTTTTAAAAAAACTAATTACTTCCGTAGCCGTTGGTGCGCTTCCATTATCGCTGACAAAAGATTTTCGGAAAATTTATTTGTTGCAATGCTTCGTTGCCGGCTTTCGTCATTATGAAGGCATGAATTTAATGACGCAAATGAAAGAAGGCGATTTGCTGGAATTGGTAAGAGAACCGGAAAATAAATTTGATGCCAATGCTATCGCATTGCACTGGCAGGGAAAGAAGATCGGTTTTATTCCGGATGCCATTAATGAAATGCTACGTCTTTTACTCGATACTGAAGCGTTAAGTTTATTTGCCGTGATCACACATTTAGAAAAAGATTCAAAGCCCTGGGAAAATGTGGCAGTTGCCGTTTATTTTATCCAGGAAGCGAACAAAGAATTGCCGGCGCATGCGAATGATCTTACATTAATTGAAGCGCCACATTATCATACATTGAAAAATAAAAAACAACCAATACAAGAACAAAAAAAGCTGACATTAAATGATCTCTTTAAATATAAAAAGCGGGTAATCAACCTCGATACTATTCCGGCACATCAGAAAGATGCAAAATATTTTTATGAAAAACATTATTCACCGTTTGGTGTTGCGATTTATAAAGAAGGAAGATATGCGGAGGTAAGTGATATGGGCATTTTTACCTATGTCAAAGAAATTGATGAAAAAATAAAATGGATCCGCGATGCAAATGGGGTGGATTATTTAGAGTTTTTTTTAGTGTAGGATATTTCGGTCGGTGAGGACACCGAACGATAGTTACATTTCGATTGTCTTGTCCTAAAATAGTTTTACATCAAACGATCATACAATCTCAAATAATGAGAACTTTTACCAATAAAAATCCTACCATCATCCAATCCCCTAATTCTAATTATGCCCAAGAAATATCATCCGACGGCAAGTTAGCAGCAAATTCACTAAATGCTGTTTCACCCTTCGCCAGCATGCCCTGCATTTCCGTTGGGTCAAAGGTTAATCCGCCCGGGCCGCCGCCCAAAAAATCATCTGGTCTTATTTTGAAAATTTTAATGGGTACTTTATTTTGGAAAATATTTGTGCCGGGTAAAGTGAAATAATTATTGATGTCATTTTCAGAAACTCCGTTTGCTTTCATTTTATTTTTTACATCATCAATATATTTTAATGCCGCAGCATATTGATCCGTTATAGCCACATCTGTTTTACCCACATCCGATGTAAGTATATCAACGGTTTCTCCTAAAATACTCATCAGGTTGGTAAACTGGTTTTTCACAACAGTTGATTTGCCCGGTGACAATAAAATGGCGAAAATTTCTGTCGCGCCGGCATCAATGGCCATTTCAATACCTACATATTTTAAGACACCTCCATCCACATATTGAAAATCGGGATTGGCTGCGCCGGATACATTGCGGCCAATTTGAATGGGCTGCATAAACACAGGCTCACAACAGGATGCTAGCAATGCCCTGCGGTAATGATTGGCATCTAAAGTTTGAACGACTTTATAATCGCTTGTCTGAATAGAAGTTGCATCATTGGTAAATACATTCAACTCATTTGTCTGTAAACAAACGGTCGTCAAAAAAACTTTTTTCCCGGAAGCTTTTAACTGGTTGTAGGCTGCATCCGGATATTTATTATTGATTAAATTCCAGGCGGGTGTTACATCAAATAAGGAAGTATCGCCGAGTTTGTCTATAATATTTCCTTCTATAAAAAGATCGTTATTGGAAACGGTTGAATAAATATTATTCAGTGTATCCATTTGATTTAAAGCTGCCAGAGATACAACAAGAGAGCCCGCACTTGAGCCAACATATATATCAAAATCAAGGTTGGGGAAAACAGTAAATAACTGTTTTAAAACACCCACGGCAAATGCTCCTTTGGAACCACCGCCACTTATAACCAATGCTCTTTTCATGATTTATTTTTTTATAATTTTTACCTATCGGTTGGTGTCCACACCGACCGAAATCTATTTAAATAACCGGGTTCTTATGTTTCTTTGTAAGTCGTATGCCAAATTCACTTTGAAACCACCAGGTATTAAGATTATAATCCCTGTGTGAGGTAACTCCGATAGTTATGACGCCTATATCCATTACAAGGCCTCCACCAATCAGCCGCTGTTTATTCGTGCCCCAAAGATGATCAATCAATAAATTGAGATTACCAATGGAACCAACAGTCGCACCTTCTAATTTAGCATTGAATGTTTTTAGTTTTAATGAAACAGAAGGTCCAAATTCTCCCTGGATTTTTTTATTGTTATAAATGCCGCCGGCAATTGCACCAAGCCTTAAAACATGCGGCACCACTGTGTATTGCGGAGCAAGTTGAATTCCACCTACGAAAAGATCTGGCGAGGAAAAATTAGTTACCATGCCGCTATGTAATTTTCCATACATGATAAAACCTTTTGAAAATTCAGTATCTGTCTGAGCCTGGCAAAATGTTAGGGCATTTGTAAACAAAAAAACAAAAAATAATTTTCTGAAATTTTTGCGCTGTGTAATCATGATGATAATTTTTTACAAAATAAATAATTGATTTCAACTTTAAAAAGGTGAAAAATCACATTTTGGATGTGATTTTTCACGGAATGATTTGGAAAGCTACAAATGTTCTATATGTATTTCCTGTTAATTTAGAAATTTCTTACAACGCCTGAATCAATAGGCCAGTTTGTAATTATGTAATAAGGTTGGAACTTTTGGATTGGATTTTCTACTAAGGTTTAGTGCAACAAACAAATAGATGCTTATAAATACTAACAACCTTTCTGTAAGTTATATGCATTGAATTTTAATGCTCAACTTATTTTCAAACAATTTCCTGCAGGTTGATTTTTTTCATCATTTGATATTTAAAGAATGAGCACAAGGCGTTCCTCCGGAACGCGCACACAAAGCCCACAACGACCACTACCCACAAATTGTTCCTCCGGAACAAGAGGAAAAAAATTCTTGAGGTGTGTAACTATATATCTCACAGAAATTCCTCATTAAAATTTTCATTTCACCCAAACTAAAATACATATATTTTACAACCGAAAATGATAAGTTCCGCAGGAAGATTTTATGGGCACGTCTCTATAATCATAGAGGTAGAATAATTATAGTTAGCGTAAGAGTCGATGAATCTGAATGCTTTGTATAAAGTATAATGCGATTTTTTGCAATGAATTATTTCCCTGGAGCAAGTGCGCAAATCTTCTTTCTATCTATCTATCTCTATCATGCTCAAGTTTTTATTAAAGTTTTTCATTTCACCCAAACTGGTGTGCATATTTTTTTCCTGCGGAATATGTCATGTTCCGCAGGAACATTTTGTGGGTAGTATAGATTTACAGGTTCTTAGTATTAAATTATCCGCCAGGAATAAAAAGATCAATTCCTTATTCTTAAAACTCGCATTTGCTTATTAAATAAAATTTCATCTATTATTTTAAAAAAAATGACCGATCATTTTCAATTTTCTTCCATCGCTTTTCGTAAAACTTTAATAGATAAACTCAGCAAATTCCGCGCGGCCTGGTAATTGATTTGCATGATCTCACTGATTTCTTCATAGGAAAAATTCTTATAAAATTTCAGGTAAATGATCTCGCGTTGCCGCCCGCTTAAATGTGTCATCAGCAAAGAAACTTTTTTTACTTTTTCTACATGCTCCTCTCCTTCTACAATTAATGTTTCCGCCGTGATCTCAAAAGGAATTTCGAAACCCGGTTCCGTTTCCGGTAATATTTTTTTCTCGCGCGCACCTTTCTTGAATAATTTATATTGAAGGGATTTGAATAAATACGCATTCATGGATTTGATTTCTGTTTTGCCTGAATTTTTCCAGATGTCTGTAAATAATTCCTGCAGGCAATCTTCCAGCAAATCATGATTGGCAATTATTTTAAAGCCATAGCTATATAATTTCGGGTAATATTCCCGGAAGAAAATTCGGAATTCAGCTTCATTGGTAAATCCTTCTGCCATACGTGCGACCACTTTCCAGGGAAGAAATTGATAAGCCTTCCTGATTTGCCCAAAATAAACCACAAATTTCAAGGTTAGGAAATTATTATACAAAATATGGTTACAAAAATTTATGAACGGGTACTTAGCATTAATAATTCTTTATGAAATATACTTTTCGTACACCTGAAGAACTGCTGGCTGAAGATAGTTTTATTACTTATTTGCAATCTGGTAATGAAGCAGGCCAGGACTTCTGGAAAAAATGGCAACTTGAAAGCCCTGAAAATGCTTTTCTCGCGGCGGCAGCAAAAAGGATTTATGAAGACTCAGTCATTCATGAAAATATATCTGCTGAAAAAATGGCTCAGACAGAAGAAAATTTTGTAAAAGCCATCTTTCATCCTATAAAAAAGTTGGTTCCTTTTTATAAAAATAAAAAAGTTTTATCCATCGCCGCTGCCTTTATCTTCATCATTTTCACGGCGCTTATTTATTATGTTTCCGGATCTAAAGAGACAAAACTGCAAACTGCGAAAGGCGAATTATCTCAGAAAGTTTTACCGGATGGTTCTGAAGTAACATTAAACGCAAAGACTAAAATAGAATATTCTAAAAACTGGCAAACCGGCACCACGCGTGAAGTGTGGCTGGAAGGTGAAGCATTTTTTCATGTAGCAAAAACGCCACAGAAAAGCCGATTCATCGTACATGCAGGCAATTGTGATATCATCGTTACAGGCACCAAATTCAACGTGGTAAATAAAAAAGGTATTACACAGGTTTTGCTGGATGAAGGAAGTGTAACGCTGCAAACAAAAGATGGCAAAGAAATCAATATGAAACCCGGCGACTTTGCAGAAGTGAAAAATAATGCAATCCAAAAAGAAACAGTGGCAAGAGAAAAAGTCCTTGCCTGGAAAGATCATAAATTAGTTTTTGACAATACCACACTTGAAGATGCTGTTGCAATGATCAATGCACAATATGATACACATATTACGATCGCTGATAGTAGCATTGCACAAACAACGATTACCGGTATTTTACCTAATGACAACCTGGATGTTTTATTGAGTTCCCTGGAAGCGACAATGAATTTTAAAGTAGTGCGGAACAATGATCAAATTTTCATCACCAAACCCTGAGTGCAAACATTAAAAATAAAACCTGCATCAAATGAGAAAATCAATTACAACTTACCTAACCTGTATCGCCCTTGTGGCGCAGGTATTTTGCGTAGCATCCCTGCATGCGCAAACCGGAAACGCTTATGCCCTGGATGTGAAATATGCACAGCGTAATAATGTATCTGCCAGTACTTATAAGCAGGATACGCAAAAACAAACTTTAATAAATGTCTTAAAGGAATTGAATAAATCCAAAGGCATTTATTTTCTTTTTTCGGAAAAAGGCATTGACCAGACAATGGTAAATCCTATCCCGGAAAATATACAAAACACGGAGAAAATCCTGCAACTGGTGTTGAAAAATTCCGGCCTGGCGTATAAGAAAATTTCGGACAATACCTACGTTATTGTAAATGACAACCAAAAGAAAATCGCCGAGATAAATGTCAATGACCTGCAAACTTTTATAACCATGAAAGATATGCCCGGCGCAGGTTTTCTCTTTGATGTGATCTCCGGTAAAGTGAGTGATCAGAATGGAAATGCACTGGCTGGTGTAAGTATTACCATAAAAGGAAAAACGCGCGGCGTTTCATCCGGCACTGATGGTAGTTTTAAAATAGATGCCAATGAAGGAGATATATTGGTTTTCTCCTATATCGGTTATGATTCTAAAGAAATCACAGTTGGACAAGATCATTCAATTACTGTTGCATTGTCAGAAACGCAATCACAATTGACCGATGTTGTCGTAACAACTGCACTCGGTATTCAACGCCAGTCAAAAAGTTTGACGTACGCTGTTCAAAAAGTAAATAATGCAGATCTCACTACTGTACAGGATGCCAACTTTATCAATAACCTCACCGGCCGCGTTGCCGGTGTAACGATTTCTAAAAGTGCTTCCGGAATCGGAGGTTCTACCCGAGTAATTTTAAGGGGAAATAAATCCACACGCGAAAATCAACCTCTATATGTAATTGATGGTGTGCCATTGGTAAATTATTCACCGGTGCAGCCCAATGATGAATTTGGACAAGCACTCGGTAATGTGGGCCTTGATGGCGGCGATGGCATTTCCAATTTAAATCCCGATGATATTGAAAATGTAACCGTGCTGAAAGGCGCATCAGCCGCGGCTTTATACGGAAGCAGCGCAGCCAACGGAGTCATTTTAATTACCACAAAAAAAGGCAAAGCAGGTGTTACAAAAATTGATGTTTCTACTTCACTTACTTTTGATAATCCTTTATATAAAGAGCCATTACAATTTAAATATGGCCAGACAGTTCCAATGACTTCTTCAAGTCCGGGCAGCCTGGAAAGTTGGGGCAGTATAGTAAATGCCAAAGATTATGTAAGTGATTTTTTCCAGACAGGACTTACTTCTTTTAATTCAATTGCATTGTCCGGAGGTACAGAAAAAGCACAGACTTATTTTTCTTATTCTTATACAGATAATAAAGGTATCGTGCCCACATCTACTTTGAAAAAACACAATATTAATTTCCGTGAAACTGCGAAGTTTTTCAATGACCGCCTAACTGCAGATTTCAATGTATTGTTTTTAAATCAAAATGCTTATAACAGGCCGGCAAGCGGAACATATGATAATCCATTGGGTGGTTTATATTCTTTCCCACGTGGTATTGATTTTAATCAATATAAGAATTATGAAATGTTTTCAACGTTGAGAAATACCAACGTTCAAAACTGGTGGGATGTAAATTTTGATAAGGGCTGGAATGCCAGTGAAGATCAGCAAAACCCTTACTGGCTTTTGTATCGCAACCCAAGTCAAAACACATTGAACCGTGTGTATTCAAACCTTTCATTTAAATATAAAATAAATGATTGGATCAATATACAGGCAAGGGGAAACATTGATAAATTGTATAATGATATTGATGTGAAAAGTTATGCTACTACTTCACCAGTGCTTACTGCAGCAAACGGCGGTTATTCTTTAATGAATGCGGTGAATACACAATTATATGGCGACCTTTTACTGAGTGGCGTTAAAGACCTCGGAGAGAACTTTGGTATCAATGCAACAGTTGGAACAAGTATTACGGATGAAAAATTTAGCAGTAATACATTTGGTACAAAAACTGGTGGACCAGGTTTGAGTATTCCGAATGTGTTTGTTTTATCTAATATTCAACCCAATTATTTGTCCCTGTCTCAGGACATTACCCATCGCCAGGTACAATCTGTTTTTGCAACAGCGTCATTAAATTTTAAAAAATATGTGTATGTAGATATCAGCGCAAGAAATGACTGGTCTTCTACATTTGCATTTACACCGGAAGTTGGAAAAGGCTATTTATATTATTCAGGTGGTTTGAATCTCGTCTTAAGTGAAATGACGCATTTACCTTCGTTTATTAGTTTTGTTAAACTGCGTGTTTCTTATGCAAGAGTGGGTAATGATGTAAGTGCTTATTCTACTTTCCCGCCAAACTATTATGTAAATTTTGATAACTCTCAGCCTACAACATATAATGGCGCTGCGCCTTATCCCGGCACTTATTTGCAGCCGGAAGATAACCGTTCTTTTGAAGCAGGTTTTGAATTTCGTTTCTTTAATAACAAGTTAGGATTGGATGCAACTTATTATCAAAATAATAATTACAATCAATACCTGGAAGTGAGCGCACCAAATGGTTCTGGCTATAATACGTATTTTATAAATGGCGGAAATATTCGTAACCAGGGTGTGGAAGTTTCCATAAATGCAACGCCTGTTAAATCAAGTACAGTTACATGGAACACTAGTTTGAACTACGCATTGAATAAAAACAAAATCATAAGTTTATCCAATGATCAATTGAATGTTGGCCGCTCCTATTATACACTTACAGGTTTAGGAAATTTATTATATGCTTCCGACATTATAGTGGGTGGTTCATGGGGTGATATTTATGGACGGTTTTTCCAGCGTGATGCAAGTGGTGCAATCGTAGTGGATGCAAATGGTGCGCCTTTAAAAGGTTCTGATCCAAATACACAAGTAGGTGATGAAGGGCAAAAATATTTAGGCAATCCCAATCCAAAATATACACTCGGTTGGTCCAATTCATTTGACATCAAACACTTTACGATTAGCTTCTTATTTGATGGAAGATTTGGTGGAAAAGTAATGAGTGTTACGCAAGCGATCCTGGATAAACTGGGCGATACCAAAGCCACGCAGGATGCACGTGATGCAGGAGGCATCAATATTCCTGCAGTGTATGAAGATGGTACAAAATTCGTTGGCCCGCTGGATCCGCAAACATTTTACCAGGCTGTCGGCGGCAGGGATGGCATTTCAGAATATTATATGTATGATGCAACCAATGTGCGTTTGCGTGAATTAGCGTTGGCCTATAATTTTCCGATAAAATCAAATTGCATTCGCAATCTTCGCCTAAGTTTGATTGGCCGCAATTTATTTTTTGTAACAAAAAAAGCACCTTTCGATCCGGAGATTTCCATGGCTACCAACAATGGTTTGCAAGGCACAGAAACATTCAGCATTCCATCCACACGCAGTATTGGTTTATCTTTAAATATTGGATTCTAATTTTAAAAAATAATAAAATAAGAACATGAAAAATAGATTAAATAAATTATCAATGGCTGCAGCAGTTATTCTGATCGCTGCATCCATCACAGGTTGCACCAAGAATTTTGAAAAATATAATACCAATCCGCTTGGCCTTTCAGAAGGACAACTGGAAGTGGATTATCAAAATCTCGGCGCACCTTTAAAGCAGGCGCAATTATTTATTTATATCGCGAATCCTGCCTGGGCTTACCAGTTGCAACAAAATCTTATCGCCGATGTTTACTCCGGTTATATGATGTCGCCTACGCCGTTTCAAAGTAATATCAACAACACGAATTACTATTTGGTGGATGGCTGGAATTCTTATCCCTGGGACTGGGCATATAACAACGTAATGAACAACACGGATGCTGTTTTGAAAAAAGCAACGGATCCGCAATTTGAAGCATTTTATCAGTGGGCAAAAATTTTACGCGTAGAAGCGATGCACCGTGTGAGTGATATTTATGGCCCGATCATTTATACGCATTATGGACAAATTAATACCGATGGAAGTATAGATTATGATTCACAGAAAGATGTGTACAATGCATTCTTTAATGACCTCGATACAGCAATAAATGTTTTTACGGATATGGTTCAAAACAATGCATTACCTACGCTCACAAATTTTGATTTAGCCTACGGTGGTGATAATAAAAAATGGCTGCAATTCGCCAACACATTGCGTTTGAGGCTGGCGATCCGCATTTCTAAAGTTGATCCGACCAGGGCAAAAATGGAAGGTGAAAAATCTTTGTCGAATCCGTATGGTTTGCTGAAAACAAATGATGACAATTGCATGATTGATATCGGCACTAATCCAAACCCGGTAAATGTAATTAATGAATCATGGGGTGATATCAGGTTGGGTGCGCCGATAGCTTCTTTGATGAATGGTTATAATGATGCCCGTATTTCTAAATATGCAACGAAGGCAACTGACCCAGCAGTTGCAGGACAATATATCGGCATACGCAATGGAATAAATATTGATGATCATTCCCGTTATGCAGATTATTCTTCGATGGCTACTTTCCCCAATAAAGTACAATTGATGGTGGCAGCAGAAGCCTGGTTTTTAAAAGCAGAAGCTGCATTAAGAGGCTGGTCTGGAGCTGGTGATATGCAGACAGATTATGAAACAGGAATCAGCACTTCATTTGCACAATATGGTTTGGATGCGACAGCCTATATGCAGGACGCGAGTTCTACTGCGCAACCATACGCAGATCCAAAAGCAATTACCCCGGGTCAAAACGATATTGCAACAGGTTCACCCTGGTTAAGTACAATCACTATTAAATGGGATGATAATGCAGGGTTCGAACAAAAGTTGGAGCGAATCATTACACAAAAATGGATCTCCATGTATCCGGAAGGACAGGAAGCATGGAGTGAATTTCGCAGGACAGGTTATCCAAAATTATTTCCTGTAGTTATTAATAATAGTGGTGGAACAATTTCTACAACAGATTTTATTCGCAGGATCAATTTCCCGGCGGATGAAAGAAGTAATAACCCGATTGGTGTACAGAAAGCCATTCAAATGTTGAGCGGCCCGGATAATGGCGGCACACATTTGTGGTGGAATCCATAAATGGTTTTCAGAATAAACCCCCAATGTAAAGGGCAGCGAAGGCTGCTCTTTTTTTTATATAATAAATTCTGTATTGATTTATTGGGCTAAAGCCCGAAAGTATTTTTGCTTTTTATTCCACTGGCTAAAGCCAGTGGCAATTGATGAAGATTAAAATTTGTAATTCTATTTTATGTAAGGCATCTATTACTTCGAGACAAGCCTTGATTAGAAAGAACATGAATAGTCTCCGGCTTTAGCCGGAGGAAGATTAGAAATTATACAAGGGGCTTTAGCCCAAAACACCTTTACAAATATCAAAAGCTATTTCAGTTCACTATATCTATTCAATAACAATTGATAAAATGATTCTTCAATCATGGGAATAACAAGATGCGGGTAAATATCATTCTAATATTTGTAATTTTCTTTCAAACGCGGGTCTTTTGAATCCAGTTTTTTGTAAAGCTTGTTTATTATTTACTTTTTCTAAAACCATCTGCCTTAAAGAAATCTCGCTCTCCGTAGAGTTCTGCTAGGACTCTATGGATTCAAAATAAAAGCCAGACTTAGTCTGGAATTCAAAGTTATACTCATTAAAATTACATTCATCATCATCTTACTTCACAAAATCATCTCCCTCCACCAACATCTCCCCTCTCCCCCACATACCCCGCTGCCAATCCCGCAAAACCCGATACTAATCCGCCAATAAATGCGGTGAGAATGATGAGTAAAGTCGCTGATCCGCCGAGCGGTAAGATCACGGCGACCTTTTGAGATAATAAATGATTGTTGGCCATGTCTAGCCAGAAGGCATTGATGCCCCATAATAAAAACAGGCCTAAGAAGCCCGCCAGGAAGGACTTCCCGGGGGTTTGTCTCAGGAAAAATAAAACGATGAATGTGGTGATGGCAAAACTCCACCAGGGAAAATACAATGGCGCGGCGAAGCCGAGTAAGGCAACTAATAAAAGGCTGACAAAAAATTTCATGATGTTGAATTAAGCTTTTTTAAATACCATTTTTCCTTTCAGTCCGGGCAGTTTTTTCATGGATTCTTCTTTGAGAAAAAGTAAGGGATAATAATTTCCTTCCACCCAGTCATTGATAAAATTATCATAGTATTTACTTCCCGGGTTTCCACTTTGCCCGCCGGGATAAATGCCATACGCCTGCGTGGAATCTGTGAGTTCTACCACCATGCGCCAACTCGGCCCGTGGAATTCTTTGAGTGCATTGATCTCCGTTTCGCCACCACTTGAAAATAAATTCAAGCGGCTCAAAACAGGTATGCGCAACAAATGCCGCACTCCACTTTTTTTAAATTTTCCCCACACTAAATTATTTTCATTCTCCGCTTTTTCCAGCACAGGAATAATTTTTTTAAAAGCGATCGTTATATCTTCCTGCAAAGTTTCTTTCTGCGCCGTGTTGATATTATCCAGGAAAATATAATTCATAGAATCTTTTAATAAGCCATCCAATAAAGTACTTTTTTCCGGCCAGGGTAATGGCAATGCAGATCGCGAAAATTCATCTGCATATACTGTGGTCATAAGACTGTCCCACCATAATTTTTCAATCGTCGGCCCTGTTTCTTTTGCATCATTTTGCAAATTCCATTGCGAATAAATATCGAGGTATTTTATTTCCTTTTCAGACAATGCAGATTGATCTAAATATTTCAACAAAAATGGCCGCGCCATTTCCTGGAAAACATTGTAATTATTGGTTTGCAATTTTTCCATATCTGTAGCTGTAATATTTTGCATGGAACTCAAATACCTGTTGATCAAATAACCGCGATAGACTGGATATTCACCACCCAAATAATACGGATAACTTGTATCATACGGATATTGATTCGCGCTGCTTACAAATCCGCGTTCCGGATTATGCATGATAATGTTGGCACTGTCGGGAATGAAGCCGCGCCAGGCATATGCATCATTTTCACCAGGCATTAAAAAATCGCCCTGTCCACGCCACTTTGCGGGGAATTTTCCATTTTGTTTAATCGCAATATCACCGCGCTTGCAGGCGAAGATCATATTCTGCCCCGGACATTCATAGCCTTTCATGGCATTGACATAATCGTCATAATTTTTGGTATAATTCAGTGCGCGGAAAGTGGTTAATTCATTGCTGCCGTCCTGCGCCTGCCAGTGACATGCATACGAATTTCCGGTATGCAAAATGTCGTGGTAATCATTGTCGTACATCACCGGCCCCCAAACAGTTTCAGGAATATGTTCTGTATGATCAGGCTTGCCTTTTATATGAATGACCTCATCCCGGAAAGTTGTTTTTTGCCAGGCACTGTCGTACCAATATTCCTGCTTCGTGCTGTCTTTAAATTTAATTTCATAATAATCGCGCACATCACGCATTGCATTCGTAAAACCCCAGGCGCAACTATCATTAAAACCAATCACGATAGATGGTGCGCCGGGAAAAGTTGCACCATAAGCATTAAATTCTGGTGTGGAAATTTGCATTTCAAACCATAAGGATGGAAGGTTCAATCCGAGGTGCGGATCATTACAAAGTATCGGTCTGCCGCTTTGTGTTTTGGTTCCGGAAACGGCCCAGTTATTACTGCCATTACTTTTATCAGGCTTGATCATTGAATCTGTTGCTGCAGCATTTTTATAATAATTAAAATAAATGGAATCCGCGTCAGCCGGCGGTTTCAGGGAAAATGCCGGCGCGCCAAATTTTGTGCCTTTGGGAATTATCGGATTCAATGAATCCTGTCCATACGGATATAAAGCAACCATTTCTGTTTGTGAAAAAACAGATTTTGCATTGGTCATTTCAAAATCCTGTTCAAAACCTGCGAGGTCAAAAGCCATGTATTTCATAAACAAAACGGACTTCATATTCGTCCATTTCTCGGGCTTATAATTCAGCAGTTTATATTCAAAAGGAATGTCTTTATCTTTTAATGTACTGATGTATTGATTCACGCCTTCGGTATATGCATCCGCGTAAGCTTTGGTTACCGGGTTTGCTTCTAATGCTGCCAAAGATTTTTCTGCGCCGGCAACCATTCCAAGCCTTCTGAAGAAACGATCTATTTTTAAAAAATTAGTACCGCTGCTGCTGTCACCCATGATCTCACTCAACCTTCCGCCTGCAGCATAACTTTGAAAATCCATTTGCCAGAGGCGGAATTTCGCGTGTAAATATCCCTGCAAAAAAATGGCGTCATGTTCATTTTCCGCATACACATGCGGCACCATTTTATCATCAAAATAAACATTCGCATTTCCCTGTAACCCGCTAAAGGAAAGGTTTTCATCGAATTGTATATCAGCAGGTTCTGCATTTTGCCAAAAGCCTTTTTGCGGCGACAGGAAATAACCCAGTCGCGGTGTATGACTATCTTTTACCGGCAAAGGTATGTCCAGGACAACTATCAAAGCCACCGTAATTATAGTAACAATGAAGAAAGGAATTATTCTCATAAGAACCAATTAGGCCTTAAACTTAATAAAGAAAAACCACTTGAAATAAAATGAGCGAAAATTTTTTTGAACATGCTGTGCAATTCCATCATTAATACTTGTTTAATTGAATACTTTTCAATGTGCAAATTTTACAAAAAATGAATGGCAGTTCAAAGCCCTTTGACAAATTCTGATGAAACTTCCTTCATCCACTTTTGATATGGGGAAAATAAAATCATTATATGAAAGCAATGGTACAGGCAACTATTTTTATTCTCGCTACAACATTTTTGAAAGTGGTTTATTTTATGAAGAACTGGAAAAAATAATACCAGGAATTATATGTGAATCTATCCGCGAGTATCTACTCTTCCTGTGGGAATTCTGATCATTTTTATTTTTATAAAAAATAATCCCGCATATTTGCTATCTAATATCCAACACATGAAAAATCTATCAATTTTTTCACGCCTTTTTGCGGGCTTATTTTTCTTATTGGCATTTTCGCCGGTGTTTTCCAAAACTTATTATGTGAATGCATCCACTGGCAATGACTCAAATACGGGTTTGAATTTATCAGCTCCTTTTTTGACAATTCAAAAAGCCCTGAATACCGCAACTAAGAAAGGCGATATCATTCTTGTCTCACCCGGAACATATACAGAAAACCTGGTGTGGCAATTTTCCGGATCGAATGTAAAAAAAATGGTATTGCAAAAAAATGGTGTTGGTGATGTTTATATAAAATCACCTGATGCACATGCACTACCGGTTTTGGAAATAACAAATATCAGTAACATTCTTATTGACGGTTTTATTATCTCACGTGATATGCCTATTAATAATGCACAGGGAATTTTAGTTCAGTCTTCCGGCAGTGCTGATATGAAAAATATTGAAATTAAAAATTGCACATTCACCAATATCAACTGGAATAATGATCCGAATCTAAAACCCAAAGCCACGCAAAACGCGCAGCCATTCATTGTTTATGGCCGTTCTTCAGTAGCTATAAAAAATATTTCTATTCACGACTGTGATTTTAATAATAATATCACCGGGCAAAGTGAAGTGTGTTCTTTCAATGCAAATATTGATGGTTTTTCTGCAACCAATAATTTGTTGCACGATAATTCCAACATCGCGATTGATGTGATCGGTTATGAAGGAGAAAATAAAAACATCAGTCTCGACCAGGCGAAAAATGGAATAATTTCGAATAATATTTTATACAGTAATCAAAGTCCTTATTCAGAAGGTGCAAGCATTTACGTGGATGGCGGCGCATCTGTTTTAATAGAAAACAATATTATTCATGACGGCGATTATGGTATCGAGATCAGTGGTGAAAATGATAAGCCAACCATTGATTTTGAAACACAGGATATCACTGTGCGGAATAATTTAATTTATAATTGCCGCAGTACCGGTTTGAAAATTGGAAATTATAAAGGAAAATTAAAGAATGCACTTGTATCCAATAATTCCTGTTTTTATAATAACCGTGGTGGCCGCAGGGATGGAGATGTAAATGGAACCAGCAGAAATATTAGTCCATGGGCAGAACTCGTGATTGATAATATGGAAGATGTAAATATCAATAGCAATATTTTTTATGCACGTGCATCCAATAAAACGATGCTGAACACAGATGCAAATGCGTTGATCAATAACTTAACCATGGATTATAATCTTTGGTATAATAAAGACAATACCTCAGGAAATAATTTGACTTTCCAGTTTAAAATTAATAATGTAAATCACAATTTTACTTCGTTCAACAATTATGTTGCGAACAGTTCCAATTATGATCATAACGCATTGTATGGCAATCCGAATTTTGTCAATGAAAATATTGTTGGCAATAATGCAGTGAATCCTGATTTACATATTTCTACAGGTTCTATGGCAAAAGAGAAAGGTGATCCGAATGCTGTAATTGGCGCAGGCCGTGGATTTTGGGGCATTGAAGATTATTTTGGAAATGCACGGATCGCAGGAGTGCTTGATATTGGTGCGCATGAATTACCAATGGTAAATAAGTTACAACAAAAAAATATTTCAGTTATTCAAATTCAACTCACACCCAACCCGGTTGATCATTTTGCAAATATTTCCAATTTACCGGATGAAGAATTTTTATGTCGTGTCTCTGATCTTTCGGGGAAAATATTTATTAATCAAAAATTAATAAAAGGCAATCCAAAAAAATTGGATGTATCCAATTTGAAACCGGGTTTTTATGCAATTGTTTTTATAGGAAAAAATGGTTTGTATAAGGGAACGTTTTTGAAGAAATAATTTATAAATAAGGAGGAATTATTTTTAGAAAATCAAGATGCGTAGCATTGCCTCATATTGTAACAACGGGTTTTAACCCGTTAATATTTGAAATAAAAAGAGAACCATAGGTTTGGCGTATATTTTCAAATTAATAGAACATACACAAGGCGTTCCTCCGGAACGCTTTTACCAACTAGCATTTTTGCTACCCACAAATTGTTCCGCTGGAACAAGGCTGAAACAAAAGACAAAACACGCTAAAAATTATAAAGTTCAAATCGCTATTCTAATGAAATTAAAGTTGATCGCCGCCGCCTTGTCTCCTGACAAGCGGCTTAGAAATCATAATATTTTCAAAAACAAAGATGCGTAGCATCGACTCATTTTGTAACAACGGGTTTTAACCCGTTGACGTTTGAATCATTATGAAAATGAGAACCGTAGGTTCGATACATATCAAAAAAAACGTTTATGGCCGCTTGTCTGGAGACAAGGCGGCGGCGGGCATTATGAGAATTTGTATCAGACTAATTTTTTAAAAACTAATAGACCGAAATTGCCAGGTGTTATGTATAAATAATTCTAAATGTGAAATCTTATCTATACTTTTTTTTAAAATCAAAATCCAATTTGCTTGCGCTAAAGGCCGCCTGCAAATAATTAGGCAGATCGCCGCCGCCTTGTCTCCCGACAAGTGGCTAATGAACTAAAATATTTTTTTCAAAAACAAAGATACATAGCATCGACTCATATTATAACAACGGGTTTCAACCCGTTGACGTTTGTATCTAAATGAAAAAGAGAACCGTAGGTTCGGTGCATATCAAAAAATTGTTTTTGATTTTGATAATCTTCGAAACACTTATCTTTAAAATTCAAAATCGAATGTATGCAAACTGCTTCCAAAAAAGTCATCAATGGTTGGGCGATGTACGACTGGGCCAACAGTGTATATAACCTGGTGATCACCACGTCTTTTTTTCCCATTTATTTCACGGCCGTTACCAAGAAAGAATTTGGCTCTGACATGATTCCTTTTCTCGGAAGAAAATTCGTCAATTCTTCCTTATATGATTATAGTCTCGCAGCCGCATACTTACTGATAGCAATGCTTTATCCAATTCTTACTTCTATCGCGGATTCACGGGGTAATAAGAAAAACTTCATGCGATTCTTTTGTTATACCGGTTCATTCGGTTGCTCCATGTTGTACTTTTTTAATGGTTCAAATCTCTGGCTCGGCATTTCCTGTTTCATGCTCGCTGCTATGGGTTATGTAGGCAGCCTGGTTTTTTATAACGCGTATCTTCCTGAGATCGCCGCGCCGGAAGACCAGGATCGGGTGAGTGCAAGGGGATTTTCATTTGGTTATATAGGAAGTGTTATTTTACAATTGATTGGATTTGCATTGGTATTAATAATGACAGATCAATTATTCGCTACACGTATTACATTCTTATTAGTAGGAATTTGGTGGTTTGGTTTTGCGCAGATCACATTTGCAGTTTTACCAAAATCAAAAAAGAGCGTCACTAAAAAATCAGGCATTTTTAAATCAGGTTTTGGTGAAGTGAAAAAAGTCTATAACGAAATAAAAACGATGCCCACATTAAAACGTTTTTTACGTGCTTTCTTTTTCTATAGTATGGGCGTACAAACGGTAATGCTGGCTGCTACATTATTCGGTAGTAAATTACTAGGATTACCAGATGCAAATTTGATAGCCACTGTTGTATTGATTCAACTCGTGGCCATTTTAGGCGCTTATGTGATGAGCCGCTTCTCTGCAAAATATGGAAACATCCGTGTGCTGATGGGCGTGGTGGTTTTCTGGATTCTAATATGTGTGGCCGCTTATTATACGGCCTGGTATAAAGAGCACGGTGCTGATCCTGAATATTGGTTTTATGTAATCGCAATGGCTGTAGGCCTTGTTATGGGCGGCATTCAGTCATTGAGCCGTTCTACGTATTCCAAATTTATGCCCGAAACAAAAGACACGGCTTCTTATTTTAGCTATTATGATTTAACGGAAAAAATAGCCATCGTAATTGGTATGTTTAGTTTTGGATTAATTGAAGAATTGACTGGCAGTATGAAAAATTCAGTGCTTTCTCTTATCATTTTTTTCGTCATCGGTTTAGGTTGGTTGTACGCAACTTTAAAGGCAGAAAATAAAATGACAAAAAAAGTATCTTTGTAAATATGAAATTATATACAATTCCCACAGGCAGGTTTAAATTGGATGGCGGTGCAATGTTTGGCGTAGTGCCAAAAAGTATCTGGCAAAAATTAAATCCGCCGGATGAAAATAATTTATGCAGTTGGGAAATGCGCTGTTTGCTCGTGGAAAATGGCGACCAGCTAATTCTTATAGATAATGGCATCGGTGATAAACAAAGTGAAAAATTTTACAGTCATTATTATTTGCATGGCGATGATACGCTGGAGAAATCTTTAGCGAAACATGGCTTTCATAAAAATGATATTACGCATGTTTTTCTCACGCATTTGCATTTCGATCATTGCGGTGGAAGTATAGAAAGAGTTGGGGAAAAATTAGTGCCGGCTTTTAAAAATGCACGGTATATTTCCAATGAACAGCACTGGCAGTGGGCCACGCAGCCGAATGACCGCGAAAAAGCTTCTTTTCTCAAAGAAAATATTTTACCTATACAGGAAAGCGGACAATTGGAATTTATACCCGTTGAAGAAGGTTATCAATTTACAGAAAATTTTAAAATACGTATTGCAGATGGCCATACAGATTCGATGATGTTACCGCAAATTTCTTATAAAGATCAAACGCTTATTTACATGGCAGACCTCCTGCCTTCCGCTGCGCATATTCCCATTCCTTATATTATGGCGTATGATATGTTTCCTTTAAAAACATTACATGAAAAGAAATCTTTTTTACAGGAAGCCGCGGAGAAAAAATATGTTTTATTTTTTGAACATGATCCTTCGGTTGAATGTTGCACCGTAGAAATTACGGATAAAGGTATTAGGCCGGAGAGGAGTTTTTTGTTGAAGGATTTGTAAATTATGTAGGAATTAAGATGTGAGATTTAGGATTTCTTGTGTTGTACAAAAAGTAAAATCTAAACCCTGGATTTTGATTTTAAAATGGTTATTACCGCTACACCTTTTAAAGCATCGTGGTTTTGTTGTTTGATATACTTTCTGTACACGGCACAAGTGAAACGTTTGCGTCAAGAATGGCCTTTCAAATGCTGGTACAGTCTGTAATTTCATTTGCTTTCCTATTTATTCATGTACGGGAAGTTTTTTAAAATAAATCTCCTGAATATTTTCCTGTCCTTTTTGAGGGGTGGCACTATTTATATAAAATGTAGAATCTGTATCGCAGCATTGAGTAAATTGTTCTCCGGAATTATTATTTGAATAATTCCAACTTTTATAATAAAGAGTATTCCATTCGTCAAGACTTAAGCCAGAAGCTTTCCATGTGCCCACACTATCAAAAATAAAGGGCACCTGCATATTCAAACTGAATGTTCCGTCTTCTTTAAACGATAGAGTTAAATTTCGATATAATGAGCTATCTTTTTTGTAAACTCCCAAATCTGTTTTATCAACATTTAATGTATAATTTCCAATCTGCTTTTGAAAATGCTCATTTCTTGCGCGCCAATTTACATACTCAACCCTAAGATATATTGCGAAAAGAATTAATAATAAACCTATTACTACTGGCTTCTTCATAAAATAAAATTTATTTGTCATTCGGTATAAATAGGCTGAAGTTCTGGCTAATATTACCAAAAGGTGTACGTCCGTTTTCAGGCTCTCTCACAGATATCTATGCTATTCATAGTGTTCTGCAAGGACTCTATGGATTTGAAATAAAAGCCAGACTTAGCCTGGAAATTGATCTCTTATTTATATCCATAAATTTTCTTCTGAATACAATTTAGCAAAATTCTTTTAATTGAACATTTTTTTCTTTAATACCAGACTTAGTCTGGCTTTTATTTTCCTCCTTAGAGCGCTGCGCTAACTCTAAGGAAAGCGTGATAGTTATTTATATATAGTGTGCAATTGCCATTTCAGCAGCTTTAATAAACTATTTTACATATTGCAATACCCACTTTAAACTATCAGGAAAAGGAACATTGTATTCTTTAAAATCTTCGGGCAAAATTAGTATCATGTTATAATTTGGATTTACTGAACTAAAAATGACAGGGAATTGTTTATTTACAATAATGTTTTTCAATGGGGCGTATTCATTATGTGCATTCCCATTCGAATAAATAGTATTTCTATTAAAATCAAAATGATATTCTACAAAATTTCCAAGCCTTCCCTTCAGTTCAACATTTGTAATGATGCCTGTTGTTAAAGTAGGTTTATTCAAAATATTCTTTTTATAATTATCTCCACTTTTTTTGCCGGTCAAATAAATTATAAGTCCTATAGTTATGATAATTATAATACTAATGATGGGGATATTGATTATTTGTTTGACTTGCATTTGAACTTTGATTTGATGAGGATGAAGAAGAATATAATGCATTGTAAGTTGCCTCGGATGATAAATACGGACCTGTGCTAGTCCAATAATTTGGAATAAGATTTATACCACTCGTGCTATCCATAGAGTTCTGCAAAGACTCTTTGGATTTATAATAAATGCCAGATTTAGCCTGGAATTCAAAGTTATGGCGCATAAGTTTTAATTAAATGTTCACAAAAGTTACTAAGAAAAATAAAAATTGATCTCTTATTTATATCCATCATTTTTCTTCAGTATACAATTTAGTAAAATTCTTTAAATTGAACTTTTGTTAATTTAATACCAGACTAAGTCTGGCTTTTATTTACCTCCTTAGTGTGCTGCGCAACACATAGAAGAGCGTGGATTTCCCAACGGCTTTGTAAAATTTATATAATTTCTGCCTCTTATTCAGGATACCATTTGTTTCTAATAAATAGCCTATCAAAAAAATCTCTTCCAAGTATCCTATCCTTTATTAAAGGCTGTTGCCGTAAGCCATGTTCCTGCAATTTTTTTATAATATCTTCTTCATCATATTGCATGTCCTTTAATTGAAGACTATCAACAATAGCAAAATTGTTTTGCATCTCGTTTATACGATAACAATATCCTTCTTGGAGATGTAAAAATATACTATCATATACTTTATTCCTTGCATACTCATAAAAATAAACCACATTACCCTGCTTTGACCAAAATACTAAATTGATGCTTTGAAAAGGTTTTAACCAATGAGCAAAAGTATCGTGTCTATAGTATAGTAATAATTTATTAATATCATAAAAGGCTATTCTACAAGCAAAGTTTGACATGTTTATTGATACGGGTTTTTGAACTCTGTAATAAAAACCATTATGAGTACTTAATGTATCAATGTTAATAAGACCTTTTAAATCAGAATATATATAAGATTTCATTGCCTAACTTGTTTATTTAAAATGAATAAACTCCTGCCATTGTGGAAGTGATTTTAAACTAAAAGGGCTTCGCAATAATTGAGTTCCTAACCCAAATGTAGTGCCTTCCGCAGAAGCCCTGCTACCATAGAGTTCTGCAAGGTCACTATGGATTTATAATAAGAGCCAGACTCAGTCTGGAAAACAAAGTTATTTTATTAAGTGATCTCAAAAGTTACAAAGGAAAATAAAAATTCATCTCTTATTTATATACATCATTTTTCTTCAGAATACAATTTAGTAAAATTCTTTTAATTGAACATTTGTTTCTTTATTCAATACTGGTTTCGACTGGCTTCGGCTCATTTCGACTGCGCTCAATGCAAGTCGCTCAGCCAGCAGCTCAAACGACATCAAATCTTTAAAATTTGCCGCTCAAAGTACAGAACGTACAAGTGTGCGATCTCTACGGTCGTAGAGACAGGCACAAGTTCCGGTCCCATGAAAAACAAAAGCCGGGAACCAAAAAAATCTAATAAAATTTTACCGGAAACTGACCAGTGAAGAAAGCGCATAACGCAGATTTTTATAGCCCATCATATCTACTTTGATACTGCCGACTGCAATGGGACTTTCAATGCGCAAAGGCACATGGTTATTATCATCTGAAACCCAGACAGTCATTTTTTCGCCGCCTTCAAAAATGGTTCCTTTTACAAGTAGTGGTTTGAATTTGATGGCATTGAATTTTCCGTAACGTGTCTTTACAGTTTCCTTTCCCAGGTAACGGATATAGAGATTATACACTTCATTGTCGAGGAACATGGAGAAAGGAATTTTATCGCCGACTTTATATTTATTGAAATCAATATTGCGCGCATAATAAATAGAACTCAACACATCCTGTACACAATTGGGTACTTTAAAAACACCATCATTGGTGATGGCTGTATTGGTCTGTTGATTGAATGCTACGTTCTCATTTTTTTTGTAACCGCCTTCATCCACGCTCCGGATAAATTTCATGGGTTGCAAATTGAGTGTATCAAAAAAAGTTTCGTAGCGGTCACGCACTTTAAATATCCAGTCATAGCTCGAATTGGATCTTCCTGTTCCCGTGACATGATAAACAGGTTTATTGTTCAGTCGCTCGAGTTTTAAATTAAATTCTGCTGCGCCTGCATTTACATAAATGCCGGCCACGCTATAAAAAACATTAAAGGAAAGTGATTCACCCGCGATAAAAGCACGGTTGCGGATGCCACAAAAATCATCGCCCGCGCTGAGATTTAAAGTAAAAATAATTCCGGTCATTAAGAGTACTAATTTCTTCATATTATTTATTTCTAAAGACCCGCACACCCAGCATAAATAAACTTCCAAATATGGAAGGTATGATCAGGTTTACGAGCCAGATGCCGGTGGCCGTTGCCACAATGCCCAGCGTATTTACACTTATTATACCAAAAAGCTGTAAACCCGCTTCACCACGCAATCCTACATCCGCTAAAGGGATCGTTGGCAGTATCGCTAATACCAAAAAAAGTACACATGTTGTGAAAACCGCATCCAGCCAAAAAACCTGCACATTAAAAATATGTAGCAATAATAGATATTGTATGACAAAAACACAAAAGCGCGTGACAGACAATAGCAGGATTTTTGTTAATTCTTTAGGATGAAAATCTTCTATACTTTCTATTAAATATTTGTACTTATAAATAAACGGTACTTTTTCAATTACAGATGTAAGCCAGGACAATTTATAATAAATCAATAACAAAAATAAAGTGCCGAGTATGATCATATACATAATGCCATCCATCCAAAAAAGTGACAAGCCTTCAAATTGTGCGGAGTGTGGCCAGGTATAATGTCTTAAATAAATGAGTCCTGCAATGCCCGCAATAAATGTGACAAGTACCTGGCTGATGCTGCCGACAATCGTGAGCGCTACAGAACGAAGCCTGTTGCCTTCCTGCATATACACAATGCGGCCCGTGTATTCGCCGATGCCATTGGGTAAAAATAATGAGAGAGATAATCCGGATAACACGGCGCGGAATGCACGAAATAAATTTAGCTTTTCAACAGGCCTGACGAGTATCTGCCATTTTTTTGCTTCGATGCCCCAATTGGCAATCATGAGTGCGAATAAAAAAACTAAAGGCCAGGTATTTTTTGATGAAAATGCATATTTCATCAAATCTTTTGTTTGCTCCAGCGTTGCCTGCCCTTTTATTTTTTCATAAATGGCAAAGGATAAAATTATAAAGACCAGCGGGCCGATAATATAATTGAGTAATATTTTGTAGCGGCGCTTCAGCAGTTTTTTTTTATATTACTAAAATCTGTTTTTCAATGATGCTGAAAAACAAAGAATAGGTCACAAGTTATACTTTTTTTGAAAAGCCTGCATGCAAACACACTCAATGTTTTTTTATCCTTCATTTAAAAAACAACAGGTACCTGAAAAGTTGTTGCTTATTTTTTCCCGCCTTTCAATTCTTTTACTTTTTTCTGCGTCTCCATCATTTGCTCATAGCGTTCCTGGAATTTGCTTTTCACTTTCGGTGTTTTTCGCTTTTCATCAATCTTTGCCAGGATTTTTTCATGGTCAATGATGTATGTCTGAATCACAAATTGGATACCTAATGTAATAAGATTTGATACGGTATAATACCAGGTAAGTGCCGAAGGCAAACGGTTAAAGACAAATAATAAAATGAATGGGAAAAAATACGGCATGTATTTCATGGCCGGGTTACTTTGCTGCGGAGTCATATTGATATTATACAGCGAGATCATGAAACTCGTGGCCACTGCTGTCAATGTAAACAAACTAATATGATCACCAAAACCCATCGGTATAGAAAAAGGTAAATGTGCTACTACATCATAACTCGATAAATCTTTTGCCCATAAAAATGGTTGTCCGCGCAAATCAATATTGGAACTAAAATAACTATATAAGGCGAAGAATATCGGTATCTGTAAAAGTGCCGGAACGCAGCCTCCAAGCGGGTTTACGCCCGCTTCCCGGAAGAGTTTCATTTGCTCTACCGCATAACCTTGCTGGTTATCGCCAAATTTTGCTTTCAGTGCATCCAGTTCGGGTTTCATCACGCGCATCTTTGCACCACTGAGATAACTTTTATAGGTAAGCGGTGAAGTAACCAGCCTGATCAATAAAGTTAGTAACGCGATCACCCAGCCATAATTTCCAATAAAAGAAGCGATGAAATTAAACACCGGCATGATGAATCCGCGGTTGATATATTTTACAAAAGAAAATACGCCACTTCCTAAGTCCACGATATTTTCCATGCCATTATTATACTTTTTCAGCAGGTCATAATTATTCGGGCCATAATAAATTTCTATCGGAATAGTGGCCATAGAAGCTTGTGGCACTTGCACTTTGAGGCTTGCTTTTGCGGTGAATAATTCCGCAGTGGTATCCGGCAGTAAAGTCATTTCAGCTTTGCCTGAAGCAAATTTATTTTTTGCGAGTAAAGTGCTGTTGAAAAATTGTTGCTTGAATGAAACCCAGTCAGCCGGTATTTCAAAATCTTTTGTAGTGCCGCTCATCGCGCTATTATAATCATATCCATCTTTATCGAAATAGCAAAGCCTCGACTGCTGCACTTCATACGCATGCGATAATTGCTGCTGGTGCAATTCCACATTCCACTGAATGTTCAATGAATTTTGAGTGAGCAATTTATCCGCGCCATTTAATAAAATGTTCCAGTCCATCAAATAATCATTCGCAGGAATTTTAAACTGGTGTGTAATGCTTTGGCCTGTTGTACCATTTAGCGTATACGTGATCATTTGTGAGCCATCCGCATTTTTAGTAATGACCGGTGCATTAAAAAACATATTGGAAGTAAGCACCGCATGATTCGGGCTGGTATTTATATTATAGCCCAATTGATCGCCCGGGCCGCCGCTCAGAACTACAGGCGTGCTGTCCATTTGACTGAATTTTTTCAAAACCACGCTTTTCACCACGCCACCTTTATTGGTAAAAATTACCTTCATTAGTGAGTTCTCCACAGTTGTAAGTGTTTCAGCACCTTTGGCTGCACTTTCAAAATCACCCGCATCGGTTATTTTTGATAATGAATCCCTGCGGAGAGAATCCACCCGCATGGCGACTGTATCAACTGCCGGAGTGCGCGCTGCTATTGCTTTTTCCGTAGAATCTTTTACTTGCGCATCCCGCTCCTGCAAAGCATTCGTTTGTTTATTGGTGTACCAGAAAAACACGAAAAACAAAACGCCCAATAAGACAAAACCAATGATGGTATTTTTATCTGTTTTCATACAGTTCAAAAAATTTGAGCGGCAAAGGTAATGAACCGGGGGAATTTCGCCTGAATAGTCTGTAAACGGCGAATTGAGCAGTTTTCACCATTCATTCACAATATTCAAACCCTGTTGCGTACTATAATTAAAATATTGAACGTTACTTTATCATTCCTTCCTTAACCACCTATTTTTTACAAAATTAATTTCCTGCAATGCAGTCAGAAAACCATGTGCTTTCCCAAAGGGAGAATTATCGTGCATCCTTATTTACCAGGTTCTTATGGTGGTTGTCAACGGCTGAAGAAGATATCATCAGGGATTGCCGGGTTGACAGAAATCGCTATGCCATCACTGGATATACTGTCCTGGGAACCTGGCTTTTTGCCACGCTTGCCTGGTCTTATTTTTTCAGTACGGTTGTGAGTAATATTGTTCCCGCGATTTTACTGGGAATTTTTATGGGTGGAATTATTTTGGGCATTGACCGGGCATTGATCAAAGGCATCAATTCAAAAAATAAAAGAAAATTTATTCCACTACTTTTTCGGGGTTTATTGGCTATCACTATTGGTACTTTTATGGCGCAGCCCGCATTATTATATTTATTCAATAAAGAAATTCATGTACAGATCTCTTTGGATAATGAAAATAAGATCAAAGAGAAAAAAGGGAAAATGGATTCTTTGAATGCGCCGCAGAAAAATGAATTGCTGGCGCAAAAAAATATTTTAACTCAATCACTATCTGCAAAATATGATGAAGTTGCTGCGTCAAGAAATAATTTTATAGCTGAAACGGATGGCAGTGGCGGCAGTGGAAAAGTCGGTCTGAAAGATATAGCCAAAGCAAAGCAAAATGAATATGAAAAATTAGATAGTTCATATACGCTTATGCAAATTGCAACTGGTACTCAAATAAAATCTATTGACAGCGCTTTGCAAAAAATAGAATTCGCCAATCAAAAGGAAATGACGGCTTTCACAGCGTTATTGAATGATGGATTTCTCACACGCATTGAAGCATTACATAATTTATTAGAAAATAATAGTGCTGCACAATCGCGGTATTATTTACTCATCATCATTTTGGTATTGATTGAATTGATGCCCGTGATCGCAAAAACAATTTTACCCAATGGAAGTTATGATGAGAAAATTTTTCTACGCGAACAACTCGAAAAAGAAATGGCCTTTTCTAATTTAGAAAAAGAAAAAGCGCTGAAGGAATTATATAATCGCGCAGCTTTTGAACAGGACAGTGATTTCATCAATAATTTTTTTGAAAAATCAAAAGCAGGGAGGGAAGAAAAAATGCTGGAAAAATTAGCTGCTTGGAAAAAAGACAGTGATGGAAGTTTTGATACGGTTTGGAATGATATCAAAAAAGATTTTTTGACAAAACAGGAAAATTAATTCTACTTCCGGCATTACAGTTTGTAATTATTTCCCAGAAGCAATTCATAGGAATTTTTAATTTATATGTAAAAAAAATACAATGCCAGTGCTTCACGGGATATAACTTGCAGGTCTCTTATCAATAAATTATCTTTACAGTTCTACCTGCCCTTGGGAATCTTATTTCATTATATTTAAATTTCTATGCGGAATATTACCAGTACGGTTTATGATCTTTTATTGAATATGCGTTCCCACTTTCTAGGGGAAGGCGTGCAACAAAAATTTTCCAGTGAAGAACCTTTGCGTTCCGAATTATATAATAGCTGGATGATGAAGCAGCATGGAGAAAGAGTGGCTTCTTTACATGGAATTCTGGAAACAAAAAGCCAGGACAGGTTATTAAAAAGACTTGGAGATAATGAAAAAATATTGCTGGAAGTCCGCAACCTGTTAGTAGAAGCAGTAAAAGAAAAACGCAACATCACGCCAGCGAGCGAATGGTTGCTGGATAACTTTTATTTGATTGAAGAACAGATATCCATTGGCAGGAAACATTTACCCAAAGGGTATAGCCAAAATCTTCCAATTTTATCCAATGGAAATTCAGCGAAACTTCCCCGTGTGTATGATATCGCGCTGGAAATAATTTCTCATAGTGACGGCCGCGTTGATATTGGAAATCTCACCAGTTTTATTGAGTCCTATCAAATTTCTACTAAACTTACATTGGGAGAATTATGGGCAATTCCAATTATGCTTCGGTTGGCTTTGATTGAAAATTTACGCAGGATCGCCACACGCATTGCCATTGACAGAATTGATTTGAATATAGCAGGTTATTGGTCAGATGAATTAAAAAAAACAGCGGAGAATAATCCCAAAGATCTCATTTTAAAAATTGCGGATATGGCGCGTAGCATGCCCTCGCTCAGCAGCGCTTTTGTGTCAGAATTTTCCAGGAAATTACAAGGGAAAGGGCCTGCACATACACTTCCGCTTTCCTGGATGGAACAACAGCTTGCCGAAATAGGCGACACTGCCGGAGAAATGATTCTGTTTGAAAATCAGAAACAGGCTGCAGACCAGGTATCTATTAGTAATAGTATAAAAAGCCTTCGGCTGTTAAGCACCACAGAATGGAAATCTTTTGTTGAAAAATTAAGTGAAGTCAATAAAATTCTCAGTACGGATATTGAAGGAACTTATACAAAAATGGATTTTGCAACGCGTGATTATTACAGGCATGTGATTGAAGGGATTGCCAAAAAAAGTAAATTTTCTGAAACTGATATTGCGGAGATTGTTATTAACCTGGCTTCTGAAAAAAACAATGAACATGGACCTGTTCGGGAAAGGCATGTCGGTTATTTTTTAATTGATAAAGGAGTCCGTCAAACACAAAGAGCTGCAAATGTGCAATTTTCGACACGTGAAAAATTCAATCATTTTTTTAAAAACATTCACCTGCAGATTTATGCTGGCTCTATCATCTTTTTAACGATCATTCTTGTTTCCATCACATGTTTTTATTTATATAAATATCATATCAATAACTGGATCATTGCCGGAATAGGAATATTGTCATTCATTGGTTTAAGCCAGTTTTCTACATGGATCATCAACTGGATTTCCACGCTTATAGTACAGCCATCTCTTTTACCAAAAATGGATTTTACGAAATTTATTCCACGCAATAGTTATACAATGGTTGCTGTGCCTTCCATGATCGGTTCTGTTCAAATTATTGACGACCTTGTAGAAGCTTTGGAAGTACGCTATCTCGCCAATCCGAATGAAGGATTGATATATGCTTTATTGACAGACTTCCCGGATGCGCCGGAACAAAATATGCCCGATGATGAGCAGTTGATCAGCTATACAAAAAAAAGTATTGAAAGTCTCAACAAAAAATATGAAAAATCAGGGCGTTGTATTTTCTATTTATTTCATCGAAACAGGGAATGGAATCTTAGAGAAAAAAAATGGATGGGCTATGAAAGGAAACGGGGCAAACTCTCTGCGCTCAATGCTTTCCTGCGTAATAAAAATAAAAATTCGTTCGCGGTCATTTCCGGTGACCTGAAATCTTTACCACCCATAAAATATATAATTACGCTCGATGCTGATACACAATTACCACGAGAGACTGCAGTAAAAATGATTGCTGCAATGGCGCATCCGCTTTCATTACCTGTATATGATCACCAGAAAAAAAGAATAGTAAATGGGTATGGAATTTTGCAGCCGCGCGTGTCTGCAAGTTTGCCAAAAGGCAACAGTTCCTGGTATGCAAAAATTCATAGCAATGATGCCGGGCTTGATCCATACACACGTATCACTTCTGATGTGTACCAGGATTTATTTGGAGAAGGTTCTTTTATAGGAAAAGGTATTTATGATATTGATGCATTTGAAAAAGTATTGAATAACAGGTTTCCAGACAACCGTATCCTTAGTCATGATTTATTGGAAGGAAGTTATGTTCGTTCAGGTTTGGTAACAGATGTTCAGTTGTATGAAGAATACCCCGATAAATATATGACTGACGTGAATCGCAGGCATCGCTGGGTGCGTGGCGACTGGCAAATCGCAAGCTGGGCTTTACCATTTTCTCCCGGACCAAATGGTAAATTACAAAGCAATCGTTTATCGGGTTTATCGCACTGGAAGATTTTGGATAATCTCCGCAGAAGTCTTGTAGCGCCGGCATTATTGGTACTGGTAATTTTTGGTTGGCTGGTTTTACCACATCCACTTTACTGGACAATTGGTTTTGGTTTAATATTTATTTTGCCCATCATTTTTAATAGCATCTGGCAACTCATCCATCCTCCAAAAGAACTGGAACTGATTCCGCATCTCAAAGAAACAGCGAAAGCATTTTTGGATATGTTATATCCTGCATTATTCAATACAGCCTGCCTGCCATTCGAAGCCTGGTTTAATACAGACGCGATCCTTCGCACCAACTGGAGACTCATCATTTCAAAAAGACATTTACTGCAATGGACACCCTCACACAGTCAAAAATTTAAATCAAGAAGCAGCCTCGGAAAAACGTACCTGGTGATGTGGATTTGTCCATTGATCATTTTATTTGTAGCCGGCTTTGCTTCACAAAAAAACCTGGAGATCATTTTGTATGCTTCTCCTGTTTTAGTACTATGGTTGATCGCGCCTTATATTGCCTGGAGAATCAGTAAGCCCGGCACGCGGCGTGTTGCAGAATTAGCCGCGCATGAAATGATTTTTTTGCGAAATTTATCCCGAAAAACCTGGGCCTTTTTTGAAGATTTCATAACGGAAGAAGACAACTATCTTCCACCCGATAATTACCAGGAACATCCCGTTGAAACTGTTGCCCACCGGACTTCGCCGACGAATATTGGCATAGCGCTTCTCTCCCATTTATCCGCTTATGATTTTGGTTATTCTACCTTACATGCATTCATAATAAGTACGAAAAAAACTTTCAGCACACTGAATAAAATGGAACGCTTCCGTGGCCATTTTTATAATTGGTATGATACCCTTTCTTTGAATCCTTTAAACCCAAAATATATTTCTTCTGTAGATAGTGGAAACCTTGCCGGTCATTTGATGGTTTTCAAACAAGGTTTGTTATCTATGCCGCATCAAAAAATTATTCAACCGGAATTTTTCACAGGGCTTAGAACGACGTTAAGCATCATTAAAGAAAGTATTACAGAAAATAAAAATGCACAATTCAAAGTACTCACGCAAAAATTAGATGAAGCACATGAGCATTACCCGGAATCTTTATTTTCAGTACATACTATTTTGCAAATACTTTCTACAGAAATTAAAAAAGCAGAAAATAATTTTCAGGGGATTACAGATTATTGGATCAGGAAATTTGATATCCAGGTGCAGCAATGTATAGATGAGCTTGAAATGTATACGCCATGGATTGAAAAAAATGGTTTGGAAAAAATGAATGAATTATCTTTTTTTACAAAAATTCCAACCTGGTCTGAATTAGCAGATGGGAAAAATATTTTACAAAAGGAAATAGAAATTTTACATACGCAGAATGAAAAAAATATTGATGAATATGACACTTCAAGCTGGCAGGAAGCAATCAGTAACGGCGCTTCAAATGCATCGGAATTATTGATGTCCATACAGGCACTCATCGAAGAATGTACTTCGTTCTCTGATATAGATTTCGAATTTTTATTCGATCGTTCCAATAACTTATTACACATCGGATATAATGTAGATGCGCATGAAAAAGACCGCGGTTATTATGATCTTTTAGCATCGGAAAGCAGGCTCGGTGTTTTTATCGGAATCGCCCAGGGGAAACTGCCACAGGAAAGTTGGTTTGCTTTAGGGCGTTTACTCACGTATACACGCAAATCTCCTGTATTGCTTTCCTGGAGCGGATCTATGTTTGAATACCTGATGCCGCAGATTGTTATGCCCACCTATGCAAATACATTATTGGAGCAAACGAATCGCGCGATGGTGCAACGGCAAATTGATTATGGAAATCAAAGAAATGTTCCCTGGGGAATTTCAGAATCCGGGTATAATATGGTTGATTCAAATCTGAATTATCAATACCGTGCATTTGGCGTTCCTGATCTCGGTTTGAAAAGAGGTTTGAGTGAAGACCTCGTGATCGCACCTTATGCAACAGTGATGGCCTTGATGGTAAAACCACATGAAGCATTGCTCAATCTTCAATCTATGTCACATAAAGGTTTTGAAGGTAAATATGGTTTTTTTGAAGCCATTGATTACACGGCTTCACGTTTACCGCGTGGCAAAGATCATGTACCTATTTGTTCTTTCATGGTGCATCACCAGGGCATGGGTTTTTTATCATTGGCTACAATTTTATTGGGGCAACAAATGCAGAAAAGATTCGAAGCTGATCCGCAATTACAATCTGCCATGTTATTATTACAGGAACGAATTCCGCGGGCCAGTATATTCTATTCACATACATCAGATATTATTGATGCAAGGCCTGCAAGTTCCAACCAACAATTGCGTGTTATACATTCACCACATACAGTTGTTCCAGAAATGCAACTGTTATCAAATGGTAAATACCAGGTGGGCATAACAAATGCAGGGGGTGGATACAGTCATTGGAATGGTTTATCAGTAACACGCTGGCGCGAAGATGGCACACTAGATAATAAAGGATTATTTTGTTATGTCAAAGATCTTGGCACTGGTGAATTTTGGTCAAATACGTACCAACCTGTTTTACAAAAAAGTCAAACCTATGAAGCAGTTTTTTCACAGGGCCATGCGGAGTTTAAACGTACCGATAATGGTTTCGAAACAAAGACAGAAATCGTTGTGTCGCCTGAAGACGATCTTGAGCTCCGGCGCGTTCGTGTTACCAACAAGAATAGTGGTGTAAAAAAAATCAGGATAACAAGTTTTGCCGAAGTGGTGATCGCACCGCAGGCTGCGGATGAAGCGCATCCAGCCTTCAGTAATTTATTTGTGCAAACAAAAATTCATCCCAAACAATCCACTATTATTTGTACGCGCAGGCCAAGATCAAAAGATGAAAATCCACCATGGATGTTTCATTTGGTAAATGCGGATGGTATTGAAACTAGTGAAGCAGGTTTTGAAACAGACCGTTCAAATTTTATTGGCCGTGGAAGAAATGTTTCAAAACCCAGGGCAATGGATAATGATTTTGAAATGAGCGGTGCCGATGGTTCTGTATTGGATCCCTGCGTATCAGTTTGTTATGAATTTGAGTTGAAACCCAATCAGACCGCGACGTTTGACATGATCACCGGCATGGCAGATTCAAAAGAATTGTGTGAGAACCTTATGTATAAATACCAGGACAAACACATAAAAAATCGTGCCTTTGAATTGTCATGGACACACAACCAGGTGATACTGCATCAAATTAATGCAAGTGAAGGAGAAGCGCAATTATATGTGCGCATGGCCGGTGCTATCATTTATCCAAATGCCACATTGCGTGCTGCACCTGAAACGATCAGTAGTAATTCAAAAGGCCAAAACGGACTTTGGAGTTATTCTATTTCAGGAGATATTCCGATTGTGCTTTTACGTGTTCATGATATTCAAAATATTGCACTTGTGGTACAATTAATTAAAGCACATGCATACTGGCGGATGAAAGGAATTGCAGTAGACCTTATTATCTTGAATGAAGATTTTGGCGCGTACCGACAGGAATTACAGGAGCAAATCATGAACCTGGTAACTGCTTCTGCAAACACAACTTCCAATGAACAACCGGGCAATATTTATGTAAGGCGTTCAGAACAGGTAACCAATGAAGACCGCATTTTATTTCAAACAATTGCGCGCATCATTATTGATGACCACGCAGGCACCCTGGAAGAACAGATCAATAAAAAAATAAATTCAAAACCCCTGCCGCCACTGCTTTTGCCGAGTTTTAGCAACAGCTCAAAAAATGTAGTAACGGAAAAATTACAATTACCGGAAGGACTTGTTTTTGTAAATGGATATGGAGGTTTTACCAAAGATGGAAAAGAATATATTATTTATACAGATGATAAAAAAAGAACGCCTGCACCGTGGGTAAATGTTATTGCCAACCCACGATTCGGTACGGTTATTTCTGAAAGTGGTTCTGCTTATTCCTGGCTGGAAAATGCACATGAATATCGTTTAACTCCCTGGCATAATGATCCCGTAACAGATTCCGGTGGTGAAGCATTTTATATTCGTGATGAAGAAGATGGAAAATTCTGGTCGCCCACTCCATTACCGGCAACAGGGAAAGAACCTTATCTCACACGCCATGGTTTTGGCTATACCGTTTTTGAACATATTGAAAATGGTATTCATTCGGAGACGTCCATTTATGTGGACATTGAAAAAACTTTAAAATTCACCACGATTCGTTTAAAAAATCTTTCCGGCAGAGATAGAAAAATTAGTGTAACCGGTTATACAGAATGGGTATTGGGCGATATGCGCTCTAAAACTTCTATGTATGTAATAACAGAAAAAGATGCGGAAACAGGTGCACTATTTTCAAGGAACAGGTATAACCCTATTTTTAATGAACAGGTTTGTTTCTTTATTGCGCATACCAACAAAATAAGTTTTACCTGCGACCGTACAGAATTTATTGGTAGAAATGGTACACTGCAAAACCCGGCCTCCCTGGGAAGGGTAAAATTGTCCGGCAGAAATGGCGCTTCGCTCGATCCATGTGCAGCTATCCAAATTCCTATTGATCTTTATATTGGTGAAGAAAAGGAAATTATTTTTAGACTTGGAGCTGGCAATAATGAGCATGAAGTCCGTGAAATTATAGAATCCACCAAAGACCCTGAATTTTCGCACGATGCTTTGAAAAAAATTCATGATTTCTGGAATGAAACGCTTGGTGCAGTGCAGGTAAACACGCCCGACAATGCATTAAATTTTCTAGCAAATGGCTGGCTTGTTTACCAGGCTTTAGCCTGCCGTGTCTGGGGCCGCAGTGGCTACTATCAATCGGGTGGAGCGTTTGGTTTCCGTGATCAGTTGCAGGATGTAATGTCTCTACTACATACCAAACCAAATGTTGCGAGGGATCAAATTTTACTAAGTGCTTCCAGGCAATTTAAAGAAGGCGACGTGCAACATTGGTGGCATCCGCCGACAGGTCGTGGAGTACGCACTAATTGTTCTGATGATTATTTATGGTTACCATTTGTGACCAGTAAATATATCAATCATACAGGTGATATGGATATTTTGCAACATCCGGTTTCCTTCCTTGAAGGACGGCCATTGAATGTGCATGAAGATTCTTATTATGACCTGCCTGTTTATTTAAATTATTTTGAACCATTATATAATCATTGCAAGCTGGCGATAAAACATGGACTTCGTTTTGGCGTGCATGGTTTACCGTTGATCGGTTCCGGCGACTGGAATGATGGGATGGATCGCGTGGGCATTGAAGGCAAAGGTGAAAGCGTGTGGCTGGCATTTTTCCTGTATGATAATTTAACCAGTTTTGCAAAAATTGCCAAAGCACAAAAAGATGAAGATTTTGCGGAAGAATGTGCAGCACAAGCAAAAAAATTAAAGGATAATATTTCTAAAAATGTATGGGATGGGGAATGGTATCGCAGGGCTTATTTTGACGATGGAACTCCTTTGGGTTCCACTAAAAATATAGAATGCAGGATTGATTCTATTTCGCAAAGCTGGTCCGTGCTTTCGGGTGGTGGTGAAAAAGAACGCTCTGTTTCAGGAATGAAATCAGTAGATCAATACCTGGTGGATCGTGAACATGGAATTATAAAATTATTGGATCCTGCATTTGATACTTCAGAATTGGATCCGGGATATATAAAAGGTTATGTACCGGGTGTGCGTGAAAATGGTGGCCAATATACACACGCCGCCATCTGGACAATGATGGCTTTTGCAGCACTTGGAGATAATGAAAAAGTGTGGGAATTATTTTCCCTAATCAATCCTGTGAATCATGCAAAAACGGTGGAATTAATTGAGCGCTATAAAGTGGAACCTTATGTAGCTGTGGCAGATATTTACAGTAATCCCGAACATGAAGGAAGAGGTGGATGGGCCTGGTATACAGGCTCTGCGGGATGGATGTATCAATTTATACTTGAATCACTGCTTGGCCTCCGTCGGGAAGGAAATAAACTGTATATTCTGCCCTGTACACCTGCAGCCTGGGATACATTTTCTATAAGTTACAGGTATGAAAAAACGATGTATGAAATTACGATCAATAAAGATATTAAGGATAATCAAACGACTATTTTATTAAATGGAAAAGAACAAAATAAAAATTTTATAGAGCTTCAGGAAGATGCGGGTAGTCAGGAAATAGTTATTAATTTAAGTACTGTAAAATTGGAGAAGGTGACTGAAATTTTGAATGGATAGCCAATAATCATAATTGAAGATTTGGAGATGCCCATTCTTATTTTTAATAAAATATTTTTTTAAATTAATTATATCCGCTGAATAATGTTTTCCAATATTCAGTAAATTCGTGCTAGAATGAGTCCTCAAACAATCACTATTACAGAGCCCGAACTTCCCAAATATGCATTGAACGAAGAACAGGAAAAAAAAGAGATCCTGCGAAAATACCGTGCACTATTGCGTAGCCTGCATCCAAAGCTAAAACGGGGTGATAAGGAACTTGTCCGGACTGCTTTTGAAATGGCAGCCGATGCCCATAAGACGATGCGACGCAAAAGTGGCGAACCTTATATTTTTCATCCATTGGCAGTTGCTATGATTTGTGTGGATGAAATTGGCCTCGGCGTGCGTTCCACCATTTGTTCGCTGATGCATGATACTGTCGAAGACACAGACATCACGCTCGAAGATGTGGAAAGGGAATTTGGTAACGAGATCGCCCGCATCGTGGATGGTCTTACAAAAATTTCATCCGTCATTGATACTAATATTAGTCAGCAGGCAGAAAATTTTAAAAAGATATTACTCACACTTACAGATGATCCGCGGGTGATTCTCATTAAACTGGCTGATCGCTTACATAATATGCGCACGCTGGATTACATGAAACGGGAAAAGCAATTAAAGATCGCCAGTGAAACCGTTTGGGTGTATGCGCCACTGGCACACAGGATGGGTTTATATAATATTAAAACGGAGCTCGAAGACCTGGCGATGAAATATGTAGAGCCGGATGCATATAAAGAGATCGCACGAAAATTGTCTGAAACTAAAAGAGAACGTACACGCTATATCAATGAATTTATAAAACCAATCAAGGATAAATTAAATAGCACAGGCATTGATTTTGAAATTTATGGCCGGCCAAAAAGTATTCATTCAATCTGGAATAAGATCAAAAAAAAGAATGTAAGTTTTGAAGAGGTGTATGATCTTTTTGCTATTCGCATCATTATCAATTCTGCGCCTGAAAAAGAAAAAGAAGATTGCTGGAAAGTCTATTCATTTATCACAGATGAATACAACCCGGCACCAGAGCGGCTTCGCGACTGGCTGAGCAATCCGAAAAGCAATGGTTATGAGGCTTTGCATACAACCGTAATGGGACCGCAGGGTAAATGGGTGGAAGTTCAAATTCGCAGCAAACGCATGAATGAAATTGCAGAAAAAGGTTTGGCTGCACATTATAAATATAAAGAAGGTTCAAATACTGAAGACCGGTTTGATAAATGGTTTACACAAATCCGTGATGCCATTTCTAATCAGGATACAGACGGCATTGATTTTCTCCAGGATTTTAAAGTGAGTTTTTTAGCAGAAGAAATTTATGTGTATACACCAAAAGGTGAAGTGAAAATGTTACCTACCGGTTCAACTGCGCTGGACTTTGCATTTTCAATTCATACAGCGGTGGGCAGTAAATGTATTGGTGCAAAAGTCAATCATAAACTCGTGCCCATCAGTCATAAATTACGCAGTGGTGATCAAATAGAAATCATAACCAGCAATAAACAAAAACCCAATGATGATTGGCTGGGTTTTGTAGTGACGGCAAAAGCGCGCAGTAAAATAAAAGATTCTTTAAAAGAAGAAAAGCGAAAAATTGCAGATGATGGAAAATATATTTTGCAGAAAAAACTGGAAGGCATGGGCGCTGCTTTCAGCCAGCATAATATTGATGAATTAGTAAGTTATTATAAAGTGCTTTCTCAACTGGATTTGTTTTATGATATAGCGGTAAAATCGAATGACCTGAAAGATTTAAAAAACTTTCATGTGCTGGGTGATAAATTAGAGATGCCGCGCGTGGTAAAAATTCCTGAAATTAAAACAGAACCAGATAATAAGCATTCTAAAAAAGATTCTGAACTCATCATATTCGGGGAAAGCAGTGATAAGATCAAATACACGCTGGCACAGTGTTGCAATCCAATTCCCGGTGACAGTGTTTTTGGATTTGTTAGCACTGGTAAAGGGTTGAGCATTCATCGAACTAATTGCCCGAATGCCGCGCAGATGATGGCCAATTACGGACATCGCATCGTGAAAACAAAGTGGGCAAAAAATAAAGAAATTTCTTTCCTGACCGGTTTAAAAATAATCGGTATGGATGATGTGGGTGTGGTGAATAAAATTTCGAATGTGATCAGTGGTGAAATGAAAATAAATATTGCAGCATTGACTATTGAATCAATGGAAGGACTTTTTGAAGGCACTATAAAAATATTTGTGCACGACAAAGAAGAACTGGATGATTTGGTAGATCAACTTAAAAATTTAAATGGTATTCAATCTGTCAAAAGATTCGATACGGATGAAATTGATAAGTAAAATTCTTCTTTTTTTAAATTCAATAATTCAATTTTATTTAAAAAATACTTTTATGGATTTTATTCTAAGGCCATGGAATATAAGTGATCTTGAAAGCCTGGTACTGCATGCGAATAATCCACTCATTGCAAAATTTATGACAGATGGTTTTCCGTATCCATATACAGAAGATTCAGGAAAAAAATTTATTGCATTTGCAACGGCTGATAAACCCACACACATTTTTGCTATTGATATAGAGGGAAAAGCTGTGGGAGGAATTGGTATTCATCCACAACAGGATATTTACAGTAAAAATGCAGAGATTGGTTATTGGCTGGGAGAAAAATATTGGAACAAAGGAATCATAACTAAAGCTTTGAACCAGGTCGTTCAAATTGCCTTTAATGAGTTTAATATTGAACGTGTTTTCGCCCGTCCTTTTGGTACAAATACAGCTTCTCAAAAAGTGTTGGAAAAATGTAGTTTTGAGCAGGAAGCTATTTTGAGGAAAACTATTTTTAAAAATGGCGAATACATAGATGAATTAATTTATTCAAAACGAAAAAAATAATTAATCTTTACTAAAATCTTATTTATCAAAACCAACAAACAATTCCTTGTATGAAAAATTTTACTCCAGTCTTTTTTTTACTGATCACTATTTTATTTTTTCAAACTTCTTTCGCACAAACTGATGGCGTATCACCATTTGATACCACCATTTATGGCCGGAATGATAAAGTCGGTAAATTTATAAAGACGCGCGGATTCAATATGTATTATGAAGAATATGGAAGTGGTACACCTCTGTTGATCATTCACGGTAATGGTGGATCTATCAATAATTTTTTATACCAAATCCCTTATTTCTCTAAAAATTACCGCGTGATTCTCGCGGATAGCCGCTCACAGGGCAAGTCTTACGATTTCAGTGATTCTTTGAGTTATGAAATGATGGCAGATGATTTAAATGCATTATTGGACAGCCTGCATGTAGATTCCTGTAATGTGATTGGATGGAGTGATGGTGGTATTAATGGATTATTGCTAGCCATCCGCCACCCGGATAAAGTAAAAAAGTTAGCTGTAACAGGTGCAAACCTGGAACCGGATTCTACAGCAGTTGATCCATTTGTTTGGCGTTGGGCGCAAGACCAATATGATACTGTAAAGCATATGCAACAAAATGCTATGGTGAAAAATGAATTAAAATTGATGAATCTCCTGTCAAATGCGCCACATATTCCTACTTCAGATTTAGCAAAGATCAAATGTCCCGTACTCGTAATTGGTGGTGATCATGATGTGATACGAACTGAACACACGATGTTGATCGCGCAATCAATTCCGAAATCTTATTTGTGGATTTTGCCTGCATCTGGCCACTCCACGCCTATCTTTTATAAGGATATGTTTAATGAAGTGGTGGGCGATTTTTTCAAAAAACCATATCGGAAAATCGAGGAGTTTGACAGGTTTAATTAGTCAAAAGAAATTTTAGCCTGAAGTTATTGTTATCATTTTAAATGGAATACTTATTTCCTAAAACTAAACGTTTAGGAAGAAAAAACATGTCACTTCACGTATTAAAAATAAAGTTCATTACAACTTTATTTCTTGGTTTTCTAATAAGTTCAAACTGTTTTTCACAGGACTTTTCCAACGTCACGAAATGGCTTCAAAACAATACCGGCGAAATGGGTGGCAGGTCGGTACTTGTCATTTTTAAAAATGACAAAATGATATATGATCAGGCAATCAATATTATGACACCGGCACAGCAAACTGCTTCTTCTTTGATGGCTCGTTCACAAAAAAATAAAATGGATATAGGTGATTTTTCAGCTGATAAAAAAGTGCCTATTGCAAGTTGTAGTAAATGGCTGAGTGCCGCACTGGTCATGACTTTCGTTGATGAGGGCACATTAAATTTAGAAGACACGGTTGGCAAATTTTTACCCATCCTTTCAGCCAATGGAAAAGGAAACATAACCATCACTGAATGCCTTTCTCATACAACGGGCATCAAAGCGCCCGAATTAAAAGAGGGTATAAAAGAAATCGTGACTTCCGAAAATATGGCGCAAGCGATTCAACGCATTGCAGCCTTGCCCATGGAATCCGAACCCGGAAAATCATTTCATTACAGCAACGTGGGTTTACAAATTGCGGCGGCGGTGATAGAAAAAATAAGCGGCAAAGATTTTAAAACACTTTTTGAAGATCGGATCGCAAAGCCATTGGACATGCAACAAACAGATTTTGGCTTGGGAAAAGTTCCACTGCCGGCCGGTGGCGCCAACTCCACAGCCAATGATTATTTGCAGTTTTTAGAAATGATGCTAAATAATGGTACCTATCATGGCAAAAGAATTTTAAGCGTTGCAAGCATAAAAGCCATACAGGTAAACCGCATTACGCCCGATGTAAAAGTTATCTATTCCCCGGATGAATCTAAAATTGCCGGTTATGGTTTTGGTGAATGGTTAATAAAAGATGATATTGGTAATAATTTTTATAGCAGCCCCGGACTTTTTGGTTCATTTCCCTGGGTGGATTATACGCATCAATATTGCGCGTTTTTAATGACGTATAATTTAAATAATAAAGGCAGGCAAGAACGTTATGCTTCGCTTAAAAGCATAGTGGATAAGGAAGTACACTAAAATATTTTTAAAATAAACTGTATAAAAAAAGAGAAAACTTTTGTTTTCTCTTTATCTTAAAACCATTACATGTTTTATGAAACTTCTTCAGCTTTTGAACGAAGGCTGTTTAATTTATCCTTACCTTTTTCTTTCCACTCATTCATTGTATTTTTTGTACTTTCTACTTTCTCAGAAACACCATCTACAAATTCATTAAAAGAATCTTTTACTTTACCTGCGAGGTCATTTTTCTTTTCTGCAATTTTCTTGCGTGTTTCAGTTCCTTTATCCGGTGCGAATAAAATACCTAATACGGCTCCTGCCGCTGCGCCGAGTAATACTCCGGCTAATAATTTTTGCTTGCTCATGATTTGAAATTTTATTTTTAATTAAAAATATACTGTGATTTTACAAACTAAAACAATGCCAAAAATATTCAGATCACAGATATAGCAGTTAAGATAAGTAAATTTTACCGGATTTACAAATTTTTTATCAATTCAATTAAATTCATTGGCCAATTTATTCTTCTTTTAATGCTTCATGAATAACTTCCAGCAGGCCATTTTTTGTTTTATCATCGCCCAATTGCCAGAACATAATCCCATTCAAACGCTGATCCAGTGCGTATTTCGTTTTTAAAAAAATGGAATGTGTATCATCCAAACTGATCAGTTGCTTTTTTTCCGGGCTATATAAATAAGGTGCACCGGCAAGCGAATCCCAATAATAATTGAACCCTTGCTTTTTGAGTGCCACAGTGTCAAAATCTTTGTAGGAAATGCCATGATTAAATTTGCCCGGCATATACAACCCGTTATTTTTATTATTATATACATCAAAAACTCTTGCATAAAATGCGGCGCCTATGACCAATTTATTTTTTGGGAAACCAATACTTTCTAAATATTGAACCGCATGATCCGTAGATTCTATTTGCCCGGGCGCGGAATAAAGTGGCGTATGATGGCCGGTGACGGTGCTGAAGCCATTTACCAGGTCATACGTCATGAGGTTAACTTTATCCACCAATGATGCAATTTTTCCCCACTCCACAGATGAATCCAGGTAATTTGTAAAACCGCCGGCTGCAAAACTGATTTCGTATTTATTGCCGAGTGTGTTGCGCAGAGATTGAAGTAACCGGGTAAAATTTTCTTTATCGCCCGGCTGAAATAAATGCCCCGGAAAGCCGGAGATCGCGGGATATTCCCAATCCAGGTCAATGCCATCAGCCTTGAAATATTCGAGTAAACTTTTTGTGGATTTTGAAAAACCATCCCGGCCTTTCTCCGTGGAAAAAACTTCAGAACATGGTGCGCACCCGCCCCAGCCTCCCATTGACAAAATAACTTTTAGGGAAGGGTTTCTTTTTTTCAACGCAACAATAGCCCGGATTGTAGCGGAATCATTTTTATTTTCAACATGCAACAAGCCATTTTTTAAATGACAAAAACTATAAATTATATGTGTGAGGTATTCAATGGGATAGTCACCCACTTTCTCCGCATTGCCTGCATAATAGCCGATTACAGATAGTTTTGCAGGGGCATTTTTTTCCTGGCTTTTTACAACCTCAGGAAAAATTGAAAAGACAAATAAATAAAACACGATATATTTTTTCATAAAATTTTTATCAGATTTTCTCCTGGCACTCCAATTATTATATCCATTCTATGTATAAAATTATAAAAAGTAAAGAGCTTCCGGGATATCAATTTTAGTTATAAGTCCATTAAAAATATGGTTTGTAACCAATTGTTTAAAAAATCATTGGCCAGGACTTGACATTTTTAAATAAATTCTATTTAAATTGCAATATGAAAAAATTGAGAAGTTTCGTGGAATGGCAGGCATTTGGCGTATGTTCCGCAATTGGGGAAAAATTGGGCATTGCCAGCACACGTATCCGTATGTGGTTTATTTACATCTCCTTTATTACAATGGGCTCTCCCGTTATTATTTATATGATCCTGGCTTTCTGGCTCAATATAAAAAAATATATTCTCTCCGCAAAACGTAATCCCCTGAAATACCTTTAAAGAAAATTGAATTGATCACCATAGAATATGGCCTGTCAACGTATGAAAATTTATTAAAGCAAATTTGCAAAGCTTTAAAAGTAAAGTATTCCAAAAATATAGTAAATATTCCGGCTGCGTATGGTAAAGGATTTTTTCGGTTGCTCTCTTTTCCTGATGGTATTGAATGCATGATTTTTAATGCAACTTTCAATACGGAAATACATTTTCATCAAAAGAAAATTAAAGATGAAAATTTAATTATTCGGTTGGATAATGAACATGTTCTTGAAAAAGACTATAACCCGGAAGTGCAATTAAATAAAACCAACAGAAAATGGATCTACATGGCAGCCAAATCTCAAACGATTTCTGGTATTAATATTTTATTTCACCAGGATGCAATGCATCAATTCTTCGGAGAGTCGGAAGCAGGTGTTCAAATAAACAATCACCTGAATCTTTTAACCAATCTTTTTTATAATGAACCCATGGATGCTGAATATAAAAAATGGTTTCATGAAATTTTTGATGCCCGGGAAAATGAATTTATCAATTTTGTTATTTATAACAGGATCATGCTCATTTGTGAAAGAGTTTTCCGCCGTTTTTACAAAAAAATTTCCGGCAACTTGCCGGCCGGTAAATTTTCGGCCGATGATCTGTCGCGTGTAAAAGAAGCTGAAGCGATTTTTATTCAGGATTTTTCAGAACAGCCCATGCCACTGAATAATTTATCAAAACTGGCAGCGATGAGCGCTTCAAAGTTTAAAATTATATTTAAAGAAATTTATGGCTTGCCCCCGCATAAATATTTTGCTAAACAACGTATGAATAAAGCGAGGGCAATGATCTTATCCAACCAATATTCTCTCTATCAAATACTGGAAGAACTAGGCTTTGAAAAGAAATCTGGTTTTAAATCAGCCTATGAAAAAATGTTTGGAATGCTCCCGGAAATTTCAACAGAAAAAAGCGCATGGAAATAAAATTTAATGAAAGAAGGTTTGAAGTGGTGGTTGAAAAGATCGCCCGCGCATTTGGCAGTTCTTCCACATCCGGGGAATGGTTGCTACC